>DUOV01000147.1 GCA_012838615.1 Clostridia bacterium | reverse complement strand
TGATTCGCTATAAGAAAGAAAGTAATAAATCAAAGGAGAATTTTAAATGGAATACTATTTAGGAATTGACTTAGGCTCAGTAAGTACAAATCTTGTTGCCATTAATCAAAATGATGAAATTGTTTACAAATCTTACCTTAGAACAAAAGGACAACCTATAAAGACTTTACAAGAAGCTTTACGAGATTTTCAGCAAAGTCTTTCTGATTGTATTGTAGCCGGAGTTGGTACAACTGGTAGTGCTCGTCATTTAGCAGCAGTTATTCTAGGAGCCGATGTGGTTAAAAACGAAATAACAGCCCACGCTGTGGCAGCAACTCGTTTAGTTGCTAATGTAAAGACGGTAGTGGAAATAGGTGGCCAAGATTCAAAGATTATTATTATCAGAAATGGAGTAGTTTCAGATTTTGCCATGAATACAGTTTGTGCAGCTGGGACTGGTTCGTTTCTGGATCAACAAGCAAGTCGCTTAAACATATCAATAGGAGATTTTGGCCCCATTGCTTTAAAATCTACTAATCCGGTAAGAATTGCTGGAAGATGTACAGTTTTTGCTGAATCAGATATGATTCATAAGCAGCAAATGGGCCACTCACTTGAAGATATACTAGCGGGATTATGTGAAGCTTTGGTAAGAAATTACCTTAGCAATGTAGGCAAAGGTAAAAACATTGAGCCTCCAATTGTTTTTCAAGGAGGAGTCGCCGCGAATGTTGGAATCAAGGCAGCTTTTCAAAAAGCTTTAGGAACGGAGATAATTATCCCGGAACATTTTGATGTAATGGGTGCCGTTGGAGCTGCGCTTTTAGCAAAAGATGCAGTATTACGTAGAAAGACTACTAGATTTAAAGGCTTTGAGGTAGGAAAAGCTAAAATTAGCGCCTCCAGTTTTGAATGTAATGGCTGTGCTAATGCCTGCGAAGTAGTTTCATTAAAGGACAACAATAACACATTGGCACGTTGGGGAGATAAATGTGGAAAATGGAGTTCTTTAAACAGTTCGGAAGAATTACTAAGCTAACATATTATGGCACAATTTATTAGACTTTAGGTAATGCTTTTGTATTAATATTTTAAAAAACATATATTAAGTGACACCATCACAGAATAAACACAAAAGTCGGTCATATTATTGACACATATTTTATGATATAATATGATAATAATTAAGAAGTTTCTGTATTGAATATTATATTAGTATCATAATTAAATACTGCATAGTATTTTAGGTGCCTTTATTAAGGGTAAAAGAGAAGCTGGTGTAAATCCAGCACGGACCCACCACTGTAACCAATGAGTTTCGATTATATATACCACTAGGTTTATCCTGGGAAGGTTAATCAAACGTTTGAATTGGGAGTCAGGAAACCTGCCTAATTTACAATTTGCATTGAGGATGATGGAAAAGTTCTCAGGCTTTTTTAAGCTTGAGAACTTTTTTATTTTAGAGAGATAACTGTCAAAAATACCAGTTGAAGGCAAGAAAATCATACTGGTTAGATAAAAAAAGGGGGAGTATTTAATGAAATTATTTAACGAGACACTTAGCAAAATTGAAAAAACTAATGAAAAAGCGGGTCAGGAAGCTCAAAAAAGGCTAGACAGTCTTACAAAACCACCAGGAAGTTTAGGAATTCTAGAAAAAGTTGCAGTTCAGCTGGCAAAAATTCAGGGTAAAGCCATGCCGACTATAGGGAATAAAGTTGTTATGACAATGGCAGGTGATCATGGAGTTACCGAAGAAGGAGTAAGTCCATTTCCTCAAGAAGTTACTTTGCAAATGGTATTGAATTTTTTAAATAACGGCGCCGCAATAAATGTGTTGTCAAATCATGTAGATGCAAAAGTTGTAGTTACTGATGTAGGTATTACAGCCGATCCAATTGAACATCCAAATTTAAATAATTGTAAAGTTAGACGTGGTACTAGAAACATGGCCAAAGAGCCAGCCATGACCTTAGAAGAAACTATAGCCGCTATAGAGGTTGGTATTAAACTTGTTAATGAGCAGATTGATAAAGGTGCTACTTTAGTTGCAACTGGCGAAATGGGAATAGGGAACACAACACCAAGTAGTGCCATTCTTGCCTGCTATAGTAATGAGGATATAATAAAGATAACCGGTAGGGGTACAGGTTTGGATAATAATGGTTTAACAAAGAAACAGCAAGTTATTAAAAGAGCTATTGAAATTAACAAACCTAACCCCGACAATCCCCTTGATGTTTTACAAAAAGTAGGTGGATTAGAGATTGCAGCTTTAACTGGGGTTATAATAGGAGCAGCAGCTAGGAAAACTCCGGTGGTAATAGATGGTTTTATTTCAACTGCTGCAGCATTAATTGCTTATAAAATGAACAATCTTTGCAGGGAGTACATGTTGGCATCCCATTTATCACAAGAACCCGGACATAAAGCGATGCTTGATCTGATAGGTTTGACGCCCATGCTTTATCTTGACCTAAGATTAGGCGAAGGTACAGGTGCAGTACTTGCCTTTAATTTAGTAGAGGCTGCAGTAAAAATAATTCATGAGATGGCAACTTTTGAAGAAGCCGGAGTGAGCAACAGAAAATAAAAAAGTTATTGAACATTTTTTATTGACATATCCCTACTAACATGGTATCATGCATGAAATAGCTTAATAGTACATAATGCCTCATCGACCTTAGATGAGGTAGAGGAGCGGTTGTCAATAGTAGTCAAAGTGATATTGGGAAGTAAATGACCTTTGACGAAAGGGGTCATCCGCCGAAGCATAATGACTTCCCGAGTTATTATGCTGGGCCTGCATTTAATAAATGCAGGACTGTCATCTGAAACTCCTGAATTTCAGATGGAGCACTATCTCATGTACAGGAAAGTGAGTGCTTAGCGCGTAAAGCGGCTGTGGGTTTTCTCACTGCCGCTTTTTAATTAGTAATCTGGCTTAATTAGATAGCTTTAGTATACGGGCTACCAAATATCGGAAACAAAACTTATATTTCTAAATAATTTAGTTATATAAAATAAAACTTTAAATACGCAGGCTGAAGAAGAAAATTTAAAGGGAGAGATAGGTTTGAAGTTGCAAGGAACAATGAAAATAAATCCTGCCGGGCATTTGGAAATAGGTGGTTGTAGTACAGTTGATTTAGTTAAAGAGTTTGGCACTCCGTTAATTGTTTTAGATGAGGCCTTAATTCGTCAAACCTGCCGGCAATATTACTATCATTTTGTAAAACGTTATAAAAATGCAGAAGTTATTTACGCCAGTAAAGCTTTTAGCTCTCCTGCTCTCTATAAAATAATTAATTCTGAAGGCCTTGGCTTAGATGTTGTTTCCGGGGGAGAGCTTTATACGGCCCTACGGGCTGAATTTCCAACTAAAAAAATTTACTTTCATGGCAATAACAAATCTGCTCAAGAATTAGCTATGGCTTTAGAAAATAAAATTGGCAGGATTGTTGTTGATAACTTTGATGAATTAAAAATGCTCGATCAAATGGCTGGTTTATTTAAAACAAAGGTGGATATATTGTTACGTATCACACCTGGCATTGAAGCCCACACCCATGAATTTATTAAAACCGGTCAAATAGACTCTAAGTTTGGTTTTATTCTACCTACCGGTCAAGCCTTTGAAGCTGTAGAAAAAGCATTAAATTATAGCAATATTAATTTATGTGGCTTTCATTGTCACATAGGATCTCAGATTTTCGAAATGGATTCTTACCGGCATGCAGCCCAAATTATGATGGGATTTGTTGGAAAAGTTAAAGAAACTTACGGTTATGAAGCAGAGGAATTGAATTTAGGTGGAGGTTTCGGAATATACTATCATGAAGGTGATCAACCAGCCCAGATTAAAACGTATGCTGATGTTATTATGACTACTGTTAAAGAACAAGCTAAGTCCTATGGCTTAAGAATGCCTAAAATAATTGTTGAGCCGGGTCGCTCTATTATCGGGCCTGCTGGAACAAATTTATACACAATTGGCTCAATTAAAGATATCCCCGGTATACGCAAATATGTTGCTGTAGACGGAGGAATGGCTGATAATATACGACCTGCCTTATATGACGCTAAATATGAAGCAATTCTTGCCAATAAAGCTTTGGAACCATGTGAGGAAGTGGTTTCTATTACAGGAAAATGTTGTGAATCAGGTGATATGTTAATTTGGAATATAAACTTACCTAAAATTTGCTCCGGTGATATTTTGGCAATGTCTTGTACAGGTGCATACGGCTATTCCATGGCGAGTAACTATAACTCTTTAGGAAAACCAGCAGTTGTACTTGTTTATGAAGGAAATGCAGATTTAATTATTAAAAGACAAACCTACGAAGATTTACTATCCAATCATATTACTCCTCAAAGACTGAAAAACAAAAATACTCCTGTGGCATCTATGGCCTGATAGACGGTTGTTACCGTCTATATTTTTTTAGAAGATTGTCTCCTTCGTTAAGTGTTTTATTGTGAGGTAACTTAGCAATAGCCGACGCGTTCTCATTTCCCACTATTTTTTTCATTGTCCAATCTATATTGTAGTCCTACAAGAGTAATAAGTTAAAATAGTAGTTATTCTTGAAGATAGATTTCCACTCGTGATATAATTTAGTGAAGTGCCGCTAAGAGAGGAGAAAAAAATGTTTTTTCAAAACATTGAGCAAATACTCGCCGGAATACCAGCTATTCTAGTTGCTATCACATTTCATGAATATGCTCATGGTAAAACTGCAGCTTTACTTGGTGATCCAACACCAGAAGCTCAAGGGAGATTATCCCTTAATCCTTTAAGGCATTTAGATCCGTTGGGCGCTTTAATGCTTTTACTTGTAGGTTTTGGATGGGCTAAACCTGTACAAGTCAATCCTTACTATTTTCAAACAGATCGACGGAAAGGTATGCTCTACGTGGCATTAGCCGGCCCTTTAATGAATTTAGTTTTAGCTTACTTAAGTGCAGTAGCGTTACGCATATTTCCTCCTATAAATATTTTGGGGCTATTTTTCTTCTATTTACTTTGGTATAATGCTATGCTAGCGGTTTTTAATTTAATACCTTTACCTCCCTTGGATGGTTCAAAAGTCTTATCCGGCTTACTTTCTCCACGTTACTTACCAGTTTATTATAAAATTGAATCTTATGGGCCAATTATTTTAATACTACTTTTAGCCACAGGAATTTTAAATCAAATTTTACAACCCATAGTAAGAACGGTATTATCCGTTCTTCAGCTGGCTGCTGGTTGGGGAATATTTTAACTAGAAGGAGTATAAAAATGAAGAATGTAATTTTAAGCGGAATGCGTCCTACTGGAAAACTTCATATTGGGCATTTAAGTATTTTGGATAATTGGGTTAAATTACAATCTGACTATGAATGCTACTACGCTGTAACTGATTGGCATGCCTTAACAACAGCTTTTGAGGAAACAACCGAGCTTAATGATAATGTGTGGAATATGGTCTTAGACTGGTTAGCAGTAGGATTAGATCCAGAAAAAAGCGCAATATTTATACAATCACAGGTTAAAGAACATGCAGAATTACATTTACTTTTTTCTATGATTACTCCCTTATCTTGGCTAGAAAGAGTTCCAACCTATAAAAGTCAAGTTTACCAGCTTGGTTTACAAGGAAAGGACATTTCTACCTATGGATTTTTAGGCTATCCTTTGCTAATGTCTGCAGATATTCTATTATATCGAGCAAACGCTGTACCGGTTGGCGAAGATCAACTGCCCCACTTGGAACTTTGTAGGGAAATTGCAAGACGCTTCAATTACATGTATAAAAAAGACGTTTTTCCTGAGCCTAAAGCGTTATTATCCAAGATTTCCTTATTACCGGGTATAGATGGGAGAAAAATGTCAAAAAGTTATCATAATGAAATAACTATTGATGCCTCCCGGGAAGAAATTGCTTCCAAAGTACGGCAAATGGTTACTGATCCCCAAAGAATCCGTAAAACAGATCCTGGCAACCCCGATGTTTGCGTTGTCTACACTTATCAAAAAATATATAATCCTGAAGAAGTAGAGGATATAGAAAACAAATGTAAAACTGGTGCAATTGGATGTGTAGCATGTAAGAAAAAATTAACCGAAAAATTAAACTCGGCCTTAGAGCCAATTCGTGAGAAAAGGGCTTACTTTGCTAATAAACCGAAAGAAGTAAGAGAGATTATTGATAATGGCCGCATGAAAGCAACTTCTAGTGCAAAACAAACAATGGAATTAGTTAAGGAGGCAATAGGTATTAATTATCGAGGTGTCTAATGGCGTATACAATTTCTTTGGAAATTTTCGAAGGTCCACTTGATTTATTGCTTCATTTAATCCAAAAAAATAAAATTGATATTTACAACATACCAATAGCTGCCATAACAGAACAGTATCTTGAACATCTTCAAGCAATGCAAGAGCTAGATCTCGACATGGCAAGTGAATTTTTGCTCATGGCAGCCACCTTACTATCCATTAAAGCAAAAATGTTGTTACCCCAAACAACAATCCAGGAAGAACAAGAAGATAATGACGATCCACGTAAAGAACTAGTAGATAGGCTAATAGAATACCAGAAGTATAAAAAAGCCGCTGAAAAGTTAAAGATTAAACAACATAATCAAGCTATGTTTTATAGTCGTCCGTTAGATCCGATGTACCTTGAAGATGCCTTAAAAAGATTCAACCCCTTAGAAAATATTTCCTTAGAAGATTTTAAAAACATCTTGAGTGTTGTTTTAACTGAAACTGAGGATGGAGAGACGGTAAAACTAATAACAAAAGGAACCATAACAGTTAAGGAGAAAATTGAGTATATTGAGGCATTATTAATTCAAAAACCACAAGGTATACTTTTTCAAAACCTATTTACCAAGAACAGCTCAACTTTGTCTATTATAGTAACCTTCCTTGCCTTACTTGAACTAATATACTTAAAAAAAGTTTTTGTTACCCAAACATCAAATTTTGGACCTTTATGTATTTACCCTATAACAACTCAAAGTGAGGATTAAAATGCTGTTTAGTGAAGACAAGAAAGCTATAATTGAATCTTTACTTTTCGTTTCAATTGAGCCTCTGTCTGCTAAAAAAATTGGAGACATAATCGGGTTAAAGCCTGATGACGTTTTAATACTTTTAACCGAGATTAAGAACGATTTGGAAAAACCCGATCGAGGTATTTGTTTAATTGAAATAGCAGAAGGTTTTAAAATTGTTACAAAGGAACAATATAGTGAGTATATTGAAAAAATACTCAAACCGCAGGTTACATCATTGTCCCATGCCGCCTTAGAAACCTTAGCGATTATTGCTTACAAACAGCCTATCACAAGGGCAGAAATTGAGCAGATTAGGGGAGTAAAAGTTGATGGAGTTTTAAATAATTTAATGGAAAAATTATTGATTAAAGAGATAGGTAGAAAAGAAAGTCCAGGTAGACCCATTGTTTACGGAACCACAACTGAATTCTTAACATACTTTGGACTTAAAAATTTATCAGAATTACCAAGTATAGAATAAGAAAATAACAAAGGGAGTGCAAAATTCAGTTGGCACGCCCCTTTAACTAAAAGCCAAAAATTCACATCTTGGCTTTTTTTATTTTAAGTTTTGCATCAAAATAGTAAAATAAGGGAATTATAGGGTAAAAGCAAATAATGGAGGCGATTATAACTGTATCCTCCACTTCAGTTAATAATAGCCTGTGTTGTGTTTTTAGCTTTTGTGTCTTACCTTCCAATTAATTTCGAAATTAATTACAAAAGAGTTCAACAAAATGATTTATTAATAATTAAACTAGTGATAATAAAAAGCTGGCTCCTTTTTGAATTAAGAATTACCCAATTATATTCATCTTTTAGTCAACTTAACAAAAAATTTTTGCAATTTAATATGTACCTTACTGATGCAGCAAAAACATCTACCAGCCATGAAACGAAAGTTAACAAGCCGTTCAAATATATAAGCGACATATACCTCAACTTGATTAAAGGGTTTAAATTTGTAAGAAATAACGCTAAGCCTCTTCAAAAGTTAACTAAACAACTTTTTAAGACTATTACTTGTAAAAAAATAACATGGTCAACCGAACTTGGTTTTAATAACGCTGCCTATACTGCTATTGCTACTGGTAGCTTATGGGCCTTAAAAAATAGCATTTATCAAAATATAAAACAAAATGTGATATTAAAAGATCCTACCCCTAGCTTACTGGTCAAACCACACTTTGGTGGTGCATATTTAAATACTAACCTAGCATGCATATTTCAAATAAAGTTAGGTCATATTATTATCACAGGTCTAAAAGTAATGGTACTGCTAACAAGTTTTGTTATTAAAGGAGGCGGCCAAGCTGACTGATCATCCTATAGAAGCTTTAATGAAAACTGCAATGGAAAGTATAAAAGAAATGGTCGATGTGAACACCATTGTAGGAGATCCAGTAGAAACACCTGCTGGAAGCGTAATTATCCCCATATCTAGAGTATCTTGCGGTTTTGTCGCAGGTGGCGGAGAATATGATAATGCCGCTGACAAAAATTCTCAACTCCCTTTTGGAGGGGGAAGCGGTGCAGGTGTTTCGGTTCAACCGGTTGGTTTTTTAGTTGTTGGAAATAACGATGTTCGCTTATTACCAGTTGATGGTAACGCAATTTTTGATAGGCTGGTAGATTTAACGCCTAAAGTCATGTCTCAAATACAGTCCATGTTTACTAAAAAAGGAAATTTAAGCAGCGAATATGCGGATCCCTCTCTTCAAGGCGGTGTTTAGGGTTTTAATCTTAAAAAATTTTTTATATGATTGCAAAGTAGCATTTGGATGAATACCCCATTGAATAAAAGTTATTTTTTGACACTAAGGTATTCCATTCAAATGCTTTTTATTTACTTTTTTTAAGACGTCTATTTTAGAGACCCCGTTCTAAGTTAATTTTATTTTACATAATTTGGAATAGGGGTGATGCTATTGGTCAATTTAATTTGGTTTTTATTACTAAGCTTGGGAATTATCACCGCAGCAATAAACGGTAATATTGAAATTATCACCGCAGCAGCATTTGATTCAGCGAAAATGGCTGTTAGCATAGCATTTGATTTAATAGGAATCATGGCCTTATGGTTAGGTTTGCTAAAAATTGCCGAAGACTCTGGCTTAGTGAAAGCCATTGCCAATCTTTTTAAGCCACTTACGGTCTTTCTGTTTCCTAGTATTCCCAAAGATCATCCAGCTATGGGAGCAATTATTATGAATTTAAGTGCCAATATTCTGGGGCTTGGAAACGCCGCCACGCCACTAGGACTGAAAGCTATGCAAGAGATGCAAGAACTAAATAACAGCGATGAAGCTTCAGAAGCAATGTGTACCTTTCTAGCTTTAAATACATCATGTATTACCTTAATACCTGCGACAATTATCGGAGTACGAGCCTCAGCTGGTTCGTCCGAACCAACAGCTATAGTTGGAACAACAATTTTTACTACTGGAGTAGGAATGATGGTAGCAATAATAGTTGATAAAATACTCAGAAAAACATATCGGAAAAAGAAAAGGTGATTTTTATGAAAACACTAGATCTTATCTCCCGTTGGGCAATTCCTATGGTTTTGTTAATAATTCCACTAATAGGATTAATGAGAGGTGTAAAATTATATGAATCTTTTGTAACAGGAGCCGAACAAGGTTTTATTACAGCAATAAAAATTATCCCTTTTATGGTTAGTATGCTAGTGGCGATAGGTGTTTTTCGCGCTTCGGGAGCTATGGAGTTATTGATAAAGGCAATAAGTCCCATTTTTGACATGGTAAAAATCCCACCGGAAATTTTACCTCTTGCCATTATGCGGCCGTTGTCGGGAGGAGGCGCTTTAGGAATTGCCACCGAATTAATTCATTCCTATGGACCTGATTCTTTTATTGGGCGCCTAGCGTCAACAATGCAAGGAAGTACCGACACAACTTTTTATGTTTTAACTGTTTATTTTGGCTCAGTAGGCGTAAAAAAATACCGTTATGCCTTAAGTCTTGGCTTAATAGCTGATATAACTACTTTAATTACAGCAGTTTTTATTACTAATCTTATGTTTGGTAGTTAGAATAATTTTCTAGTTTTAAAGATGTAAGGCAAAGTTTGGTAAATATACTGTTAAATTTGAGAAAAACTGAATATAATAGTATTATCCTGTTTAATATTTAAGCAGTTTTAATTAAGGTGATTTATGAAGATGCGATTACAGAAATTTCTCGCTAAAGCAGGTATTGCTTCTAGAAGAACAAGCGAAAAATTGATTTTAAATGGAAAAGTTAAAGTTAATGGAAATGTTATAACCCAACTAGGAACTAAAGTTGATCCGGAACAAGATATAGTTACCGTTAATAGTAAAGTAGCAAAAATAGAAAATCGCAAAGTATATATAGCTTTATATAAGCCTAAAGGGTACATTACAACCTTAGCAGATCCTCAAGGAAGAAAAAAAGTATCTGATTTAATAAAAAATGTTAAAGAAAGGGTTTACCCTGTAGGCAGGTTAGATTATGATACTGAAGGTTTATTATTACTCACCAATGATGGCGATTTTGCCTATACTCTAACCCATCCTAAGCATAAAATAAAAAAAGTTTATCTTGCCAAAGTACAAGGTATACCTTCTGAAAATGATTTAGAAAAGCTGAGGACAGGTATTTTATTAAGCGACGGTATTACGGCACCTGCAGAAGCTTTTATTTTAAAGACTTGCGACCATAATGCAATTGTTAAAATAACAATTTATGAAGGACGAAACAGACAAGTCCGCCGCATGATGGAAGCCATAAATCATCCAGTTCTCCATCTAAAACGTATTAAAATCGGAAACTTGGATATAAGTAATTTAAAAGTTGGCCAATACAGATTTTTATCTAAAAGAGAAGTGGAAAATTTCTTAAACCATGCGACTGCTAAAGTGGACAAGCCATAATGTTCCAAGTGTTTATTTTTTTTGACACTACAAACAATAGAATAGATTTTTTATTTCTATGGTAAGAAAGGGGTCTCTATTATGCCAACCTGTATAAAATGTGGTAACTCTACTCACTTTAGTTGTGGCCATATTACTAGAAGTTTACCTTGGAATAACGGAACAGACTCAGGCCTGGTAGCTCTTTTTAATGAAAGTTCGCTAGTTAACATGGAAAATCACGGAGCATCTTATGAAGATTTAAATAATGCATGGTCAAATCCCCATCTATATTTTAATCTATGCAGTATTTGCAAATCCGATATGATTACCTGGCCATAAGATCATTATAAAAATATTTAAGATAAGCAATCTGGTGATATGTCAAGGAGAGATTTCTAAAATAAACAAACAAAAAGATTAAAGAAAGGCACCACAAATAAAACCTGTGGTTTTTAGAAAAAAAACAGGCTAAAGATTAAAAAACTATTTTATTGTTTCTCTCCAACTTTATTGCTGGAGTAGATTTGATTTTTAGTCAGCAAGCCAAAAATCAGACGAACTAATTTACGGGATGTAAGTGCGAGTGCTCTTTTATGTTGATGAGTAGTTACCTCACCGTACTTCTTAAGGTAAAAATCCTTGTATTCAGAAATGTTGTTTTTAACACTATTAGCAGCCTCAATTAAATAGTATCTAAGATATTTATTACCAGTCTTAGTCATCCTAGTATCATCAGCAGAATAATCACCAGACTGATTGATTCTCCAAGTAAGACCAGCATACTTAGCTAGGGCGTCATGGGAATCGAAAGAAGTAATAGTGCCTATTTCAGCAAGAATACCGCTAGCAAGTACAGGACCGATACCAGGGATAGAAATAAGAGACTGGTATTCCGTAGTGTTAATCCCCTTAATAGCCTTAGTAATGGCTTTATCAATAGTTTTGATTTCATCTTCGAAGGCTTTGATAACATTAAAAGATGAAGCAATAGAGGTATTCAAAGGCTCATATAACACCTTGTCCAAGC
>DUOV01000146.1 GCA_012838615.1 Clostridia bacterium | reverse complement strand
AGGGACAACCATAGTCGGGGTGACTACCCTGGAAAGAAAAGGCTTTCGCAGCGCAGTTATTGACGCTGTAGATGGGATAATGAGGAAATAAAACAAAAGACCTTGTGGGCCTTGGTCAAGGTTCAATAAAACCAAAAAAGCGGGCGAATGATTGTTTCGCCCGCTTTTATACCGACTTTTCAAAACCACAAAGACATAATTCCCTAGCAATTACAAGGGACGTTTCCAACGTCCCCTCTCAAATGCTTAAAAGCCATGTTTCATCAAATTTCTTTCAAAAAAATCTATAGTCTTTAACTTTCCTTTTACTTTCAAGGAAATACCTAATTTCTCACATAAATCTTGTAAATAATCTTCTATATAATGGTCTCGGACATAGACTGTTTTTGGTTTGCCCTCATGAAGCAAGTAGTTAATAAAAATTCCGAAAATATTTTGAATGACATCATCTTTAGGTGATAATAAATGTTGGTCAAGAATCCTACGGCTTTTACAATCTGCAATTAAAAGTAGCCTACCTAAGATAGGTTTTTCAAATTCTTTATCATCAATTATGCTATTTAAATATAGCGTATCTAACTCAATCTCATTTTTTATTGATTTTTGCTTTTTAAACTTTGCCAGTAATAGTTCATCAGTTAAAACAGGGTTAATACGGCGTCTCGGTGGGATTAGGTTAGGTCCACCATGAGTCAGCCACAACCTCGACTCCTCGTCGTATCTTCTATAAAGGATGTTTCCACTATCGAAGTCTACTTTTACCTTACCTTCAACTAGCGCTTCTAAGGACATATACAGATTCTGGAGAACCTGAGTGAGTTTTACCACTTGAAGCTCGTCTAACATATATGGGGCATATCCCGGTTCAAAAGACCTAAAATATATCCATTCATTTTTACCTCTGAATTTTAAACCTATGCTTTTAATCACTTCCAAATCTTTTTTTGTCAATTCCTCACGGTTTCCAAAATAGCACATTAAATTATTTTGGTAGCGAATCAATTGCGATGATGAAATTTGCTGATTGTTTGCTATGTAGTAAAAACCATGTATTGCATCAAACCCCTCATAAGTTCCAATACCTAAACATTCTCCTGCTTTTCCCATAACGCTACAGAAAAAAGGTTCTTCATATTCTGGCAATATTATAGCAATTAAATCCATATCCCAGATATACTCCCAAGGCTTTAACACCTTTAATCCGACAGCTACGTCATATAATTTGCTCCATTGTTCTAGGTTTGCCTCTCTTCTTTTCATACATTACCCCTCTATGTTTTGTTATTAACCTACAATCTTGTCCGCGTCTTCTTTGACAAGCTCTCTTTTTCACCTTTTTAAATTTAGCTGCATCTTCATAATACCGCCAAACCTCCATGTGGTCAAATATTTACTTTTTATAAGTATCGGACTTTCACCGGCAAGTATGGTCCAGCTTTGCTGGACGCACGCGCATAAAAAAGCAGGTAGTCTGCCTAAATCTAACTAAAATTTTGTTCTGTTGATAAAACCTTTTAAGTTTTGAGTTCCCTGCAGAAAATACTTATTACCTGACTTAGCACGAACCATTATAATGCCCATTTCCGGCTTCATTTGCTTATACTGCATTTTTAATTCTTTTTTTCTGTCCATTATTTACCACCTTTTTCCTCGTCATCTGAAACAACCCGTACTCGCTAGTTAATAACCCATTTCCTTTAAAATTCTGGATAAGGTACGTAAGCGCTCCCCTAGAAGCTCATCGTCATTTTTCAAAGCTTGATCGAAAAGTTTAATATCTTCATCTATTTTTTCGTTTTCAGTACAGACGGCTACCGTCATTGCATCTCCTTGTAAACCAACTCGATCAATTACAGGGTTATTTATATCGTATAAATTTTCGTAACGGTAAGCTTCCCGAAAGTGTAGTAGCGATCTTGTAATAAGGATAGCCAGGTCTAGCACTCGATGTAAGGGTAATTCCTCAGATTGTCTGGACCATTTTCCACCTGTATGCCTCCAAACTTTGGCCGAAATATCTACTTTGCCACGATCATTCCATTGAGCTAAGCCTAAGGAAAGGCCTTTAGCATCTGACTTATAAGCATACCTGCCGTCAACGTTTTCATAGTTTTCAGAAACGATCACAGGTTTATGTTTTAAAGTAGTTGGTATTTTCATAGTCAATCTCCTTCCTTGTTTACTAAACTACTAAATTAGTAAATTACTAATTAATTGTAACCTGTTTTTTGCTTAAGATCAACGCTAAGAACAACAAAGGACACCCTGCTACAATATAATACTAAGATTAGCTACATAACCCAGTATCGCCTTTCACCGTCTAGTTAATCGCCATGGATGGGCCACGTATAAAAAAGACTCCAGGTTTAGAGCCCTGGAGTCTTTACTATTAACCGATTTTCTTCTGACATTTATGATTAAATTCTTCTAAAGTAGAAAAGAAGGTTTCGACATTCGCCAGCGGTGTGAAAGGAGGAATATCGCAGCCTGAGGACAAAACAAAATTTTTATAGTTTGCTGTTTTTTCCAACAACTCCCAAGTTTGTTTGGCTACTAATTCCGTAGTCCCTTTCCTAAAAGTTCTGGCAGGATCAATATTACCAAAAGCTAAACGTTCTGCTGGAACAAGAGGTAATATTTCAGCCATATCCACAGCGTTACCAAAATGGAATCCTTTAGCCCCAGTTGAAACCATAGAGCCAACTAGATGCTGAGTATTTCCACAGTTATGAAGAATAATTAAAAAGTTGCTATCTTGTACACTATCTACAATCTTTTGGACATAACGAGAAGAGAATTCGTCACAATGTTCTAAAGACAGTAACCCTGCAGCAGGCTCTGCAATAATAATGCCGTTGGCGCCTTTGTTCTTAAACTCTTGAGCATAATCTATCAAGAAACGAGTACATTTTTCCAAGAGTAGGTGAATATTGTCCGGTTCCATAATTAAGCCCATCATAATCTGAGTCATATCATAAAGCCGACTAGCCAAAGAAAAAGGACCAATCATCCCACCAAAAGTCGGCCGATCTTTAATATGCTTTGCCCCAAGTTCAGCAGCCCTTATGTAGGCCGGACATCTGCCTTTTGTCACACTTGGGATTTCTAAAGCTTCTATACTTGCTTTATCAGATACAATATTGGTTGTTACCGTCGGCACATCATCGTCGTGGAAAGCCACCGGACTTCCAAAAGCTTCGGCTTCCACAGACAAGTCCATAATTGTAACTGCAGCCGCAGAGGGAAAATTTTCAGCCAGGCACTTCATAACTTCAAACTGGCTTTGTCCATCTGTCACTACCTCTTTCACACTTTTTCCCGTCAACTCCAAACCGGGATAAGTCATAATAGGCATAGCCACTCTTTGGGAAGAGTTGATAATAGCCCTTGACCAATCGTTCATGTTCCTTTTCATTTGAAGCACCCCTCAAAAAAAATTATCTCTATCTATCTTTATCTTAAAACTACAAGACCAAAATACCTAGGGTTTTAGCTCAGATTTGTGTTATTTTTCACAAATTCGATGAAAATTACAATTTTATTCCTACTGGTACTTAGACATTGTTAGATCCTTTCCAACGTTGACTGCCATGAGCTACTATGCTAGACTAAATATTAACAAATCCTCTCGGAGGTAAAGATGAAGCAAGTGTTTTTAACTAAGTAATTTCATACTGCTCTTAAATCTGTGTAGGGGAAGTATGCACTTTTTTAAGGGTAACAGTTAAAAACACTAACAGGGTTTTCACTTGTATAATAAATATCTTAGATTTAAACTGCAATTCAACACCTGAGTGTTTTATTGCAGTTTTTTTGTTTGCGAGAGGAGTTGATCTTTTGAATATATATTTTGAAAATTTGTCTAAGAGCTATAATGGCAAAACTATCTTTGCAAAAATTAAAGGGCAGATTGATCAAGACGATTGCATCGGATTAATCGGTCTAAACGGAGTTGGCAAAACCACTTTGATGAAGCTTTTAACCGGTTTGGAGGAGGTAGACAGCGGACAGATTAACTATACTCCTCCTAACCTTGAAATCTTATATCTTCCACAGTATCCGCAATTTGATGAGCAGTCTACTGTATTGGGAGAAGTCTTAAAGACTACTTGTGGTCAGGAAAAATCTTACGTTGACGCTGAAGTCAAGGCCAAAAAAGCCTTAAATGAGGTGGGGTTAAAGGAAGAATTATGGATTCAAAAGGCAAGAAACTTAAGCGGTGGTGAAAAAACTAAGCTAATGCTCTGCCAAGCTATGGTAAATGAGTTTGATATGCTATTTTTAGACGAACCGACTAATCACCTAGATATGGATAGTTGTTCCTGGCTGGAAGATTTCTTAAAGCAATTAAAGAAGCCTATGCTTTTAATATCCCACGACCGCTATTTTCTCGATAATGTCACCAATAAAATATGGGAACTAACCCCCGAAAAACTAAAATCTTATTCAGGAAACTATAGTGCTTATAAACTGCAGAAAGAAAAGGAAGATAAAAACCTGGCCAAACAATATGAAAAACAGCAAGCTAAAATAGCAAGTTTAGAAGAAATGATTAATACTAGGAAAAACTGGTACCAAGCTGCCCATAAAGCAGCCGGCCAAAACGATTTCTGGCGTTCAAAAGCTAAAAAGCATACAAGTGTCTTGAGAGCTAAAGAAAAAGAATTAGAGCGCTTAAAAAGTTCCGCTATTTCCAAACCTAAAAAAGTTACTTCTCCGGCCTTCGATATTATCAATAAAGCTTTTACAGGGCAAAAACTACCTCCCACTTTGGTTGAGGTACGGGAACTGACCAAAAGCTACGGAGAAAAACTTATTTTTAAAAATGTTTCATTTACTATTAAGCGCCATGATAAAATTGCCCTCCTTGGCACCAATGGTACAGGCAAAACTACTCTCTTAAAAATCATCACCGGCCTTGACAAGCCTTCTTCCGGTTCTGTAAAGCTCAATCCTTCTGTCAAGATCGGTTATTTTGCCCAGGAACTTAGTAACTTAAACAGCAACTCCACCGTACTTGACGAAGTTTTGGCTAGTGGTGCAAAAATGAATGAAACAAGGTTGCTTTTGGCCTGCTTACTATTTAGAGGCGATACCGTTTACAAAAAAGTTGGTCAACTCAGTATGGGGGAACAAGGGCGGGTAGCTTTTGCCAAGCTAATATTATCGGGAGCTAATCTACTAATCTTGGACGAACCTACTAACTACATGGACATTATATCTAAAGAAAAAATTGAAGAAGTGTTAGAAGACTTCGAGGGAAGCATCCTGTTTGTTTCCCATGACAGATATTTTACTAAACGCCTGGCTACCAAGGTTTTAAAATTGGAAAACCATGTTCTCAGGCGCTACGAGGGAGGCTATGACTACTTTGTAGCTAAAAACAAACAAGAGTCGGCCAATTTTAAGGCCAAAACAGATTTAAAGGAAGTAAAAGATAAAATTGCCAGACTTGAATGTGAACTATCTTTCTTGAGTGGGAAGCTAGCTGAACCCTTGGAGGAAGAGGAAAAAAGGGAGCTTGATGAAAAGTTTATAAAAACAGCCCGGGAACTAAATAAATGGAGAGAACTGTTGCTAGGAAATTCGGCTCACTAATACTTTATCGACCCTAGCCCCATCCATGTCTACAATTTCCAAACGAAGTTTATTCCACTCAAATACCTCTCCTACACTAGGTATATAACCTAAGTAAGACATGACAAAACCGCCCAAGGTCAAGTATTCATCTTCACCTTCCGCCGGAAGTTCGGAAATGGAAAAAATATCTTTAAACTCATCTATGGCCAACATTCCGTCTAAAAGGTAAGACCCATCTTCTCGAACAACTACTTCCGGCTCTTCTTGTTCATAAAAAAGGGGCATTTCTCCTACTAATTCTTCCAAAATGTCATGAAGGGTTAGCAGGCCAAATACTCCGCCATACTCATCTATTACGATAGCTTCGTGCAAGCCTTTTTGCTGAAATAACTCCAAAACTTTGAAAACTTTCATCGACTTAGGAATAAGTAAAGGGGGCCGGGCCAAATCCTCCAAGTTTATTTCCCCTTTTCGCAACACACAGGAGCACAAATCCCTGGTATAAACAAAACCTACTAAATCATCTAAAGAGCCTCGGGCTACCGGAAATCTGGAATGGGTGCTCTGATTAACAATAGACAGGTTATATTCCAGGCTATCTTCTAAATCAAGCCATTCTACTTGAGTTCTAGGTACCATTAAAGCATTGGCCCGTAAATCACCTAGACGGAAGACCTGTTCCACCAAATCCTCTTCCTGCTTTAGAAAAGTGCCAGACTCAGCGCCTTGCCTAATGAGAATTCTTACCTCTTCTTCAGTTACTTCCGGTTCCTCTGAAGGCTTAACCCTTAGCAACTTCAGCACGAAATTAGTTGAAATGACTAAAACTTGGACAAAAGGGTTAACCAGTTTAGCAAAAAACTGCATGGGTCTGGCCAACCTAGCAGCAATAGCTTCAGGACTGTTTAAAGCTAGCTTTTTAGGAACAAGCTCACCAATGATTAGAGATAAATAAGTTATTAAACCTACCACTATTGCTAAGCTTATTCCATAACTATAGGGAGCAAGCCTAGGGAAGGATACAAGTAGTTTACTTAGTGGCTCAGCTAAGGTCGCACCTCCAAAAGCACCTGTAAAAATACCTATTAAGGTTATTCCCACTTGGACAGTAGAGATTAACTGGGTAGAATTGCCTGCTAGCCTCAAGGCTACTTGAGCCCCTTTATTCCCTTCTTCTGCCTGTTTTTTTAGCCTGGCTTTACGAGCAGATACTATAGCGATTTCAGTCATTGAAAATATTCCATTGGCGATGATTAGTAAAAGTATTACAACGATTTCAAGCCCTATCTTTGGCATGTGTTTACCGCGTCCTCCTTACAGCTCTATCCCGGCGAAAAGCCTCGAATCCTCCCCCTCTATTAAAAGTTTCACTTCTCTACGGTTAATCTTTATCAAATCAGGTTGATTTATGCCAAATTCGTTTCCCAGGAACGTTTTAAATCTGTCACATCAGTTACTATTGTTACAAAGTAGTTTGTCTCCGGACTGAAAGAGGTTATAGTTATCCACTTGTTTTTTTCCGTAAAATGATGCTTTACACGTATATTGGTGCCTTCCTTAGCCACCTTTTCAAAGAGAGGTATCCATACTTGAGCCTCGTCAGGAAATACCTCAGTAGCTCTTTTTCCGATCATATCATTCCTCTTCCACCCGTAGAACTTAGCAAAAGCTTCATTAACTTCTAGAAATACATAATCAACAGCAACTCCATTTTTATCATAAATAAGTTTATTATAAGAAAAGCCATCCAAGAGATTATGGAAAAGACCTTGATATAAATTTTTACTGGTGGTTAACTCCCGCTGAATTTGACTTTTCTCTTCTATTTCCTGTTCTAACCTATTGTTAATCCTTTGTAGTTCCAGGGTTTGGCTTTCCAGCTCTTCATTTTTTTCACTTAGTTCAGAAAAAAGGGCAGTAATAGGATCGGCAAAACAAGTCTTAACTAAACCCCGATATAAATAGAGAGCGGAAATCACGTGGAGCAAATGTCCTAGCATATTGAAATAATCATAGACTCCGATGTATAAAGTAAACATTAGTTCTCCGGCAATAGCGAAAGCAATGGCATTATAAGTGTGCCTGAGAACCATGGGGTGAAAGTTGTCCCTTTTTAAGTATAAATATGCTACAACTACCAGGAAGATAATACAGATAACATATTCGCTACTAATTTTAAAAATGGTTAAACCCTGCCCTTCAACGTAGCAGTCAGGAAAGATACCCCAGTAAAAAACACTTAAAAGAAGAATAACAGTAAGGCAGGAGTAGATTAAAACTAATAAACCGGATTTTAATTTTTTTGCAGCAAAAATACTAGCTCCTAGTAAAGATAAGCTGAGCATATAGCGGGAAATAATATAAAGCTGAGTTGGTAGATTAGCAGTAGCTCCCGGAAATACACCCATTCCCTTATAGGCTAAAGCGTGTATGACGTGAAATACACCTATAAAAAAACTGGCTACACCCATAAAATCGTAAAAAGGATCAATATTCTCGGGTGCTATACTATAAGCGTTTGAAGCTAAGATAGTAATGCAGAAAAAAATAACTATAGTATACAATTCGACTGCACTATGAAAGAACAGATAATTGCGAAATCCTAAGAAACTGATTCCTAATAGCAATAAAATTGTTATAACAGTACGTGTCTTTAGCTTTTTTATATTTAGTAACTCTGGAAGCACCTAACCACCCCTTTCTATTTTGTAATTGTTATCTTTTTGTTATGAAAAATCCTGCTAATATTCAAGCATAGCAAATTTAAACTTTTTTCATACTCAAGCTAATTCTTTTTCTCTCTACGTCTACGCTTAGTACAGTAACTTGTACTATGTCTCCAACATTTACCACATCCAAAGGGTTTTTGACAAAGCTATCAGTTAGCTGTGATATGTGAACCAACCCATCCTGATGAACGCCAATATCAACAAAAGCTCCAAAATCAACCACATTTCTTACCACCCCTGTAAGTACCATCCCCACTTGTAGATCTTCTATTTCCATTACACCGGCTTTAAAGACAGGCGATGGCAACTCTTCCCTAGGATCTCGGCCTGGCTTCTCTAACTCTTTAACAATATCCTCAAGAGTTGGTAATCCCACTTCCAATTCTTTAGCAAGGTTTTTCAAATCTTCTTTTAGAAGGTTAAATTTTATTTCATTAAGTCTCAAATTAAGCCTCTTAATAAGCTTATCGGTTACGTCATAAGATTCAGGATGAACTCCTGTATTATCCAGCGGATTTTCACCATCAGGTATCCTTAAAAAACCGGCACATTGAATAAAAGTCTTAGGACCTAAGCCTGAAACTTTTAATAACTCTTGTCTTTCCTTAAATGGACCTTTTTCCTCCCGATAAGCAACTATTTTTTTGGCCACATTTTGGCTTATTCCTGCCACATAACTTAAAAGGGCTGCCGAAGCTGTGTTTAAATTTACACCAACACTATTTACACAGTCTTCTACAACGCCTCGTAAAGTTTCCCCCAGCCTTTTTTGATTGACGTCATGTTGGTATTGCCCCACACCAATAGCCTTGGGATCAATTTTAACCAGTTCGGCCAATGGATCAATTAGCCTTCTGGCAATAGAGACTGCACTCCGTAAAGTAACATCATAGTGGGGAAACTCTTCCTGGGCAAGCTTAGAAGCCGAGTATACGGAAGCACCAGCTTCGTTAACTATGGTATACATAACTTTGTGGTCAAAAAGCTGTAAAGTGTCAGCAATAAATTTCTCACTTTCCCTGGAAGCCGTTCCATTCCCAAGAGCAATAGCCGTAACATGATACTTGTTAACCAGCTCAATTAAAACTTTTTGAGCTTCTTCCACTTTGTTTTGAGGAGGAGTGGGATAAATTACAGCAGTATCTAAAACCCTTCCGGTAGGATCGACTACAGCCAGCTTACAGCCGGTACGATAAGCAGGATCAAAACCTAAAACTATTTGATCCTTACAGGGAGGTTGGAGTAATAATTTCTTTAAATTAGCAGCAAAAACTTTTATAGCTTGTTCTTCACCTTTTTCAGTTAATTCCTTACGAATTTCCCGCTCTAGGCTAGGTTCCAACAGCCGATTATAGCCATCGTTAATTGCTTCCTCAATTAGACCTGCGCCAATTAAATCCCCTTTAATAAAATAGCTGTTTATAAAGCTAAGGATCTCCTCCCTTGGGGCTTCCAGTTTTACATCTAAAAACTCTTCTTTTTCCCCTCGGTTAATTGCTAAAATCCTATGGGGAGGAATACTTTTTACCATCTCCTGGTAATCATAGTACATTTCATAAGGAGAACGTCCTTCTGCTTTAGCTTTTTTCTGGCTACGGAGAACCCCTTTTTGTCTTATTAAGGTACGAACAGTACCTCGAATCTCAGCATCATCGGCCGCCATTTCGGCAATTATATCTTGAGCACCCTGAAGTGCTTCCTCAGAAGCAAATACTTCCGCTTCAGGATTAACGTACTTTTGGGCTTCTTGTAATACATCTCCCGTTTCTTGAGTCAAAAGAAACTGGGCTAAAGGCTCCAGCCCTTTTTCCTTAGCTAAAGAGGCCCTGGTTTTACGCTTAGGACGGAAAGGCCGGTAGATATCTTCCAACTCAACTAATAGGGTGGCTTGAGCAATTTTTTTCTCCAAATCCTCGTTTAACACGCCCTGCTCTTCCAATAGCCTGGTGATCTCAAGGCGACGTTCTTCCAGATTTCTTAAGTAATTAAGCCGCTCTTCCAGCTCACGCAGGACCTCATCAGTTAAACTTCCTGTTACCTCCTTTCGGTAACGGGCGATAAAAGGTACGGTATTTCCCTCATCTAAAAGCTTGACGGTAGCTTCTACCTGCTCTTTCTTTAATTTTAGTTCTTTGGCAAGTGACTGTATAATGTCCAAATTAACTCTCCTTGTCTATACCTATATTTAGCTTTCCCAACTTTTATTGATAACTAATAACATTTATATACTTATTTTGCCTAAAATGCATACTTCTAGCAATACCTTTTTCTAAGAAAGCTGGCGAATAATCCTTTTCATACTACCTTTCGCCGACTCTTCAAAATCGCAAGATATTAGTTCCTTAGCAAAAAAGCAAAACCCCAAGCAAAGCTTAGGGTTACAGCTAGATAATGTCTTTATTTTGATATATTCTTACTGAAACAAAATAGGAAATAGCCAGCATAACACTAGCAACCAATGCCAATAAAAAACTCCCACCCACGTTTTGCAGCCAAGCTGACAGCTTTGGGTTGCTTTTAAGCTGTCCCATTAGAAACTGAGGAGCCATGAACATCAATATATAAATAATGATACTAAAGTAGCGGGATCTGGCATAACCAAACTTAAAATAAACGGGCAAATACAAGGCGGTAAAAGAAGTCGTAGCAATAAATAGGACTATAACATTTTTTATAGTAATTCCATTTATCGAGACAGGCAAATTAAAAATTTTTAAAATAAATCCATAAACAGCCGCTATAGCAATCCCCACCACCATAAAAGTTAAAGCAGAAAGATACTTAGCCCCAACTATGGTTTTCCTTGAAATAGGGAGACTTGACCAAAGTACATGGGACTTATTTTTTTCATCGTAAACACATGCCCCTGCAATGAGTAGATAGGCTACAGCTAAAGCCCCGGCTACCGGAGCTGCCGACGGGTCGTTGGAAAACGCAATTAGCATAAAGAGGGGTATAATAAAAACCGTCAGCCAGCTTCTTTTTTGAATTAAATAATCTTTCCAGATTAAACTAAGCATTTTGTTTCCCCCTTACGGTATAAAGCATAATATCTTCTAAAGTCGGCCTTTCGATTAAAACCCTTTGATTTACCACTTCTTTAACCTTTTGCTTATTTATGGTCATACCTTCAAAACCCAAACTTCCCACTTTCACTCCGATCAGTTGTCCTCTTAAAGCCGGAGTCAAATCCTCCTTAGCCCCTTTTACAACCCCATAATTTTCTAACAACTCATCTTTGTTTGTGCTAAATATAATCTTTCCTTCATTGATAAAAGTAATATAGTCAGCAATTCGATCAAGATCAGTAGTAATATGGGTAGAGAGAAAAACCGCCTTGTTTTCATCTTGAATATAATCTGTCAAAATATCCAAAAGTTCACTTCTTACAATAGGATCCAGTCCTGAAGTAGGCTCATCCATAATAATTAAATCAGCATGGTGAGATAGAGCTATGGCAAGGGAAAATTTCATTTTCATTCCCCGAGAAAGATCTTTAATCTTCTTTTTGGGATTTAAATCAAAGTCCTTAAGAAGCTTCCAAAACAGCTTTTCATTCCAGCGAGAATAAAACGGTGCTACCAACCCCTTCATTTCTCCAATAGTTAATTCCTCATAATAAATGTTTTCGTCGTAAACAAAGCCCAGCCGATTCTTTATTTCGATTTCATGGTTTTTGTAATCCAAGCCAAAAATTCTAACCCAGCCCTTTTCCCGTTTTATCAGATTCATAAGCAAGCGGATAGTCGTACTTTTACCTGCCCCATTAGGTCCGATAAAACCCATAATGTATCCTTTTTCCAGACTAAAGCTTACATCTGTTAAAGTAAAATCTTTGTAAGTCTTGCTTAAGTTATTTACTTCTAAAATCTTACTCATCCTCTACTCCTCCTTATAAAGGGAATTAACCAGGTAAGTTAACTCCTCCAGACTTACCTTTAAGCTTTTCGCAACTTCCACAGCCTGGGCTAGATACTGTTCCACTAAATAGAGCCGTTTTTCTTGTAAAAACTGGGGAGACTGGGGGGCTACAAAAGTTCCCTTTCCCCCTACCGTAACTATATAGCCTTCCTTTTCCAATTCCTCGTAAGCTCGCTTAGTGGTAATTACACTTACTTTTAGTTCCTTAGCCAGCTTGCGGATGGAAGGAAGCGGTTCATCGGACTGAAGCTTACCCTGCAATATTAAGTTTTTGATTTGGCTAGAAATTTGTTCATAAATCGGTTCCTTAGCCGTATTAGAAATAATAATATCCATTTTAATCCCCTTGCTTTAGTGTAAATACTGTATATGCTGTATATGTACAGTATATGTTTTTATGTTTGCCTTGTCAACACTTACCAAAAAAATAATTTTTAATTATAGGGTTTGAAAAAATAAAAGCGAGCAAATCTGCAAAACCTCAAAGAAATAGGTTCCTTGCAAAAATAAAAAGCATTTGGTTGAATACCTTAGTTGCAAACCAACTTCCTAGAAGGATGGTATTCTTCCAAATGCAATTTTAGTTTTTACAATATTATAGGTTTAGATCAGCCAAATACTAGGCATTAACTAATTTTTTAACCAATTTATTAGCCTGCTCTGTTACTACATACTCGTCTATATTACACAGCTCCCCATTTTTTACAACTATTTTTCCATTAACAATAGTGTAATCAACCGGTCTGTTAAAACCGACAGTTCCCAGCATTGATTTTGGATCTAAATGGGCACCGGCCAGTTCAATACGCTTAGTATTTATCATAAATAAATCAGCTGCTTTATTAACTTCTAAGGAACCAATGTCATCCCTGCCTAATATCTTGGCTCCTCCAAGGGTAGCAACTTTCAAGATATCGTAGCCTGTTGGAGCTTTTGAGCTGGAAACAAGGCGATGGATCAAATAAGAAGCCCGCAATTCTGCCAGTAAGTTAGAGCAATCATTGCTGGCACTCCCGTCCACGGCCAGGCCTACAGGTACACCTTCTTCCAGCATCAATGGTATTTTAGCAACACCTGAAGCAAGTTTTTCATTGGACACAGGACAATGAGCAACTCCGGTTTTTGTTCGGGCTAGTTTTTTTACTTCTTCGTCGGTAAAATGAACACCATGAGCATACCAAACATCCTCTCCCAACCATCCTACCGATTCCATGTATTCTAGAGGTCGCATGTTTAGTTTTTCAAGGCAATACACCTCTTCATCCTTTGTTTCAGCTAAGTGGGTATGAAGTCTAACTCCAAGCTTTCTAGCTAACTTTGCAGATTCTTCTAGCAAATCAGTTGTAACACTAAAAGGTGAGCAAGGTGCGATTGCTACCTGCTTCATCGAGTATCTGCCAGGATCATGGTACTTTTCTACCAAACGAATACTGTCTTCTAAAATTTTATCAACCGGCTGTACCAGATCATCGGGAGGTAATCCTCCATCACTCCTTCCCCTTGACATGCTTCCCCGGGAAGCGTAAAAACGAACACCTAAGTTTTCAGCGGCTTCAAACTGCATATCTATAAAATTATCAGAATTAATTTTGGGAAAAACATAATGGTGATCAAAACAGGTTGTACAACCATATTTTAGCAGCTCACCCATCCCAACAAGGGAACTAAAGTATATAATATCTGGGTTTAACCCCCTCCAGATCTCATACAAAGTAACTAACCAATCAAAAAGTTCCATGCTCTGAACTTGGGGCAAGTTACGGGTAAAGGTTTGATATAGATGGTGATGAGTATTAATTAGTCCCGGGTAAACAAAACAACCTGAACCGTCAATTACCTCATCGGCTTCTAAAATGTCGTTACCTATGTAGCTTATTTTTTCATCTTGAATAAAAATGTTTTGGTTTTTCAATACCCTGTCCTCTGGGTCACAGGTGACTATTGTATCAATGTTTTTAATTAGCAAAGTTGACAATATAATACCCCCCCCTTTACGCTTGATGTTATTTTAACACTATTCAAATAATAACAGAAGGCATATTTACTTATTCCCATCTGCAAAAGTTAAGTATATTAAGAATATTGGAGCAAAACTTTTTTGGCACCTTTTTGACCTGCTCTCGCCAAAGCCTCCTCAAACTTGTCAAAAGGATAACAATCTTCGATAAGGGGTACAACATTTAGGCGCTTTTCTTTCAAACTCTGAAGAGCAAGAGATATGTCACCGCAACGAGAGCCTACTAAAGTGATTTCATCAACTACCAGCTTAGAAACATTAACTTTGAAATCCAGGTGAGAGGTGGTCTTAGCCACAACTATCCCCTCAGGCCGTACTAGCTCTAAAGCATTGTTAATCCCTTCTGGCCTGCCTGTAGCTTCAATAACTATGTCAAACTTACCATTATACTCATCTAAGACCTGAGTAATCTCAAAGGATGGGGGTTTTAGTTGAAAGGTTCTCACCTTTTGCTCAGCAGCAATAACCAGTTTAGTTTGATGTTTACCTACCAACAGCAAATTAGGGTTGTAGGTTTTCAACGCCAAACTGATTAAAAGCCCCATTTTGCCGTCTCCAAGTACTACAACCCGATCCGAATTTCTAAGATGTATCTGCTGGCTGATTTCCAGAGCAGCCGCTAGCGGTTCAGCAAAAACCGCCTCCCGTAAAGGTATAGATTCTACCTTGTGGAGCAAATTTACAGGGACTTTCAGGTATTCTGCAAAAGCACCATCCCAATTTTTAATGCCGATTGCTTTACGGTTATTACAATGACGTGGTTCTTTCTTTAGGCACCAGGAACAGCTTCCACAGCCTATGTTGATCTCAGCCACAACCTTTAACCCTTCCCATTCCTCATGACCCGGTGCTTTTATTACCTCACCAACAAATTCATGGCCTGCTACCCCGTTAAAATTGTAATAACCGTGTAGTAGCTCCAGGTCTGTATTACAAATCCCGGCATATAATACCTTTACAAGGACTTCGCCTTTTTGGGGCTCAGGTATAGGACGCTCTGCCCAAAAAACTTTGCCGTTCCTAAATTCAACACTTCGCACTTCATCACCTCCACAATTCTTTAGAAAAGCGGGCGAATGATTGGAAACACCTAGCTACTTCACCTCAAACAGCTTTCTGATGCTGTCGGTAAATGGTGGGTAAAGAATACCACGGTTTGTAACAATGGCCGTAATCAACTCAGCAGGCGTAACATCAAAGGCAGGGTTATAAACTTTGACTCCCTCGGGTGCTGTTCGCTTACCAAATCCACAAGTCACCTCTTCCGGACTGCGTTCTTCAATAACAATTTCATCGCCGGTAGGAGTGGACACATCTATGGTCGAGACAGGAGCAGCTATATAAACAGGAATGTTATGGTGTTTAGCTAAAACAGCTACCGCATAAGTGCCAATCTTGTTAGCTGTATCTCCATTGGCTGCAATTCGGTCACAGCCGACAATAACCGCCTGAATTTTACCTTGCCTCATCACCATGCCAGCCATGTTATCAGTAATTAGTGTTACATCAACACCAGCCTTAAGAAGTTCCCAAGCCGTTAAGCGAGAACCCTGGAGTAACGGGCGTGTCTCATCAGCATATACTTTAAAACGAATTCCTCGTTCCTGACCCAGCAGTATGGGGGCGAGAGCAGTTCCATAACGAATGGTTGCAATCCCACCCGCATTGCAATGGGTTAAAATACCCATCCCATCCTCTAAAAGGGTAAGCAGGTTTTCTCCAATAGCCAGGCAAGATGCTTCCTCTTCTGCTTCAATCTGTTTAGCCTCATCAATCAGAGCCTGTTTTATTTCAGAAACCGGTCTGTCTTTTAAAGCAAAGGCTCTTTTTTCTACACGGTTTAGTGCCCAAAATAGATTTACTGCCGTGGGACGAGCTTGGGCCAAGTAATTCTTTTGCCTCTGTAACTCCTCAAAGAAAGCAGTATTTTCACCCTCAAACCGATTCATGGAAAGGGCAAGTCCATAGGCCGCAGCAATTCCGATAGCAGGCGCACCACGTACCTCTAGCTTCTTAATCGAATTGTACATTTGCTCCAAGGTACGAATTTCAAGAAATTTTGTCTCAGTAGGTAAAGACGTCTGATCTAACAGACGAATATAATCCCCTTTAAATTCAATTGGTAATATGTTCTCTTGCATTGGAATATACTCCTTTCGTAAGTTAGTTCGGCTTAGTACTCAACAATCTTTCCAAGAGCTTCAGGGGACGCTCACTCCTACCTTCTGGGGAACAATACTCCAACTACTGGAGGCACAGCCATAAATGCGATCATAAAATCGGTAGAAGTAATTCCTGAAAGGAAAGCAATAACACCCCTTAACATCATTGTACAGATAATTACTTTTTAATAAAATAATATGATTTCAAATGAGAAAGAATAAGATATGGTAATTCAAACTATATTAATTAAAGCCATCCTAATTAGGTAAAAGCAGTAATATAGTATACAGAATTCATTTACTTAAAAACATACATTTTAGTTTAAATAGGACATATACATATGATATAATGAATTATAATTTAATTTATTTACCTATAGTTAAATCAAACTTATCGACCTGGCTATAGGTTAGTTAAATAAATAATAATATAAAACTAAAAAGGAGGAATACATAACAATGATGGAAAAATATCTAGCCAAAAGCATGGCAAATCTTGGTACTGAAACAGCCTTCGAAGTTTTAGCTAAAGCAAAAGCCTTAGAGGCCCAGGGTAAAGATATTGTACATTTACAAATCGGAGAACCTGATTTTGACACACCACGTAACATCATTGATGCAGGAATTAAAGCCCTAAACGAAGGATACACCCACTATTCTCCATCCCCAGGTTTCCCACAAGTCAGAGAAGCAATTGCCAACTATGTACGCCAGTATAAAAATGTTGATGCTGCCCCTGAAAATGTAGTAGTAGTACCCGGTGGTAAACCGATTATCTTTTTCTCGATAATTGCTCTTTGTGATCCTGGCGATGAAGTAATCTATCCAAATCCAGGCTTCCCTATTTATGAATCAGTTGCCAATTTTGTGGGAGCAAAGCCTGTACCTATTCCTTTACGGGAAGAGAACCAATTCCGTTTAGATGTTGATGAATTAAAAAGCTTAATTACTCCCAAAACAAAGATGTTAATCATCAACTCACCCCAAAACCCAACCGGCGGTTACTTAAAACGGGAAGACGTGGAAGCTATCGCCGATGCAGTACGTGATAAAGATATTATTGTCTTGTCTGACGAAATTTACGATCGGATAGTCTATACCGGTGAAAAACCTGTTTCCATCGCTTCTTTACCGGGAATGCAAGATAAGACAATTATTCTGGATGGTTTCTCCAAGACTTATGCGATGACCGGTTGGAGACTCGGTTACGGTGTAATGCATAAAGAATTGGCCGAAAAAATTTCCAAATTAATGACTAACTCCAACTCCTGTACTGCCTCCTTTACCCAAATGGCTGGTATTGAAGCATTGACCGGACCTCAAGACGCTGTTGATGCTATGGTAGCTGAGTTTAAAAAACGCCGTGACATTATTGTTGACGGTTTAAACGATATCCCTGGAGTTAGCTGCTTACGTCCTGATGGCGCATTTTATGTATTCCCCAATATTAAATCTTTCGGTAAATCCAGTAGTGAAATTGCCGATTATCTCTTAAATGAAGCTGGAGTTGCTTGTTTAGCAGGTACTTCTTTTGGTTCTTACGGCGAAGGATACTTACGTTTCTCCTATGCTAATTCTGTAGAAAATATTGAAAAAGCCTTAGTGCGGGTTAAAGAAGCCCTTGCCAAATTAAAATAAACCATACTCTAAAGCCTTTGTGAAATTCACAAAGGCTTTTTATTGTATTAGATTTGCCGAACTTACTTTTAACTAGCATAATAACGATGTAACTTTATCCAAAGTCTCAGTAGGTACCTCCCTTAAATCTTTATTCTTAAAGACCTTACCTAAATTAGCCAACAAAACAGCTTCCGAAGTAAAGGGTACATCAAGCTCCTCTGCCTTGGCAAAAACAACTAAGGGAAAAACAGGTATATTTTCCTTAAGCTTATGCCTAAGATATTCTTTTAAACGTTTAGCTTCGTATTGTACTTCTAAGACAGGATTGGGAAAAGAAAGGGTCTTACTTTTAGGATTCTTTGGTTTCAAGACTTGGCACCAGTTTTTTTCTTTTTCCTTCCCGCTGATTTTGCCTGGCATAATGTTTACTTTTACACACCATATACCTAGCTTGCTTACTAAAACCCATTCTATTTTAGCTTCTTTTTTACCTGCTTCTACTTTAAATTGGGAGAATACTCGCATGTTACTGTCTATGCCTTCCAACTGTTGCATAAGCTTATAATCGGCACTCAATTTAGCCGAGTGTCCTCTGATTTTTAAGGTGAGCTTTATAGCAAAATAACATACAGCTATGTAAACAGTATAAATAATAGGATTCTTATACATAAAATCAATATAAGCTAAACCAGGAAGCATAATACCCCAAATAGCCCCTATCTTTATCCACTCTATCTGCTGCTTACGGAATAAGTCTTTTTTGCTTCTTGCCGGTATTGACATTTAAATCCTCCTTTGAATAAAAAACCCGCTCATTTATACCGATAACTTTAGCTTTAGATTCGCCAAACTCCCATTCTGCTGAATTAGAAATGAAGTAGCACTTTAACAATCCAACCTAAACAAGTATAATAAATTCTAGGTTTTTTACTTTTAATCCTTTCTTTAAGTAGTATCTTACCTATAAAGGAGCTAGATCATGAATTTAAAACACTATAATACTATCCTTTGGGATTGGAACGGCACTTTAATCGATGATACCTGGCTATCTTTAGCCATAAATAACGAATTGTTAGCCAAGCGGGGACTACCTCCAGTCAGCCTAGAAGATTATAAACAGAAGTTTGGCTTTCCAATCATTGATTATTACAAAAAAATAGGCTTTGACTTAGAAACTGAGCCTTTTGAGATAATTGCCGAGGAATTTATCATCCAGTATGAGAATAGACGTTTCGAGTGTACTTTACAAGAAGGGGCCAGCGAAGTGCTAAATGACTTTTCCAGAATGGAAATGTGTCAAAACATATTATCTGCCACTCACATTGAGAGCCTTAAGCCCTTTGTAGAGCATTATGAACTTACTCCATATTTTACGAATATCTTAGGTTTGGATAACCATTATGCTGCAAGCAAAGTTCAGGTAGGTCTGAAGTGGCTAGAAACAGCAGGCTGCGACCCCAGCCAGATCCTTTTAATAGGCGACACACTCCACGATTATGAGGTAGCTAAAGCTATAGGAGCTGATTGTATTATTATTGCTAATGGGCACCAAAATGAAGCCAGACTTCGTGCTTCAGGGGCTAGGGTCCTTAAATCTTTAAAAGAACTGGCAGATTGGCTGGCAAGGATCGAAAAAGCAGTTTAAAGCACATTTTCCGCATAATGCCGAAGAATAACGAGGTTTTCGCAAGACGAATAATTAGATACTGTAATTCCTTCCTTAGCTGCTTTCTCAGTTACAAATAGTTCGTCATTAGTAAGCTGGCCAAATCTTATCATAGTTGGACTTTCCAAGGCAAAGGAACCAAACTTTCCGTGGCCTTGAATGCAAATCAGGCCATAAGCGGCATTATCCTTAATGGTAACAGTTCGACTGGGCAAAACGGTAAGCCTTTTAGCTTTGGCATGGCTAGACTTATAACAAATCCATTCATCGATGTAGCCTTCTGAAACCATTTCTTCCCTTGGCTTTACTGGCTTCGGGGCCATAAACCTGTTTTCATAAAAGTCAGGATCTACATTTAACTCCCAGTCTAGCAGTTCGACAAGGTAGTCAAAGTTACCTACTTCCTCAGGAGGACAGTTTAACCATAGAGACTGGCTGTCAACACGATTATCGTGATACAAAACTGATTGATATACCGCTGAAATATCGGAAGCTAACTGAGGCTCATAAGTGCAAAGGCTTCCTGGTGCATGAAGAACTCCTGCCGGCACATCCCAACCTGTATCTAAAGTAAGCTTATAGGCTCTGGACAGGCTAAGTATATTGTTGTCACCTTTATTAAAGTTCATAAGAGCTTCCCTAACTTGTTCCTTAGTCACATTTGGATTGAAACCGAAAAAAGTAAAAGGGAACTCCCCACCGTAATTGTTAAGCTGAGCAGGGTAAAAATACATCTCTGGCTTTGGTTGTAACTTAACCCGCTCAGCATGAATTTGACGGTGGTGTACATGGAAAGCCAAGGGACCGTAGTTGTCAAAGAATTTGGCGAAGATCGGCCAGCCACCGTATTTTTTCCACAAATCACCGCCAATAATTTCCTCTTTTAGAAGTTCTATTACATCTTTGAGCAGTAAACGTTCTTTTCCTTCCTCATCAACTGCAATATAGCTTAGACCTTCATCTTCCGGCGTTAGAGGGCCATTGTCGGCATGAGTGGTGGAAGCAAGCCAACGCTCATCAATTCCCCCTCTATCCAATCCCAAGGCATAATAATCACCCGGGTGAAGCTTTAGCCGCCGACCGGGACGACAAAAAGAACGGGGAACCCATGCAGGTATAAGCCTTAGGATGCCTTTTCCCGTCTCCAAGGCTTTAAGTGCTAAGCTTTTTATACTCATACGCCTCTCCTCTCCAACTGGTATTAAACTTCAATGGCCAAAGTTACAATTTCCCAAGGTTTAACTGAAACTTTTATACTCTTGTTGCAAACTTTCAATTCTTCTAATAGTTTCTCCCGCAAATCACAAAGGTAAGCTTTTTTCACGGTAAAACCAAAAACTATCTTTCCTCCTACCTGCCTAGGACTACTATTATAAAAGCGCAGAATAAAAATATTATCCCTTTCCTCAGCCAGTTTAAAAGCTGAAAGGACTAATTCTTCCGGTTCTATACTAAGATATGAACGGCTGCCAAACCTTGGCCTAGTACCATCCCTTAACTGGATCATGGCCAGTCGGTTGTTAAAATCATGAGCTGCTTTATAAGCTTTACTTTCCAGCCAGTTGCCTTGATGAGGGATAAAGCTGTACTCAAAAACATGCTTACCAAGACATTGAGCTTCCGGAGTAGGAAAAGAAAGCCCGGAAAAAGTATTGGCCAGCCATCCTACACACCTCAACAAAGTTAAAAAAATGGTTGCCCCTTTTTCAGTTTCTCTGACTTCAACTTCCGGAAGTCCTTTATTAGCGATTGTCACGCCTGAATTGTTCTTGTCAACGCTGACAAAGCTTTTTTGGTAAGAAGTTACAACCCGCTCCCGATTTTCTTTAAAAGTCTTTTTAACGGGATGGCGATCAACGCTAAAAGTCCCTTCCGTAAAATAATACTCCGCCTTTAAGTCTGTAGGGAAGAAAACCCGTAAGCGATGGTTACAAGCTTTGTTTTCTACTGTTGTTCTAAAATCAGCCCTAGGCAAATTGCTGTAAATCGTCGCCTCTATAGTAACCGGACAATCTACTGTTTCTTGAGATCGACTTTTTTCATCTTTGGTCAAACCTGAAGGTAGCTTGAAATTATAAGAAAGAGCAATAGTTTTGCAAAAATCATTATCTTCTAAAATCTTTACCTCTCCACCTTTTCCAGCTGCATGTATTTCCAAATCCTTCGGAACAGGAACAAAAGTATACTCATCTCCCCTGTCCCCCTCATCTACAAGTTGGCTACAATTGTAATACCATTTATCGTTTCTTTTATCCCAAATATTAATTTTCCCGTTTACAATTTCTACTTTAAAATAGTCGTTTTCAATGCTGTTACCTTGACTGATCTCCTTATTTTCTTCTTCATCATAATAAGGAAGCACTTTATAAACCTTGTAACCAAGGGGAGGTATGTCTTTAGCCTCAAAAGCGATGTAACAGCGATGGAAATAAAATTCATGGGGTTGTTTATAAGTATAATAGCGAAGGTCCTTTTCTATAGAGCCCTTTAGCACCTGGGCAGGATAAATATTCCCTTCGGCATCTTTTAATTTTAGGGAAGTAGGTAAAGGATGATCTGCCAGAGAATCATCAAAATACACTCTTTTCAGTTCTTCATAAGATAAGTAACAATGTAAGCGGGGGAACAAATCAACATAGCCCTTAACAACTTCTGTTCTGTGATAAGTAGAAGGATTGAAAACAGCAAGCCAACATTCTTTAATATCATCAGCAACTTCTTCCTCGACACTTATAACTGACTGAAGAGCTTTGTCAAGCATGGTTTCACCAATTTGTCTTGTTTTATCATAGCGAACTTCCATTTCCCGATGAACTTCGTCAACACTACAACCGGTAATACTGTCATGAGGCTGGTTTTGTAATATGTATTTCCAACCATGATTGATAATATGTTGGGGGTAAGCAGTAGAGTTTTCTATAGAATTAACACTTGAAAAAGGTTCGAGCCACTTTTCATATAAATCCTGTATCTGATGATTTAGCTGCTTTAAATACATACGGGTGGAAAGAGTCCCGGCTAAAAGAAAAGTCTTATCACTAGAATAAAGTGAACCTTTATAACACTCAAGCTCTTTATCCTGTAAGTTTGCGCGAAGCTCATGAACAAATTCAGGCAAAGTTGAATGTTTTAACTGGATGTCGGAATCAAGATTATTTACTTGCCCAATCATGGCCGGTATATGTTTCTGGGCTTCTAAGTGGTCTCGGCCGTTCATAATGGGCATGATGCGAGTAGTCGAAGTAGGTTCACAACGAGCTATGACATTTTTAATCCTTTTAAGAAAAGCTTCCTTATCATCAGGCAAATTTGGACAGTTACCATAACCAAAAGGCAAATTAATGCCTAAAATTTGGCTGCCGTCAGGTGCCTCCCAGACAAATTCATTTTTAGTAACCTCATCACTTAAGCCTCTCCAAAAAAGGATCTCTTGTAGGCCTAACTTACTGTAAATCTGAGGAATCTGAGCAGGGTGACCAAAAGCATCAGGGGCATAGCCAATATTCATCTTCTGTCCAAAGGCTCTACAAATTCTGTCACCAAACAAGTAATTCCTAATATGGGATTCCCCTGAGATCAAAACTTGATCTGGTAGTATATACCAAGGACCAATCAGAATCCTACCCTCTTTAATATGTTTTTTCAGACGACAGCGATTATAGGGTTCTATTTCCAAATAATCTTCCAATAAAATAGTATGACCATCCAGCATAAAAGCGTAAAAATCATTATCCTCTTCCAGAATGTCCAATAGATTATCAATCATCTCGAGCAGACGAAGCCGAAACGCTTCAAAGGTAAAATACCATTCTCTATCCCAATGAGAATGAGAAATAATATGTGCAATGTACTTCTTGTTCATAGCCCACCCCTTATTTCACTACATTTTGGCGCTAGGAGAAACCGAGCAAGATTCACGCAAGACAAGTTTAGGTCGTAAGGTAATTTCACGATACTTAGCATCGCCCTTACCCTGGCATCTTGCCAGCAACAGTTCCGCAGCCTTCTTTCCCATTTCGTACTTTGGCTGAGCGACAGTCGTTAAACCTATAGGATGATATTTACAAAAATCGTCGTCATTGTACCCTACAACTGAAATATCTTCCGGTATCCTAAACCCAGCTTTTAAAAGAGCATATACGCAACCTGCAGCAATATTGTCAGTAAAGCAAAAAATCGCCGTAAAAGATACTGAACCTTGTTCCAGCCGTTTTTTAACCGCCTGGTAGCCGTATTCCATAGCATTATCCAGGGACCTTGGAAAGGTAATTCCTTCCAAACTATTTACTCCTTGTTTTTTAAGACAACTTACAAAACCTTGCTCACGAAAGTAGGTAGAAGTATTGTTCCAGCCGACACCTTTACAGAAGGCAATATCTTTGTGCCCCAGAGACCATAAGTATTCAGCTACTAATTTCCCACCAAGCCAATTATCGGTAACTACTCGGTCAGCTGGAAAACCTTCTATATACTTGTCAACAAAAACTATAGGAGTGTTCTCTTTTTTAAATGTCTCAAAGGATTTTCTACCCTTCTTATCCATTGGCGCAACAATAACACCATCTACTTGATGCTCTACCAAAGAATTTAGAAGTTTTTGTTCCTTAACCAAATTTTCATCGGCTGAACCTAGAATTAGGGTATATCCTTCGGCATAAGCTGCATCCTCAATGCCTTTAAAAATGTCAGCATAAAAATGTCCAGAAAACAAGTTAGAGAAAACAACCCCTATAACTTTAGAACTCTTAGTTCGAAGAGCTCTTGCATAACGGTTAGGCCGATAATTTAGTTGCTCTGCTGCTTTCATAACTCTTTGGTATGTATCCTCTTTAACATTACCTTCACCACTTAGAACCCTAAAAGCAGTAGTCCGCGAAACATTGGCCAGTTTAGCAACATCTATCAGCCTTGCTTTCATCTAAATCACACCTTTTTAAAAAATGGAATCGATTCCTTAAGGCATTTATAACATTTTAGTTACAGTAAATCAATAGTAAATCCTATAATTTTAAACCCGTTTCTAAATGAGGAAATTAAAAGCAGAAATAAAAATTAAAGCCAGGCGGAGCCTGGCTTAGGGGCAAGGTTGGTATGTAGTTTAATCACAGAAGCATAAGAGGAGAATTAACACCAAGAAGATAAGCAAAATATTGTCGTCTTTAAAGCCGCCCATTGTCGCACCCCCTTGTTCTGACTGTACTTTATACTATGTAGGTACTCAAGGAAGTGTTACCTCAACTAAAATTTACCAGAAGATATGAGTAAAATTGTAAGCTAAGGCAGAGGTTAAAGTTTCTGAGCGGCTGGATATTTATAAGCTAAAGTAATGCAGATATAAATCCTTTTCTAAATAGATCCAACTTGCTAAATTTTTTCTTTGACCAAAATTAATTTCAAAATCAATTATGTCTTTAGTAGCTGTTATCTCGTCAAGACGGCAAAAAGGACAAATATTTTTTCTACTAAATATTTCTTCATAACATTTGTTACCCAGAATAACCCCCTTGGTCTTTGCTTGATTATTTACACCAATAAGAAATCTTTCTTTATTAATTAAGTAGGTCGGATAAGGTAATATATTTATTATCTTCAGCAGAGAATTTGGCACAATATATTTTTGAGGTTGTTCTTTTTGTACTTTAATTTTTTT
>DUOV01000145.1 GCA_012838615.1 Clostridia bacterium | reverse complement strand
GGCCAAAGAACTGTCCAAGACAGCATAGATGGCCGACTGGACCAGATGGTTATAATGGATCGGTAAAGTTATTGGGTAATTGTCGGTGCTAGAAAGTTCAATTAATAGACGCATCTCAATGCTCCTATATTTCTAGTATAAATGCTTAGAATTTTACCGGAAATCCTTTGGTATCTTCAGTAGCAAGCTCCAAAGGCATCTTTCCCCTTCTTTTATTATTCATGAACCACTGGAAATTTCGCCCATCCGGATCGGGCGTTTCGGAAGAACGGGGATAATGTACCGGTAATTCTGTAGAGCTTAGTATGGCTTTAAGATCTCTTACATTTTCTAGAGAATCAAAGTTTTTATCATATTTTTCTTCCATTGCCGCCTTGAAAGTTTTTATCCAATTCCTTTTCTTTTCACTACCTACGGTTTTCCAACCATCATCAACAATAGAACTGTACCTTTCTCTCGTTTTCAGGATTTTTATTTTTTTTACACCAAGTTTTACGCTCCCAAAACCTAATGGTTTAGCTAAACCTAATTTGTGGAACATATCTTCTTCCATTTCTATTGACCATAGTAATGCACCTAGCTCAACCGGAGCGAGATTTTCAAATTCTATATCAAAGCTAAACTTGGCTCCAGGTTTTAAGGCATCTCTTACAGTTCGGTTCTGATCGTCTTTTTTCTTATCTGTTCTTATAAACTCTTGCTCTTCAGCAACATTTAGGTGCCGATAAAATTTTCTTCCCCTTAACTGAGCAGCAGGTGAATTATAATTAACATTGAAATCTGGTTTGCCATTTTCAAGAAGGTAGAAAAATGTAGTGGTCGGTTTTGGTGTTGACAAAATTGCCAGCGGGAATTCAGCCAGAACACCATTACACCTTGTTATCTTTGCATGACTTATCTTTATTCTTCCGGCATAAGAGACTTTAGTTGCATCTTCTTGTGGGTTTTGAGCCGCCCAGCCGAAAAGCCGGCAAGCGGGGCAAAGGTTGTCATAACACGAACACGGATGGGAAAATTGTCCAAGAAGATCATTTATGCTTCGTTTAAAAGGTTTGCGATAAATCTGTGAAAAGCCTAATTCAGTAACTTTGTTTGCCAACGCTCTGAACCAAATTGTATCTCCTATTTTCAAGCTTTTTGTATTTTGAAACCTGTTATTCTTATTGGCAATAATATAATTATGGTAGGTCCCATAAGGTAGTTCATAATCTTCCGCCGAACCATCGTCTATAAATACATACTCGTTTCTTTTTTTGCCAGGTAACCCTTCCCCGGATGTTTTTAAATAACCAACTGTATATTTATCACTATGATCTTCTTGAGTATATTCTTTTATTTCTTTAATACTGTTGTTATCAATCTTAACAAGGACTTTCTTACCGTTATAATCAGGTCTATTTTTATATCTCACAAACATACTATGGGGAAGTTTATAAAAATTCATCTTTCTAATAATCCCAGGTTTTTCGTTATCTTTAGCGGGTATTTGTATAATAAATCCTGCCATAAGCGTTCCAGTATTATATTTTTCAGGATGTTCTCTTTTCCCCAAAAGACCTCCTTCAAACACTGAAAAACAAGAATTTGTCACCGCTTCAAACACGCTTCTCAACATCCCACGCAAGCTTGTTGAGGGAATGGTATATTCCTCTTTGCCATAATTATCTAGCCTAAAAAACCTGTATGATTTATGTCCGCTTCTATGATCCTTCACGAACTCCGAATCCGAGATAAAAAGGGGTGTCCTAGCTGTTAGCTCACAGGTAATTTTCCCAGTCAATCCAATGAATCTATCATGAGGCGGTGGAGCGCAGCGTCCTAAGAGTTTAATATCTACTTTGTCTTCATCTTTGCTCTTATTTTCCGGTAAAGGGCGTACAAAATTATAGGGATTTAGAAATCTGTATTTACTCACATTCAGAACCTCCCTTAAGTTCTGTATACCACACAAAAGAAACACATCCATTCTCACTTAAGGTTTTGTAATGTATTTTTACCTTTTTGGGTGGAGGACCGCTGACCGGATAAAATAGTTTTGCTTTTCCAACCCGCGGGTGATACCATCGCTTCCTTTTTTCTGAGTTCTCTACACTTTTGCCCTTATATTCACCCCAAAGTAAAGCTTCCTGCTTGTCTAAGAAAAATCTTTTCGTAGGATGCTCTTCCCAAAAATCCTTTGCGTTTATTTTTATATCAACCGGTGGCTCAAATTGGCCAACATACCTCCATCTTATATTAGAGGAATCATCTCTTATCAACTCCAAATCTCCGGACGGGCCAAAAATTCTAATATGCTTAATCAATTCAGGAGCAAAATTGAAACGGATAGGAGTTTTGTCAAAAGTAATTTCTCCGAATTGTTCGACAATTGTATAGGGCATTCCGGATAAATCCCAGCTGTTAATAAACTCTACCATTTCGTTTTGCTTGATTTTCCCACCCCAAATCTGATATTTGTCCCTATGATTAATGGTTATTCTTTCTTCTCTAAGTAACTCATCAACTTTGATCATAATAACACCTCTTTTGGATAGTTCTTTTCCAAATCGTTGTTAAAATAGGTATCAGTCTTTAAAGAAAAATTCTCTTCCCTTTTAAACTCTGTTAGCACAAAATGAAAATCCTGTATCCATCGGTTAACCACATGTCCGGCATTTTTAAATAAACCATCCAATGTAAGTTTTTGTGTAAAGAAAATCCCTTCTTTAGAATCAGTCATTTTCAGGCCGCTTGGTAAGAACTCTTCGGCGACAACACCAACTTTAATTCCTACATCTTTTATCATAGCCTTCCCGAACCACTTGTTTTCTCCCCCACCAAAAGAAAGGAATCCTTCTTTCACATCTTTTAAAACCAACATTAGCCACCCTAAAGACCAGTTTTCTACGTTCTCCACGAAAATACGAATTCTAAAGGCGGGTTGCCATAAGACTAAAGCATCAAATTTGGCGCCTTCTTTACCTCCCCCGGTAAAACGGTCAATTGCTAAAAAATCCAGGATTTTTATTTTTGGCGGATTTATTGGATAACCATCACTTATGTATAATCTACTACCCCAACCAGAAGAGCCAAATAACCGACAGGCAAGACATAATTTTTCCTCACTTATCTGCTTGTCTTTATCTTTTTCTTTTTTCTTGTATTCACGGAACAAACTGCTGCATGAAGTAAGGGGAGTATTTAGATCGGCCAATGGATTACACGCCGGGCATTTGTTGAGAAAATCATCCTTTGTGCTATATAATGTAGCTATAGTACGTGCAATCTTTTCAGCATGAGAACGGAGCACTCCCCTTATAGATGAACCGGGGAAAACAAATTTTCCGTTTTCCATTCTCGGAGAAAAATCAAAACCAGCCTGTATGCCTACCAAAGCGTCATTAACAACAAAACCACCCGTGAACTTAAGGACGAAATCAAGCTGAACAAAGGAATTATAAAGATATTCACCGCGTTCAATAGCTTTGTCTAACTTAGCATTATATCCTGTTCCAGGTATAAGCCAATTGTCTTCTTCAGATGCTGCCGCAAGTAAATCATCGTTTTGCAAAAAGGACATCAAATTCTCTTGTTCCGACAAGTTTAATCTATATGCTTTTAACTCCGTAAGTTCGATATTCCCTAGCCCTCTTGCTTTATTGCCGCCAAGATAACCCCGACCTTTCTGCCATTCGGTCAAAACAAACGTAAGAATCTCTTTTTCTTCCTTGCTGAGTTCATCATGGAGCTCGAACCGAAAAGAGAATACTGTGTCTTTAGGAACGACTTCAAAGTCATATTTAGCCCGTGTAGCCCGGGAAGCAGTTTTGGTTTCACGATCAATTCCTACTCCATCACGAATCACTGTTTTTATGTCTCCTTCAAGCACTGCATCGTAAAACCAAATTTTTGATGAGTTCCCTTCGTTTTCATTTCCCCCGGGATTAATTACCCCAAATAAACTGCATACTGGACAGTTACAAACTCCATGAAGCCCGACAACACCCTCTAATGTTATGCATCTTTTACAACCCAGGTAGGGGGCAAGTCGCGTTGCCAATGCCCTTAACGCACCAGCAAGACTTGTGCCGGGGATAATTAAATCTCCATCAATATTTCTACATACCAGCGCGTCAGTTACTTCCGCAACCTCTCCAGATCCTATATGCAGCCCTGTTAAAGTTTTAAGCTTCCCTATTATTATCCTTTTAATCATGGCTTAACCTCCTGACAGGAAGTGATAAACCCGACCAACATATCAATACCCTTAGTTAGTAGGTATTTTTTTGTGTTCTCATCTTCTCTTTCCATCATATTATCAACTAAATCGGCAAGGGTCGTAAAAATCTGTGATATTATATTTCGACCTTTTCGTCCGGTTTCGTCGAGAAAATCTTTTTTATTGCGGCAGGGTTCACGGCTATGGACCATTTTCAGCAAAAGCAAATCTGAATTATGAAATTTTTCATGTAATTCCTTAATGTTATCTGTTCTAACCAATATTTTTTTGTTTTCTGTTAACCATCGGGCAAATAAAGCCCATCCACTCTGCGAAAAAATGTCCTTTTGTATTTCTCTAGCTAAATAGTTTTGCCATCTATCTACAAAAATCTTTATTGTTTCTTCTCGCTGTGCCTGAATTCTCATAAATTCCGGCAAGCGGATGCCAATATCAAAATCATAATTTCCCAAATAAACTGGATGATTAAATACGACCTGTCCAAACCCCTCCGCTTTTCTTAACCCAATTCCCTCATTTTCCAACCGTGCTAAATGATCAAACAGTTTTGCTGTGTTTAGGGAGGTATTTTTTATTTTAAAACTAACAGTAGAACCAGCAGCTATCGCCTTGGCCTGCCACTTCGGAAGGCCAAGATGAATATTAAAACCACTAATATTTTTAGTCCTAATGAAAGAGCTAATTATCTCAACACCAATTCCCAAAATTTGCTTTAACATTTCCTCATCAATGGCAGTGTAGAACCTTCCCCAGCAGTCCGTTAGGATTGTATCGGTAAGTAAAGTCATGATCAGGAGTTCTGACAAATCTCGTACACGTTTATCGAGTGGTTTCCCCCAGAAAGTCAACGTAGCATTTTCCTCGCTAAACCAAGCCTTAACAAGACCATAACCACGGGATGATCCTTTTCCCAATCGTAGTTCCAAAGTATTTTCTTCGATACCCAATAAATGAACAAATTCGTTCCATTTTTCAACTTCTACTGTGCCTACAAAATATTGCCCCTCATCAATAGCCGTATAGCCAAACAGCTTTCCTCTCTTAGCTTTTCCCGATTGGAGATCGATACTAACATGCATCTCCTCTCTTTTTGCAATTTGAACTTTTTGCAGGTTTTCAGTTGCAAAAGAGATAAAACCCTTTAACGGTTCAAGAGGAGTATCAAGTCCTTTTTCTGAACACTTTGTACATTTTTGTAGTCCCTTTTGCTCTTTAATCAAGGCTTTTACCCCATGTCCCTTGTCCTCACAACTAAATGGTTCAAGCTTACAGGTATAAAAATCCAGAGGGGCAGGAATGGCAGGATAAATGTCGTTACTTATTTTTAAGTAAGGATATAGTGGTGATACTTTAAGCCCGTTATTATGAAAAAGACCTATAAATTTCTCGTAAACGGTTGCTTTTGTCAAATCCCATTTATTGGCTATCTTCCAGGCTAAAGCCCCAAGAAGAGTCTCCCCCGGTATATATTCAATAGATTGAAATCTGTTGCCCGCTTCGCTCTTTTCAGCAATCAGCAGAGGTTCCTTGGTGAGTAAAATCAAGTTAAGTTTTTTTCTTTTTTCTAGTACAGGAGTTGTTAAATCAAATGGCTCAACCGGTTGTTTTGCATATTTTTTATAAACATTGTCGAATTCTTTATTCTCGATCCATATGGTTCGGAAGATTTGAAGCATTCTTTTTTCCAGGGCGTCATTTCTAACTTCTGCTATGCCTGGAAGGGCAGGAGTTATTTCTACGAGATGGAATCGGCATTGACCTTTTCCTCTTCGACGAAACGCACCTATATTTCTTGTCATCCTAAAAGCAGCAACAATAAAAGCGGCCTCCTCTAAAACGGCTTTATTATGCTTTTCATTCTCGACAGTAAACTGAAAACTAATACCCCCACCCATAGTTTCTTGAGCAAACAATTTGCGTGCTTCAGCAGTCCGGGTAATTGGGTTGACTCTATTTCTCCAGATTGCTTTACCATCCTTTAGAGTCGAAAGAACTAAGGCTTTTGCTGATGACATCCTCCATTTTTTGGGGTTCCCCGGCGAACCTAGTATCCGGCAAACCGGACAAGTATTATCATTCTCTACGCAATATGCGTTGTTCCCGCCCCCAGACTGGTGACAAAGACGATGCTCTTTCAAAAGGTTTAATTGCAACAAATCCCACATCCCCTGGCGAAGCAAACCGATGAGGGTTGTTCCCCTTATTATCGGGAAACCGTTTCGGTCTTTTAATATTAATGAGTCAATAATCCCTGCACCATAACCCGCGCTGATATGATAATCTGAAAGAATATCAATATTAAACGTAAGCTTCATTCAATCACCTCCTCATACGGATTTGTGTCCAGACCATAGGAAAAATTCCAGGCAGATAAAAGATCAGGAAATTTATGTCTGTATTTCCCGTTAAACCACTTCCAACAAATTTCCTCTTCAGGATTCCCCAAGTTCTTAAATGCTGCTACGACTTTCTCGCCGATAGGCCGACCAATTCTTTTCACTATGTGTTCCAATTCCGGTAACCACTCTTCTTTCATTCTCTCATAATTCATTTCTTCGGCTTTGAAAAACATACTTTGCAACTGCGCCCTTCTTCGTCCCGATAGATTAGTAAGTTCTTTTCTATAATCAAGCATTTTCTTTATCTCTTCCAATGAATACACAGGATAACCAGCCACAAAAGTTTGATTTTTATCCTTATCGGAAGCTTTAACAATTTCATTTCCGCTAATAATTTGAAAGGAAATAGTTGAAATCTTGTTTTCTTTGGCAACTTTCTTTGTTTCCTTTAACATTTGTCCACCTAAGTCATGAGCGACTGAGTAAGGGAACTTTGCTTTGCATATTATAACTGCTGCTGATATTGTTGGCTGAAAACCGATTTCAACTTTTAAGACCCTTTGTATATATTCCTCAAATTTTTCACAAAAGCAGCATGTAAAATCTAAAGCCCATTGGGCAGGTATTAAGGCAAACAAATCATCTCCGCCTAAAATAAGGGGAAGAACAGGAATAAGAAGAGTTTTTGTTTCTATATTCAGGAGCTGCTTTGTCGGCTCGGCAAGAGCTCGCCATAAAATGTTGTTCAGGTCATTGGATAATTGTGTGAGGCGACCAAAATTATCGCAAGAACCAAAAACAATACCCATATCATTTACATCAGCAATTAGATAAGCAACGTAATTGCGTGCCTCCAGCCGTCCAAGGTCGCTAACCTCTTGCAGAAAATCAAAATCCTGACGACTATTGTCTGTTACGAGGCAATAAAATTCTTTTAAGAAATTTTCTTTAATCCGATCTCTTGCTAAAAACTTTTCTTCACAGATAGCACAAAAGTAATTTTCATCTTCATCCGGGTACCTCTTCTTATAATATTTGGCAATTCCAACCCCGCAAGAGCCGCAAATCGCCATATAAGGCATCTGTTCAGTAGCAAAAGGCACTCTCCCAATTTGTTTTTCCTTTCGTAACTCTTCTTGGATTTTGTTTAAAGCTTCCTTTTCCGATGTAATTTTTATCGGCCCAGCAGTCGTTATTGTTCCATCAAATTTTCTTCGGTATAACTCGACTAAGTATTCACCAAATTCATTTGCTTTTTCTGCATTATTAAACGAGATTCGTATTGAGCCGCCCGAAGAAATAATAACCTCACCGTCAAATTCTCTTGCCAGTTTTTCCACTGTATATTTGCAGAACTCCTCAAGCATCTGACTGCCTCCGGAGACCTCTCTTAACCTCGAAGACCGGAAAATCAGGCCTTGTATTTTATCTGCCTCCGCCGCAAAAAGATATTTTTCACTCATCCATTTCACCCCCGCCTAGGCAAGAAGTTAATACCGCACTGTTCACATAAATCTCCCCAGTGTAACGCTTCGTATTCTCCACCGGCTATTCTCTCTTCAGTGACCCAACTTTTTTGCAATTCGTCCAAATTGGCTTTTGCAAGTTTTAAGGCTGCATTTGCTATCTCCTCAGAAACACTTAAACAAAAATGAATTACTTTATGTCTCAGTTCAAAAAGATGAAAAGGAATCTTTAAATTCAAACACTTTTGTCCACGCCAAAATTCATCCATTACCGGTGCTTCGTCTATATAGTATAATTTGCCTTTTTTTTCTCTAAGTGTTAACGGTTTTTGTTTTCTTAAAAATTTAATTACACTGGAAAGTGTGGAATATGAGAGCAAAATTTCGTCTATTTCTTTTTGACAACTCTCATCAAGACTACCCCTTACGGAAGTTTTCTCATCTCTATTTATTTGAAGCTGGTTATTTACCCATAATCTTATCAATCTTGCTTTGAATAAAAAATCATTCAAACCTATAGCCCGCAGTAGAGCGGACCGGTAATCCTCTTTGTACCTAATAAGTCTGTCAACCTTTCCAATTTCATCTTGGGCATAAACAATAATTTTCCTGTCTTGCAGGTAAATAGATTGATTTAGATTATCTCTTCCTTCAATCAGTTTTATAGTATTTAGAGGATCTTCGTTGGAAAACCAAATTTCACCCAATTCTTGAACTGCAGACAGACAAGGAAAAGAAGGAATCTTCTTTTTTATTTCTTTATATTTCTCTAATGCGGCACGGTAATCGCCGTTCTCCCAAACCTCATAAAAGTGCAGGCATTCTCCTAAAAGATCAATAGCTTTTTCCCCCTCTGCTCCAATGAACTTCTTTGTTTCTTCCTCTACATCACTTATGATTCGAAGAGAATTTCCGAAAGCATAACGAGTATATTGCTCTTCCACTCTTAACCATTCGGCGAGCTTAAACATCTCCACAGGGTTTTCAGGTTTTTTAATCACACAAGTATAGCCATAAGGCTTACCAAATTCTCCATTATATTTCTCAAAATCTAAATAGGAGACTAATGAATTACTGTACGTAGCAAAGAGATAGGCCCCGGAAACCATAGTTTTCTTTGCACCGGTAATATCTATAACTACACGCTTACCTTCATTAATGTAAGGCAGCACTTTTTCACGTAAGAGTTTGAATACACTCTCTGGAGTATCTCCTACAATGTTCGAAATAATTTTTGGTTCATTAGTAATAAGGTCAGCTTCCATTAATTTGTTTATATGTTCTTTATAATCCAACCCCCTCTTGTTGCCCGACTGGTTATTATATATTTTATTCAACACTAAGACTAAAATATCTGGCTGATATGCACAGAGGGAAATAAAAAGCGGTTCCCAAGAAAACCCTACTAATTGGACGAGAATGTCAGTTTCAGTAACTTGATAAAAGGCATTTCTACTTTTAAGATAATTAATTTCTAAAGGTAACAATTCTCTAATATACTTTTCCGTTTCCCACCGTGATTCAAAATAACATTCAGATAAATCCTTAAGTTTTTTTTCCATCCCTCTTCTTACCTCTTTCCTCAAATATATTCCTCCAATGCAACAAAAGATCAAATCCCTCTCTTCATGACATAATTTCTGGGATATTATACGCCTCCCTTTATCAGAACTGACTATCTCTTTTCCCCCTCGCCCGCTCACGCATCGCTTGAAGGTTAAGAATTTCAGCTACCTCAAAACGTGGTGGAATCTCCTCCTGCACCGGGCTCAGGCGTAAAACTGGCGGAAAATAACCTGCTCTACCGT
>DUOV01000144.1 GCA_012838615.1 Clostridia bacterium | reverse complement strand
TCAAAAGGCTCTACCAATGGATGATTCTTTAAGAGAATTGGATGCTGTTCATCTTTTTCCGGTTTACCGATTTCTAACAAACAGTCATACTTCTTTAAGATTTGCTGTCTGACTTTTTCACTTTCTTCTGCCGGCAACCAACCTTCCAGCATAAAAGTCTTATCTGTCTTAATTAGTCTTTCTAAAACTTTAGTCCTGTCTCTTTGTATTTCGTAATGATCATGTAAAACTTCCAGATTCTCGATTTCACCGGCAAAAGAGGCAATACGTTTCTTAACTTCAGCACGCTGTTTTTCTATGTATTGCAAGTTTTGTTCTGCCTTAGCTATGTTTTCAGCAAAAGTACCTGAAAGGTCCTTGAAAACTACTTTAGAAAAGCCGTAACCTTTAAGCAGGTTCATGGCTTCATCTTCCCGCTTATTTAGATAGGCTACAAAAACATACCTCTGATCTCGGTCAGAATTAACAACTTTTAAATAGCTTTCAGGAACTGTGGTGCAAAGTTCTTCCTCCAGTTTTTTCATATCCACCAAAGCAGGTATGGTACCGGTTAAGTAGGTAACATTTCGTGTTGATGGAGTATCTATGGGGATATCTAAATCCTTCCAAGGAGCAAGAGAACCTATTAAGTTTTCTGTCCTATTTTGTTCGGCACGTAGGGTTACTAATTGTTCATCCAACTGATTAATTTGTTCCACTACCTGCCAAATAGCCTGTTCATTACTAACAATTTCTTGATACTGTTCTAGATCGATCTGCCTTTTGGGCTCAAACAAACCTTTAGTCCTGGTATCGTATTTGCCAAGGTAATCAATGGCAGCTTTAATTTTTGCCATGTTATCTTCAATTTCTGCTACCCGCTGTTCATCCCCATCATTGACAATCAGCTTGGCAACCTCTTCATCCAACTCTTCAGTATGTAAGGTACTGATTTCTACGACACCTAATTTCATTAAAGTATCAATAATCTGTTGCTTATCTTTTTCAAGACTAAGCAAAGTTATTTTGTTCATCTTAACGATTGCCATGGGACTTCACAATCCTCTCTAGAATCAAATCTACTGCTTCCGGAATTTTTTCCCTGGCCTCTGCTTTAATAGCTTCACATTCCTTAGTTATTTTATCCATAATAGATGAAGCTTCAGTTTGAGCGGATTTTTCAGCCTCACTAATAACTCTTTGGGCTTCTCTTTCAGCTTCCTCTTCTGCCTGCTGAGTTAACTGAGTAACCTCTATCTCTGCTGCCTCAATAATCTTTTGAGCCTCTGAATGGGATTCTTTGATAATCTCTTGAGCTTCCAATTCAGTTTGCTTGATAGAGACTATTACATCCATGGACATTTCATCACCACCTGGAGCATTTTATATTTAACGCACAACACATTTCCTTTATTATGCGCCTACGTTAACTGGTTAATGAAACATTTTGTCAAATCAAAACTAATTCTATTATAACTAACTATTTTTTATAAGTCTACCAAGTATTCCCTCAGCCAATTTGATATAAACTAGCAACTTTTACATTACTATCATATTATTTTATACAATTTTAGAAAATTTTCACGGGGGTAAGCTTATTAATTATTGTAAGTTTCTGATAAGAAAATGTCCTTAGAAGGTTTCTAAGGACTACATACCTACTAGAAAAAGTATTAGCTATCTTTTTTCCCTTCGTAATGGTGCAAACTTTTTCTCACCACTTTCATAAGTCCTAATAAGGCAATTAGGTTAGGAATTACCAATCTCATTAATGCTTTTCAGTAAAGTCAATAAATCCATTAGTGACCCCCTAAAAGAATTAGCTGAATTTTTTAAGAACTTTATAACCTTTTATTAGCTAGCATTCCTTGTAGCAGGCTAAAAAATGGCTTACAATTAAGGAAAATATAGCCAAAAAAAAGCAGGCTGATAATAAATAATCTGCCTGCTTGGCTAACGGTATATACTTATTGAGGTTGCCCGCACTTATTGCAAAATTTTGCTGTAGCTGGTAATTCCTGCCCACATTGAGAACAAAAAACAGTTGCACCAGGATTATTTTCCTGAGGAACGGAAGAACTTAAGGGTGGGGTGACCGGTCGCTGATCTTGGGGGTTTTCTTTCCGCAGTTTCTCGTCAACAGCCTCAATTTGACTTTCCAAATCTTTGATTTCAGCAAACAATGGTGCCAAATCTTCTATACTTAAATCACTACCCTTTTTTTGGGCTTCATATACCAAATCACCTATAGCTGTTTTTTTATCCTTAATAGAGTTTTCCAGTTGATTTCGCTGAAGTTTAAGTTTTCCGGTTTCGACTAAATCTGCTGATTTTGAACCAATAGTTGAAGCAGTATCTAATACTGTCTCACTTAACTTCTTAAAGAAACTCATCTTTACCCCTTCTTTCCTTATATAACATTAATCTTTGCCACCGAAGAATGTATTAAGACCAATATTACCAAGTAGACTACCTTCATCTTTAACACTAGCTTTTCCTTGAATACTTGATTTTACTAAACCAATAATTCTGTTAAAGGGTAGAGACTGTAGCCAAACTGTTCCTGGCCCTGTCAGGGTCGCTAGGGCTAATCCTTCTCCGCCAAATAGGGCAGTTTTAATATTTGTGAATTCAATGTTGTAATTTACGGTTGAAGTCATTGCCACTAAACAACCTGTGTCAAGGCGAAGCATTTCTCCAGGTCCCAAATCTCTTTTGGTAATAGTACCACCGCTATGGATAAAGACATTGCGGCGGCCAATTAGCTTCTGCATAATAAACCCTTCTCCACCAAAAAGAGCAACACCTACGTTTTTCTGAAAGGCTATCTCAACTTGCGTCCCTTTTTCCGCACAAAGAAAACTGTCTTTCTGGCAAATGATTTGTCCTCCATATTCAGCTAAATCTAAAACTACAATCTTACCAGGGTATGGAGCTGCAAAAGCTACCTTTTGTTTAACACTAGCCCTATTAGTAAATGAGGTCATGAAAAGACTTTCACCTGTCAGCACCCGTTTACCGGCAGAAAACAGCTTGCCCATCAGGTCTTTCCCCTCTTTACCGGACCCGTCACCAAAGATAGCTTCCATTTGGATACCCTGCTCCATGTACATCATGGCTCCTGCCTCTGCAATCACACATTCACCAGGTTCTAGCTCGATTTCTACAAATTGCATATCGCTGCCTTCAATTGTATAAGCAGCACGACCATCTGGATTATACGGTAAACTTTCTAATTTGCTACCACAGCTTTGACAAAACCTACTCTCTTCAGAATTTGGGCTTCCGCACTCCGAACAAAAAACACCCATTACTATACCCCCTTTATTTAAAACATTAAGATACTTATTGAAAGCTAAAAATATGCCTCCTTTCGTTAATAAATTGCTTCTACTTTCTGTGTTTATTTTACAAAAATATCTTATTAGATTCTTTTCAAATATTGCTATATTTTCATTAATTTTTAAAAATTTTTTGATTTTAGGTTTTTAGACTAAGTATAAACATAATTTTCCACAACAAAAAAAATTAAGCCGACAGTATCTCGTCGGCTATCGTAAACTTGTTCTATTTTTGCATACCTGTATAGATAAAGATTGCATCCCGTAAAAACTCAGCGGTACCTGGCTGCTTATCATCATAATAGGCTGTAAATCTTTCATCGTCTACATACATCTGAGCAAGGCCTCTATGCGCTTCCTTATCATAGGTACCCCAACAGAAACTAATCCATTCTTTGTGAAGTTGAGCCGCCTTCTGAGCCAGAGAACTAGCTGGATCACCATCTTTCATAGCCTCTGCCAGGGTATCTTTAATCTCCTTCTCTAAACTAATCAATCTATTATATTCTTCTTTAGTCATGTTCTTAAACTGTTGGTTGGAGCGTTCAACAGCTTCATCACCATACTTTTGGCGAGCTTCCTTACCATACTTTTGTTCGTTTTCCTCAATTAATTTTTGTTTGAATCCTTCAAACTTTTCCTTATCACTCATGACAATTCTCCCTTCCTTTTCGGCTATGGTTTTCTCTACCGTATTGATTAATGCATCCATTTTCTTTCTTTTCACGAGAAGCTTGTTAAGGTGTCCCCTCAATGCTTTTAAAATATCAAAATCAGGTGAGCTTATTATATCTTTTATTTGCTCCAGACCAACCCCCAATTCCTTATAAAATAATATTTGCTGTAATCTATCAACTTCTGCCTGACCATAAATCCGATACCCTGACGAATTGATTCTGGCTGGTTTAAGGATTCCTATTTCATCATAATATCTGAGTGTTCTAGTACTAACGCCGGCCATAGTGGCTAGCTTTTGTATTGTGTATTCCATACTTTTGTCACCTCTAAAAACAATATACACCTTTACGTAACGTTAAGGTCAACAAATTTTATAAAAAAACGGGAAAATAATTGTTTCCCTTGCATATTCAAAGCCTAAGTAAGGCTATTAGGTTTGGAATATTAAATAGTTTTAATGAAATACTAAGTCTAACTACTATAAAGAGGAGTATTAAATGAAAGAACAAGACCTTATTAAAGAAATAAATAAGGTAATAGCCCTAGAAAGCGGCCATCTTGGAATGTACAAAAATTACAGGCAATTTAAAGATATAGAACTCCGGAGAACTTTTAGGAGATTCATGGAAATAGAGCTGGAACATATCCGTAAACTGAAAGATATTGAAAAAAACTTAGGTAAGGTTCCGTCTGTTTTAGCTGAAAGCGGCGACATAATAGGCAAAATATTTGGCATAAGTGTTACTAATTTAGCAAGCCAGGAAAAACTGCTACGGGCATACAGCTTTATTGAAAAAAAGTCTTATGAAGGGTACTATGAATTAGTTAGTAAATTAGAACTAAGTGATGATAAATTAAACCGCTTTATTGCAGAAGTAATCTCAGCTAATATGCTGGAAGCAAAACTAATGCATTTATGGCTGGAGGAAAAATTGGAAGAACATAAATTCAGTCATTAGCAACAATCAGTTTAACTTTTTTAAGGCATTCATTACGACAGCACAAACAAACCACTTGGAAGCATGCTCATCTGCCTGATGTTTTCCCGCTTCAATCAAACCTAGCTCTATTGCTTCTTGCATGATCTGCTCTTTCCAGTTTGGCTGTACTATGGTGTTTGGCGCCAAATACGGCATACCTACATGGACACAAACAGCTTTCAAAACTGCCTCAACCAACTGTTTTTGCATCTCTGGATCTGCCAATCTCGCCCTATCAGAAGGATTATCGATAAATCCATACTCAATAATAAGTGTTTCAGGAACAACAGGATAAGTGAGCCGATGCATAAAGTAATAGTCTTTGCCAGGCTGGGTAGTACTCTCCTTAGAAAATACTCTTCTAACTGGCATCCTCGTACTTTTGATGCTTTCAAGTATAGCTTTTGCCAGTTTACCATCACTATGCAGCGAATGAATGACCTCCGCCCCAGTACCTTTCCCGGCATTAATATGATTACTAAGACAAATTTTTGCCCCTGAATTCATAACTATATTAGACCTAGCAGTTGAGGTAAGCCCTTTATCCTCATCTCGGGTAAGAAACACCTCAAACCCCAGCTCTTGTGCACGTTTGGCCATATAAAGGGAGATACTTAGTGTTAAGTCCTTTTCCTGAATACCGGCTGCACTTGTTCCCGGGTCATTTCCTCCGTGCCCGGCATCTATACAAAGTTTCATTATTCAACCCCCCTGCAAAACATCTCTTTTTATTACTTTGTGAAATGATATATCATTAAGTTTTAAGCTTAAGTTAAACAACGGGACACGGTACAGGCCCTTGTCCTACTGTTCCTCTTCTAGGTAAATATTTCTTCGTTTCTGATATTGTACCAGTTTAATATTGAAATTAAAGTTAAAAACTAAATTTAGAATATAATCTACAGGGAGGACTTAAAGTGAAGTTGCTTAATTCAGCCTTTTCACCATCCATTTGGCCTGAAGAACCGATACCGCATTCGGCAGCTGAGTGCCAGAAATGCGAATTGCACTTACAGCGAACTCGAATGGTATGGGGTGAAGGAAACCCGGCTGCACCTATCCTTGTTTTACTAGATAACCCTGGAGCTCGTGAGGATAAGGAAGGAAATACTTTTGTCTGTGGTACAAGGCAGACCCTTCAAATGGCGGCTTTTGAGGCTGGGCTCATAATGGATGATTTATATGTTACGTATATTTTAAAATGCCGACCCATACGTCGATATCATAAAGAAACAGCCCGAAGAGCCTGCCTTATACATCTACAGGAGCAATTGCAAAGAAAAAACCCACGATTAGCTTTTTGCCTGGGAAACACAGCAGTTCAATGGTTTTTTGGTAATTTAGAATTAGAAGTGAAGAATTTAAGGGGCAAGTGGCATAATGTGCGTGGAATACCTACAGCCGTAACTTACCACCCCCTAGCGGTAAGACGAAGACCCAATTTGGCCAGGCAGTTTGCCAAAGACTGGACAATGCTGGCAGAACGCTACAGGCTAATATCCCATCTTTAAACATCAAAGTCTCGGGAACTTCTTTATTAACATGGGGGCTCCGCCCCCAAATCCCCCGAGGGTTCGATCCCCTTTTCTCTAGATACAAAAAAACTTGCTAACTAAATTGTTAACAAGTTTCTACTTTCTTTGGTGGAGACGAGGGAGTTCATATCTCCTAACCCAATTCAAAATATTCTTCCTTCCTTCATAAGATAGTCTATTACTCTCTGAATTTCAGTCTGTATCTTCTTGCACTCAATTTCCTTCCAGGCTTTCAATAGCGGTATAAACCTCGCATTTCCTGTCATCTTGATTTTCTTTATTAATAACAATATCATTCCCCTGTTCCTATCCCTCAACTTCTGAACAAAGCTGAAATCCCTTCCTTCCAACAGTTTCGTAAGCTTTTGAAGCAGTTCCTCCGCATAGGTTTCCCGCTCAATCTCCCAGCCGATTTCTGAAAAAACAAGCAAAGGAAGTCTATCACTATATTCAATTTCAAGGAAGCCCTTCTCTATCATCCAATCAATACGGTTTGTTATTTCCTGCAAGGTCAACTTTCCGTAGTATCCATAGACAGGACATTGAGCAAGTCCGCGCTCAAGTACCTTTTTATCTTTAGAACCTTTAAGGATTTTGGCCAGCATACTCCTTCCCCCGGTTGCAATGATTTCATCAGCAGCGCGGAGGATAGCTTTTATTTCCTCATCTGTTAGGCAACGTATGTCACCGGCGTCAAGTTGGTATCTGACTCTTGGTTTTTTCCTACTCATGTGTATATCTTCTTTGAACTGTGTTTATTTATAATGTATTTGCTTTTTGAAATTTACTGGTTTAAATCTTCCAATCTTTCCTCAATAGCAATTTTGTCATACTTGTCCTTTGCAACTTTAAGTGCCTTATTATAAAATTCTTTGGCCTTCATTGGATCTTTGATCAAATCATTTCCAAGCCAATACATATCACCGTATTCTATATAACTCCAGGGATTATTAGGGTAGTCATTTACAAGGTTGTCTAAAATCTTTTTCGCTTCATCAAATTTATTTAGACAGACATAAGATTCGGCAATAGCTCTTCGCATATTGTGGATAATCAATTCATCCTCATCTGGGAAAAAACTGCAAAATTCCCGGCAATACTTAATCCTTTTCCCAAAAAATATAGGATCTTGCATTCCAGCATTATACAACTCATGCTCTAAATCTTGGCAGAAATTACTTAAAAAGTAACATCCTTCATACTGTTTATCAAGATACTCTAGAGTTTTAAATTTCGGCTTGATTCTATATTTTATTGCCTCCCAAACTCGTAGCCAGTTGTCACAAGCTCCTCTAGAATCATTCACCTTTAAATATTCATAACCTTTATCAATCAAGTCATCCATTTGTTCCATGGACATTTTATTTGCCGGTACTAGACGTTCCCATAATATCCATGCCGCAATCCATGGAAAATCTTCATCTCTGCCTACAGCGGTTACTTTAAAAGTTTTATACCAATTCTCCGATAATTGTACTGCAGAGTAAAAATTTTCTACATCCCTTAAAAATGCCTCCTTTTCAAAGGGTATACCCATGTTATGCAATTTTTCTATAATTACTTCAGTACTCATTTCATTGGCTTCCTCATATGTCCAGATACGATTCGGGAACAGTTTGAAACTATTGTGCCCCACTCTCGGTAAAGGCTTGTCAATACAACACTTTTTATACTTCTTCCCACTACCGCAAGGGCAAGGATCATTTCTTCCCACCTTAACCATTGTAGCCCTCTCCTTTAATAAAAATTATCAATTCTAATAAATGTTCTATGAAAATAACCAGTTTTCCTGTACATCTATCTCATTTTCATCGTATTCCCAAAAAACTTGCTAACTTAAACAGTTAACAAGTTCCTACTTTCTTTGGTGGAGACGAGGGGGATCGAGAAACGTTCCTTCGGAACTTCTTTATTAACATGGGGACTCCGCCCCCAAACCCCCCGAGGGGTTCGATCCCCTTTTATCTAGAAAACAAACAAAAAACTTGCTAACTTAAACAGTTAACAAGTTCCTACTTTCTTTGGTGGAGACGAGGGGGATCGAGAAACGTTCCTTCGGAACTTCT
>DUOV01000143.1 GCA_012838615.1 Clostridia bacterium | reverse complement strand
TTTAAGATATGTCTAGTCAGTATAGAGATATAAAACTAACTCCTATAAAATCAAAGGGGGCGTTCCTTATGATATGTCAGGTTTCTGACATATCATAAGGAACGCCCCCTTAATAATATTATTGTTCAAAATCAGTTTAGCGATCAATGCCTACTTTTCTAGCACTCTCGATACAACAATAGAACCGTCAATAATCCCTTGTTTCGCAGCCTCAAATTTCTCTAAATGTTCCTCCGGAATGTTCATGTGCTTACTTGGTATACAAGTTTCAGAATCTCCGACACCCATCTCGTAACCGCCAACAGTAAAGTTGCCTTCAATAATATCTTTTAATACTTTATCAACACCTGCTGCATAATTTTCATTAGGCATGTCGGCTAGAATTAGATCCGGATATTTATCCGTCATGATCGCGTTAGAAGGAATGATCACGACTTTTCCGATATTTTCTAATCCAGCCTCAATTACACCCTGGCCTGCTTGGTTACAATTGATTTGAATAACATCAACACCATTATTAATCAGGGCAATAGCGCTTTCTTTAGCTTTGCCGACGTCCGTGCCTGTTCCAATGTATGTTAAAATCACTTCAATACCTGGAACCGCCCATTCTGCACCTTGCTTAAAGCCAGCCATAGACTCATTAATGCTTTGCATTTCAGTTGGTCCGACGTAGGCAATTTTACCTGTTTTACTGGATAACGCTGCAATCACCCCTGAAAGGAAGTTCCCTTCGTGAGCTTTGTTAATGACACCAGTCATATTTGGCTTGTTAATTGTTCCGTTAGTAACTACAAAGTATGTATCAGGATATTGATCAACAAGTTTTACAAAAGTATCTTGATAGTCAGTACTGTGCCCAAACACCAAGTCAAATCCGCGTTGTGCATAGTCTTCAGCAGCTTCCAAAACATCGGCCGCAGAGGAAATTTCGATGTAACTAAATTCTGCCCCATACTTTTCAGCGGCATTCTTAGCAGCGTTGTAACCAAGAGTGCTCCAACCACCATCGTTGATGGAGCCAGGTAGCAGAGCAGCAATTTTATATGTTTTCTCTTCAGCGTTACTTGCAGACTCTGATGATTGTTCTGCAGCATTATCTGTTGGTTCTGACGACTGTTCCTGGGACGAACATGCAACCATACTTATCAACATCATGAGGCAAAGCAAACATACCACTAATTTTTTCATTAGACTTTTCATAAACTCCCTCCATCTTTTACTTTTGACTTCTTTTTAATGTTAAGTAATATGCTTGAGCAACACCTCCCCCTACAGATATTAAATTTGGAATCATTTCAGCATTGTTATATTTACAAGAATCTTAGCGATGACTTCTACCTGCAAAGAATTTGCCATGTCCACTTGGCCTGCGTCCTTTCCCTGATACAAATAAAACTATTAAAGTAAATACATAGGGCAGCATGAGAAGAAATTGATTTGGCACGTCTGCACCCATAGCCTGCAAATTTAATTGCAAAGCATCTGCAAACCCATATAACAGGCAACCAAGCAAAGCCCCACCTGGGGTATATTTTCCGAGAATAATAATTGCAAAAGCAGCATAACCTTTTTCGGCTGACATCTTCTCAATAAAAATGTTAGAAGCTGCTATAGATAAGTACGCACCGGCCAGGGCCGCGAATATACCCGTAAGTAGTACACCAATGGCCCGATACCTACGAACAGGTATACCTGCCGTATCAGCAGCAACAGGATTTTCACCAACAGCTCGCCATTCAAGACCAAGAGCAGTTTTTTTAAGAAAAAACCATTGGGCTAATACCAATAAAAATGTGAAATATCCTAAAATATTCTGTTCAAATAAAACCTTTCCAAAAAACGGAATATTGTGCAATAAAGGAATACTTATTGCTTGCATACTCTTTACACGTACAACCTCAATGCTTACACCAAATAAAGCACGATTAAAAAAATTGGTAAGTCCTATAGCCAGCAGCATAAGTGTTGTCGCCACTAAAGGAGCACTAGCTCCCGTTCCTACCACCATATAAGCATAAATTGTGTTTAATAGTATGCCTGCTATAACTGCGCACAATAGGCCCACATATAAACTTCCACTATAGTATGCACCTGCAAACGCCGCAAACGCACCAATGAGTATGACTGCTTCTAACTCAATACTGCTTATACCGGCAGTATCTGAAAACAAACCACCAATAGCAGCCAAGATGAAGGGCACAGCTAGTCGAATTGTAGATTGCATTAACGAAGTAAGATCAATTGACATTAACGTATCTAGCATTTTATAAACTCTCCCTCATCAGTCTTTTTTCGATTTTGGATTGTAATGGCATGTAGGCAATTACAAACAGTAAAACCAGCGCCTGCAATAGTGCTGATAATGCTGCAGGAACTCCAATCATTCTGGACATTTGGTTACATCCAGCGTTAAGTGCCCCAAACAACAATCCACTTAATATGATAACGAGTGGGTTTAACTGGGCCAACAACGCTACTGCTATAGCATTGTAACCATAACCTGGTGAAATGCTTAAATATAATTTCCATGATACCCCCAAAACTTCGATCCCACCAGCGAGACCTGATAAGGCTCCACTTATGATAAAAGTAGAAACTGTTATAAAATTCGGGTTAATCCCACCATATTCTGCTGCTAGGCGGTTTTGCCCAGCAGCTTTAATCTTGTATCCAAAAGTGGTCTTTTCCAAAATAAAATATATTATTAAGGCAAAAACAATTGCAAAGAGGATACCTGCGTGCAACCTTGTACCTTCCCATATGTAAGGAAGACGTGCTGCTTCTACGATCTCTTGTGTCTCCGAATACAACTTATTAGGTTCTTGGATTGGGCCATTTACCATGTATCCCACAAACAATATCATCACAGACGACAGCATAATAGAAGTAACTACTTCTGAAGATCCACGTTTTGCCTTTAGGTATCCGGGAATTGCACCATAAACTCCACCAAACACAAGGCTCGAAAAAAGAATTAAAGTAATCAGGAGCCAAGGAGGCAGATTGAAATTTCTTAAAATACCTTCCGATAACGCACAACCTAGAGCACCTGCAAAAAACTGGCCTTCCGCACCGATATTAAATGATGACCCCCTAAAAGCTATCGCTACTCCCACTCCTAAGAGAATAAACGGCGCGCTTTTATTCAGCATTAAAGCAATAGATGTTTTCGAACCAAATGCACCCATCCATATGGCTTTATAAGCTTCAAGCGTATCGTAGCCAGCAGCTGCCAACATTAAACCACATAAAAGAAATGCAGAAATGATTGCCATAATAGGCATTGCAATTTTTATGGTAAGTTCGATAAATCTATATGACTGTCTCATGCTTAAAAATCTCCTTTGGCCTGATAGCACTAAAGTCCTTTTTAACACCCGTCATCATAGCACCTAGATCTTCTTCTGTTACCTCATCCGCCCACACACAGCCGGTAATTTCACCATTATACATCACAAGAATGCGATCAGATAAGGCCATAATTTCATCCAGCTCTGAAGAAACAAGCAAAATTCCTTTTCCCTTACTTCTTTCGTTAAGAATACAACTATGAATGTATTCAATAGCTCCCACATCAACCCCGCGTGTCGGCTTAACTGCTATTAAGATATCAGGCTGTTGTTCGATCTCCCTTGCCACAACTACTTTTTGTTGGTTTCCTCCGGAGAGTGTTTCCGCTTTGACAAAAACGCTGTCAGCAATCACTTGATAATCTTGATTCAAGCGTTGAGCATATTCAATTGCAGCTTTTTTCCTAAGGACTTTTCCTTTAGAAAACGGGAAACTATCATGATTTTCCAAAATATAATTGTTTACCAGATCCTGAGTTAAGATTAAACCTCTTGCCCGTCTATCCTCCGGAATATGCGCTATTCCCATTTTTCTTATCTTCCGGACAGAGAAGTTAGTAGATTTTTGATTATTGATGAAAATATCCCCGGATTCCACTTTTCGTAAGCCGGTAATGGCCTCCACCAACTCTGTTTGCCCATTCCCATCAACACCGGCAATTCCAAGTATCTCATAATTCCAAAGCTGAAATGAAACATCGCGTATGCATTTTCCTCCGCTACCTTTTACACAAAGCTTGTCTACACTAAGTAGAACTTTCCGGTTTAAACTGCCAAATTCTAATCCTTTATTTAACGCCCTTAACTCCCGGCCTATCATCATTTTAATGAGCTCTGTCTTCGTTGTATCCTTTGTCTTGACCTCACCTACTACTTTACCTTGACGTAAAACCAGTATCCGATCACTAACTTCCATTACTTCATCCAACTTGTGGGAAATAAAAATTACTGATTTTCCATTTTTGGTAAGTTCTTTGATAATCTGAAAGAGTTCCCTAATTTCCATCGGGGTTAGAACAGCTGTCGGTTCATCCAACACTAAAATCTGTGCGCCTTTATATAAAGCTTTCATGATTTCGACTCGTTGCTGTAATCCGACAGGCAAAGAACCTACAACTTGTTCTGGATCTAACGGCATATGGTATTCAGCAAAGATTTCTTTAATGTGTTCATTTACTTTTTTCATATTGATAAGTTCTGTAAGTTTTTCACGGGTACCTAAGATCATATTCTCAGCTACAGTAAGGTTTTCAGCCAGCATGAAGTGTTGATGGACCATACCAATGCCAAGTTTTATGGAGTCCTTGGGAGAATTGATCTGAACTTGCTTACCGTCTATAGAAATGGATCCTTCATCTGCTACTTCCAAACCGTAAATAATCCGCATAAGTGTGGTTTTTCCTGCACCATTTTCACCAAGGACGGCAAGGACCTCCCCCTGATTAAGTTGAAAAGATATTTTTTGATTGGCCTTTACATTTCCATAACTTTTAGAAATCCCATTGACTTCGAGTTTCAACTATTACCCCCCTTTCCCAATTAAAAAGGAAGATTATAAAATTAATAAATGCCCTACTCACATTTAACTGTATATTTCTCTACTTTTTCCCAATCTAATTCGTATCCCAAACCAGGCTTTTGGGGAACTAAAACATACCCATCTTTTATTTCTAGCGGTTCCCGGAACAATTCAAAGTTTAGCTCATGAGTCCAGCTTGGGGGATCGTACGGGTATTCGAACCAATCACAATTTATAATTCCGGCACAAATATGGAGATTTGCAAATAATCCAAAGCCAGTCGACCAAGTATGGGGTATCACACGTTTGTTATATGCTTCGGCCATGGCAGCAATCTTCTTCACCTGTGAAATACTGCCAGAAAACATACTATCAGGTTGCAGGATATCGTAGCAGTCATAGTCTAATAAATCCCTAAATTCACGTAGACCCATATTCTTTTCTCCACCTGCAATTGGAATCGGCGAGGACTGGGTCAGTTTTCTCAAACCTTCATAATCATGCCGAGGTAGCGGTTCTTCCAGCCAAGCCACATCATATTCCGCTAACTTTTCAACTAAACGCATACTATCATGAAGTCCCCAATATTCCATGGCTTCTGCACCAGGCATTTTGTCAGCTTGGTTGGCATCTACCATAATTTCAATTTTTTTACCATGAACCTGTCGTAATAATTTAATTGTTTTAAGTAACTCATCACAACTCGAAGGCTTAAAGCGTAACTTGATTGCACTAAAACCTTCTTCTAGCAATCTTTCCATATCTTCCAGGCGTTGTTCAGCCGAACGAGTCTCGCCTGTGCTAGAGTAAATTCTTAATTTATCCTTGCTTCCACCTAACAGTTTATACACGGGTTGATTGGTTTTCTTTCCAATAATATCCCAAACTGCTGCTTCAATAAACCAAGGCCATCCCATACGTAAAGCAGAATTACTAAGCACATCGGATATGTACTCAACATTGAAAGGGTCAGCACCTATCAAACTAGGCTTAACAAATGCTTTAACTCCTGCCAAAAGCTCCTCTCCAGTTGTGGGGCCGCCTGAATACCCTTTTACACCTTCATCCGTAGAAATTTCAACCAAGGTAACCGGTAGTGTCCGCATGTTAATCCCACGACCCCAGTTGGGTCTAAAACCACTTGTAATAGGCTGCTCAATAAGCCTAAGCTTTAAATCAGTAATTTTCATCTGATGCTTTCCTCCAGTAAAAATATGTTTTATCTGTTGTAATCTTTGTTTCCCCTTTTAAACTACTAACCTTAGATGTACTTATCTAAGCTCAAAAAGTTTATACTTTCTGAGCTAAAATTTGTTTCAAACCTGAAATAATTCTTTATTTAACGGCTGAAAGAAGCTTTCTAAGACAGTCGTTGCTGCACCAATAATCACACCCTTACCTGTCAGCTTAGAAAGAATAATTGAAAATTGATCTGTAAGGCCTTCCAGAGCTCTTTCTTTTACTAAATTTGTTAGATATTCTAGAGCTTCTGAGCCTAAAGCATGTATCCAGCCATCAACAATAACTATTTCCGGGTTAAAAATATTTGTTAAATTAGCAATCTCGATGCCGAGATAATATAGTGCTCTGTCAACAATCGGTTTGATCAAAGGATCATGTACTTGAATTGCTTTTAAAACATCTTCTTCAGAAATATTGTCTTTACCAACGGCTTTGGCGTATTGCTTTTTAATACTCCAAAATGCAGAATAAGCTTCAAGGCAACCTTTCATTCCACAACGACATTGTTCGCCGTCAGCATGTACGGTATTATGTCCTATTTCCATTGCGCTGTATTGTGATTGACTATATAGGGTACCTCCCGTAATCATACCTGCTCCAATACCAAGACCTGCATAGATAAAAATAAAATCCGAGAAATCTTTACCGCTTCCAAACCACTTTTCAGCTAAAGCTTCACAGCGTGAAATATTATTGACATGAATCGGATACATCGAAAACTTTCCAAAAAAGTGATCCAAATGAACATTTCTACAATTAAGTGGAGCAGAATAACGTATAATCCTGTTTTTGCAATCTATTACACCTGTAACAGCAATCCCAATTCCAATAATTTTTTCCTTATCTTCCACAGTATCAATTAATTCCTGGACGATATTTGCTGCTGCCTCAAGTTTCTTTTCTATAGCCGTACTTTCGCTAGATGCTACTTTTCGAATATCTTTAGGCTGAGCGTTTAAGTTACAAAGCATGCCCCTCACATATTCCTGACGAATTTCAATTGCAATAATTAATCTAGCATCCGCTTCAAATTCAAGCATAATCGGTCTGCGTCCGCCTTGGGATTCACCTGCTCCTATTTCATTGATCAAACCGTCCCGAACCAACGAATTGACCAACGCAGAAACACTTGGTACTGATAATCCAATACGTTTGGCAATATCAACGCGTGAGATACCCGATTCTTTTCTAATAATGTTAAGAACTCTGGAGCGATTAAAAGCATACATGTCACTATGTCTAATCTTTGCCATCTTTTACTACTCCTCAGTAAGAAATAGTTACTTTGTAAAGTTTATTAAGTAAGTTTAGTCTACCATAACATTACCATAGATGTAAATATTAACAATAAAACTTTTTTTAAAAATTTTAAGAAAAGTTTTCTTATTACGGACTTTTAATACTATTTTTTGCCCATTTTACAAAACTCAAAGATTGTTTCCTAACAATAAAAAAGTGGCAGGCATTCTAATATACCTACCACCCTAACTACTATTACTTTTGCTTTTGAAATACTGTCTCTGCTAATTTAACAGCATCCTTAGCGTCTTTACCGTAAAAATCCGCCCCTATCATGCGGGCATAATCTTCGTTAAGCACAGCCCCGCCCACCATAATCTTACATTTTGGACAACTTTGCCGCAGTTTTTTTATAGTTTCTTCCATGCTTTTTACGGTAGTAGTCATCAAAGCACTTAAACCTACTAAAGAAACTTCTTCCTGCTGAACTTTTTCTATAATCTTTTCTATAGCCACATCTTTCCCTAAATCAAAAACTTGGTAACCATAATTCTCTAAAAGGATTTTTACAATGTTTTTCCCTATATCATGAACATCGCCCTTTACAGTAGCTAAGACAATTTTCCCTTTGTGCAAAGTTTGTTCCTGAGACTTACTAAGCATATCTTCTTTTATTACTTCGAAAGCTTTTTGGACTGTTTCTGCTGACCGGATAAGCTGGGGCAGAAATATTTCCCCACTTTCATACTTTTCACCAACTATATCAAGGGCAGGGATGAGATAAGCATTTACAATTTCCAACCCATCACTAGACTTAAGCAGTTCTCTGACAGCTATAGCAGCTTCTTCCCTTAATCCGTCTACTACTATTTTCTTTAAGTCAACTGTTTTTGCTGCTCTTTTTGCTAATGTTTCAGTTTTCCTTTCAGAGTAAGTGCTTATAAACTCTCTGCTGTCCTGATCATGATTCCATAAAACATTAAAAGCATTGATTGTATCTCTCATTTCCCCATCCATTGGGTTTATAATCGGGGCATCTAGACCGGCTGCCAGAGCCATGGCTAAAAATGTTCTGTTTAAAAGTTCTCTTTCCGGCAAACCATAGGATACATTGCTTACTCCCAGCAGAGTCCTTACCCCCAGCTTTTCTTTCACAAGTCTTACGGCCTTAATAGTTTCCTGAACTTCCCTTTGCTGGGCAGAAGCCGTTAATACTAAGCAGTCCACAATTATGTCCTCCTTGCTTATACCGTACTGGGCTGCTTTGTTAATTATCTTTTCGGCAATGCGGAGCCTCTCCTCTGCCGTCTTCGGTATTCCCCTTTCATCTAAAGTCAAAGCAACCACCAAACAGCCATACTTTTTCACAATGGGCAGGATGGCTGCCATGACTTTTTCTTCCCCATTGACAGAGTTGATGATAGGCCTGCCGTTACAAATCCTGGCTCCGGCCTCAATTACTTCCGGCTTTACACTATCTATTTGCAAAGGCAGATTGACGATACCTTGTATTGCCTTGATGATTTTAACCATTAATGCCTTTTCGTCGATTTGGGGAAGACCTACATTGACATCCAGTATATGGGCACCGCTATCCTTCTGATCTATCGCCTCCTGCAAAATGTACCCCATATCCCCGCCAATTAAGGCCTCTTTCAGCCTTTTTTTGCCTGTGGGGTTTAGCCGCTCTCCAACAATTTTAACCTTGCCGCCTAAAACAACAGTATTGGTTGCTGAACTGGCAGCAGTAATTACCTCTGGTTCAGTCTTTACAGGTTTTAAACCCTTAAGCACTTCTTTTATAGCTCTTATATGATCTGGAGTCGTACCACAGCAACCTCCTAGAATCTTAACTCCCATTTCCGCCAGTTGTTTGGCATAAGCGCCAAATGCCCCAGGACTTATGTCAAAAACCGTCTTACCACCTACCATTTTCGGCAAACCTGCATTAGGCTGAATTATGACAGGCAGTTTGGCATATTTTAAAACTTCAGTAGCCAAAGGCATGATCTCCTTCGGGCCCAGGGAACAATTAATTCCTAAAGCTGCCAATCCTAAGTTTTGCAGTATGTTAACCATAGTTAAGGGATCTGTACCTGTTAGGGTCCTGCCGTCTTCTTGAAAAGTCATGGTACAAATTACTGGAAGGTTAGAGTTTTCTGTTGCTGCCAGGATGGCAGCGCGGGCCTCGTAAATATCTGACATGGTTTCAATTATTATTAAGTCTGCCCCGGCTGAGGCTCCGGCTATAATTTGCTCCTTAAAAGCCTCATAAGCAGTTTCAAAGCTTAAGCTACCGTAAGGTTCCATAAGCTGTCCCAAGGGCCCTATGTCCAAGGCTACCAGCTTATCCCCGGCGGCCTTTCTGGCTATCTCTACTCCCCTAGTAATAACATCCTCTAAAACTAAGCCTGTATCCTTAAGCTTAAATCGGTTGGCACCAAAAGTATTGGTCGTTACGAGGTCTGCCCCGGCATCTAGATAAGATTTATGAATCTTTTCAATAATTTCAGGATGGTCAAGATTGTAGCTTTCCGGAAGTTCTCCTCCCTTCATGCCATTGGCTTGAAGCATGGTTCCCATGGCTCCGTCAAAGATCAGGAACTCGTCAAAATCTATTTTTCTACTCATTTGTCATCCCACACTTTTCTCATTTTCTTGGCAGTCATAGTACCTGCTTGACATACAAGAAGTCAGTAGTTCAACTACAATAGCAACCGCCAAAGCACACCAATTTAGAATATATTATCATATATGGACCCAAAATCAATTTAGTATTTTGCAAACTTAACATTTCCCTAAAATTGCAACGGCTGCTTTTTGCTCTCTAAGCAGCCGTTTTTAACCCAGTATTTATTATTACATATTTTCCACAAATTGAATTTTAACCCCATTTGGATCAAGTAGGTAGAAAAACCTTACTTGGGGGCTAGGCTGAATTGGCCCGGCATGGATGCTTAAACCCTTTTCTTTGACAAAGTCCATCATTTCATCTACAGACTTGACTTCAAATCCCAGGGAGATATCTTGTCCCATACTCACTTCTTTATTATTAGCATCATAAAGCAACTCAATTTTAGTTTCGCCATCTCCTAAAAAGGCAATCTCTACTCCTGAGCCAGATCGAACCCTTCTGTCTAGCTTGATCCCAACAATCTCCTGGTAAAACTTTAAAGATTCTTCCAAGTTCCTGACTCTAATCGTTGCCCAGCAAAATTTCATATTCATTCTCCTCTCTTTTGAGTATTTTATTGATTAGCTCTTTCATTCTTCTCTTTTCTTAGAATTTCCAAAATTTTTGTTTCTCACCCTTTGTGTCTCCCTGGCTCACCTAAGCTAATAAAGTGCCAAACATTCCTTCGCCCTATTTTCTAAATAAATGGAAAAAGTAATGTTCCTTTTCTGGATGATTAGCCTAATTCCTTTAGGCATAACATAAAAAGAGGGCGGATAATTGTTTTTGGTCTGCTTTTAAGCTGACTCTGCAAAACCGCAAAGATAGATATTTGGGCTATGCTATTCACATCGGACAAAATGTATATATAATGAAGTTAAAGTGGTGTTAATATGCTAGAATAGACTCGAAGAGCTAAGAACTGAAAAACGAATGACAAAAAAAGAAGTTGCCACCTACCACGACGGGGGTGAGTTTACGGAGGAGTGGGTATGTTGAATAATGAGGAGAAAATATTTAACCTACTTGAGAAAATGTATGTTGAATTTAACAAACGCTTTAAGAGTATAGACAAACGGTTTGAAAATATCGAAGCAGAATTATCTACAGTTAAAGCAACTGTCGTAAACATAGAAAACGACCACGGCCAGAAACTAGACGCTTTATTCGACGGGTATAAACTAAATTCAGAAAAGCTTGACCGGATTGAAGCCGAAGTGGCGAAACACGAAGAAGTTATTTTAAGAAGAATTAGATAAGAAAAACTGCAATCCCCTTAGGCAATTGGATAGGAAGACCACTCATTATTTGAGTGGCCGACCTCCCACACCACCGTACGTACCGTTCGGTATACGGCGGTTCCAAAGTTTACACATAACTTGCAGAATGACATTCCCTGAAGCTTAGGTATCCTACTCGTTTGAATCTTTCATTAGATAGAGCTCTCATTAGAATCGGGCTATGGGCGACTCGCCAATAGCCTTTTCTTGTGTTTGCCCACATCCAAGCTTGTTCTTTGGATATACCTAATTTCTTAAGACTTTCAAATCGAGTTCGGATTTTCTTCCATCGTTTCCAGGTCACCATTCGTATTCGGCTTCTCAACCATTCGTCTAGCTTAGCTAATAGGTTCTTAGCGTCAGCCAGCTTGAAGTAATTTGTCCAACCTCGTACGATTTGGTTGAGTTTTGTCCTCCTCTCTTCGACTCCCATCCCATTGCTTCGTCCTGTCACTTCTCGGATTTTGTCCTTAAGTTTCTGAATGCTTTTCGGATGGATTCTCAGGCATCCTTCTCCTTTATAGATGTAAAAGCTATATCCTAGAAACTTGACTTTGTTTACATATGCGACATTCGTTTTCTCCCTATTTACTTTAGGGAATATATGTGATAGAGGCAAACCGTATCATAAAAAGGTAACAATAATATAGAGAAATACCGATATAATCGTTATAGGTAGTTCCCCGGGTGTGTGAAACCATTGGCATTTATAAAAAAACCGCTCTTAGAGCGGATTGGGCGTAGGTTAACGAATAACATTTATATATACATGTGTAAACTTTCAATTTATCTACTCTAAAACAGTTGGAGATTTTTCATTTTGGATTTACCTTTTAGGCTAAGCAACCCTAATTAAATTTGATATAATTTTGATTTTGTCAAAATAATTTAGGTGAGCATCTTGCAGATACTTTATGATTTTAAAATAAGTTTGACCAAATACGTTAAGCTTGGCAGGGATAACTACTTCCCTAGCTTCGAGTCATGCCCCCAATGCAAAGCCAAAGTTAAATTAACAAAGCACGGCTTTTATTGAAGATATATAAATCTCATAAAACAGGCTGTGGAAGTACCTATTTATAGGTACTTCTGCCCCTCCTGCCATAAAACTATTTCACTTTTGCCCACCTTTCTCTTACCCTACTTTCAAGGCTCTATAATTTTTGGTGTTGGTGAATAAGAACCAACATCTTTTTTTACTAAAAAAAAGTGAGACAAGTGACATAACTCTGGTAAAATGTAATCGCCAAACCACATTTATTGGAGTAATGTCACATGTCTCATAATGATTCTATAATTAATTTACTAAATTTAAAAGATGAAAATATTATTTTTGATGAAAACTTTTGTATTGATGGTATTGTAAAGGGTGTTAAATGTAAGGTCTTTAATGCCACTTTAACCTATAAACCAAAAGCTTGTTACTCTTGCGGACATATCTTTGACAAGAAAATTATTAAGTATGGGTTTAAAACTTCAGATATTAAAATACCTAATGTTTCCGGTTTCAATGCTTATTTAAGGCTAAGAAAACAAAGATATTTTTGCAAACATTGTAATTCTACTTTTATTTTAAAAACTAATATTGTTAAAAAGAATTGCTTCATTTCTAACAATACTAAACTAGCTATTGCTCTTAGTGCTAAGGAAAACCAAAACACTTGTGTTTTGATGAGTTTAAGTCAGTCAAATCCGCAGCTGGGGCTATGTCTTTTATTTTCTGTGATTCCGATACTGGACAAATCGTAGATATAGTGGAAGATAGGAGGTTACCTGTTCTTAAAGATTATTTTCTAAGATACTCTAAATCTTCCAGAAATGCAGTTAAAACTATTGTTATTGATATTTATCGCCCTTATATCTCGTTGATTAAATCGCTCTTTCCTAACACGAAAATTATTTTTGATAAGTTCCATATTATCCAGCTTTTTAGCAGGGCTTTAAATAAAACTAGAATTAAGTTATGAATAGGGATAAGAAGAATTAGAATAAATTAAAGAGATACTGGAAGCTTCTACTCAAAGAGCATACAACAGTTGATTATATTAACTATAAGTATCACCGTTGTTTTAAGAAGTTGATGCGTGAGATTGATATAATTAACTACCTACTAGATTTAGACCCAGAATTAAAGGCTTCCTATAAACTATATCAATATGTGAGACTTTCCATTAAAAACAAGGATTTTTATCTTTTGGAGAAGGTCTTAGACGAGTTTGAGAATAATGTTTCTGACTATATGAAAACTTCAATTAAGACTGCAAAGAGATACATAGGCTATATAGAAAACACTTTTAAGTATGATTACACTAATGGTGTTCTTGAAGGTATTAATAATAAGATTAAGATCATTAAACGTATTGCCTTTGGGTATAGATGCTTCTTTCATTTAAAAAATAGAATTCTTATTACTCAAAATTTAGTAAGATTAAAAATGGCTTAGGAATAATTACCCCTAAGCCAATGGATTCATTTTACCCGCTATTGTCACTTAATTATATTCACCAACACCAGTTGACAAAGAACCCAAAAAACAGGCCAGTTTGGTCTGTTTTTAGCAAATCTATATGGTGGAGGCGAGGGGACACGTTACCCAATACTTTCGTATTGGCGCTGACTATATCTTGAGCTTCACTAAGAAGCCCCCCGGCGTATTATGCAATCTTTAACTAATTGCATCCTAGTACTACCAATAAAATGAATTGGCAGCCTATGAGTCGATACGCGGCTGTTGGGTTACCCCACATACCACTCGGTATTAGCACCGCCATGACGCGCTGAGCCTTCACCGATAAAGCCAGGTTTTCACCTGCACGTCGCCGTGCAGGGCGACCATTTTTTGATCGAACCCCTGTCCGAAGGAATACCCACAAAAGCTTCTACCAGGATAGTTCCTGTTTTTTAGTTTCGCCAATTGAGCTCCCAGGAACAGGATCTCTTCTCGGCTAGCCCGCTTAAGTTTCCCCTAAATCTAGCAGGCGGTTGATTTAGAGTATCCCGCTAAGATGACCCTCTATCCTACACCGCGGGAGCAGTAGGTAGAAGGTTAACTGCAATCTAAGCAGCTAAAGCGTAATTATCGTTTGCGTTTAATTCTTTTCCACCGTATTTCGGGCTAATGGAACCCCGCCTGGCTACTCTTGCCAATATTTCCCCCGTCGAAACCAGTACGCCCCCATGTTAACTTTGAGGTACTACTCTTGGGTCAGTTTGTTAGTCGCCAGTCCCTAGTCACCAGTTGTAAAAAACCTTTAAATTCAGAACTGGCGAAGCGGTAACTAACGACTCGGTATAGCTGATACATACTATATTATATCATATTATGCAATACTAATCTATTGATTTACAAAATCTAGCAGATTGTCCCCCAAGAAAGCTGCAATTTACCTTATGATACTGAGGACCCCTAAAGGACTAGCCCCTATGGGGCATCGTAGCGACTGGGGACTGGTGACTCCGCGAAGCGGATACAAACGACTCCCACAGGGACTCTCCCCATACCGGGCGCTTCATAACGACTAAACCCTATTCTTGTCCCGCAGGGCCCGGGCAATTTCCCGGTTAGCATCCCTGGTTGCAATGTCCTCTCGTTTGTCATAAAGTTTCTTGCCTCTTGCCAAGGCAAGCTCTAATTTAGCTATCCCCCGTTGATTAAAGTAGACTTTGAGCGGAACTAAAGTAAGCCCCTTTTCTCTGGTTTTACCGATGAGCCGGCGGATTTCACTCTTGTGCATAAGTAATTTTCTTGTCCGCTTAGGATCATGATTAAACCGGTTTCCTTGTTCGTAAGGACTTATATGCATGTTATAAAGAAAAACTTCATTGTTTTCTACCCGGGCAAAACTGTCCTGAAGGTTAGCTTTT
>DUOV01000142.1 GCA_012838615.1 Clostridia bacterium | reverse complement strand
AGACATAATTTCTATGCCTTTATTTTAGCTTACTCATTTTTTATGTGGGTTGTATTTAATTTTGTTTTGGGGTAAAAAAAGCTGCCATCATATCTTTACGATGGTAGCCAGATACTCTTATTTTATTCTCTTACCCCAACATTTGACATAGAGCCCCAAAAAACCGCCGTTATGGCGGTTTTTGTTAGACAGTTGCTTGAACAATAAAGTACAAGACAAATAAGAGACTAAGTATATACATGACCCAGTGTACATCTTTACCTCTACCGGTAAGGAAGGACAAAAGCACGTAAGTAACAAATCCGACAGCAAGACCAGTAGCAATAGAATAAGATAAAGGCATCATGATAACCGTTAAGAAACAAGGAATTGCAGTTAACATATCGTCCCAATCAATATTTTTTAGACCTGTTGCCATCATAACACCCACTAGGATTAGAGCAGGCGCTGTTGCTACACCAGGAATAGCTAAAACTACAGGAGATAAGAAAGTAGATAAGAGGAATAGAATTCCGACTACTACTGCGGTCATCCCTGTTCTGCCACCTGCGTTAACTCCTGAAGCGCTTTCTACATATGTAGTAACGTTTGAGGTCCCCAGGAAGGCACCCATCATAGTACCTATAAAGTCAACATACAGAGCCTTATTACCACGTTTAAGGTTTCCTTTTTCATCCATCAGATTAGTTTTGCTGGCAACACCTACTAAAGTTCCAATGGTATCAAACATATCAACAAAGAATAAAGAAAAGATTGCAGCAAATAAAGAAAACTTCAGCGCACCTAAAATATCCAGTTTAAACAAAGTAGGTGCAATGGAAGGTGGCAAGTCAAAAATGCCTAAAGCGCCCGGTTGGAAGTTAGTAATCATTGTACCGTCACCGGCAGGGACGAATAAACCAACGACAGTTGTAATTAGAATACCAAGAATAATACTCCCGGTAACCTTTTTAACAAGTAAAATGCCAGTCACAATAAGTCCGAAAATAGCTAAGAGTACATGGGGATCTGTAATCTTTCCGAAACCCAATAAGGTAGCTGGATTATCCACAATAATTCCTGCGTTTTGTAAACCTATAAAAGCAATAAATAGACCAATACCTGCTCCAATAGCTGTTTTTAAATGCATTGGAATAGCTTTAATAACAGTTTCACGTATTCTACTTACAGCAACAAGCATAGCAATTAAGCCGGAGATAAACACCACGCCTAAAGCTGTTTCCCAGGATACACCCATATGCATTACAAGGGTATAGGAGAAAAAGGCGTTTAAACCCATACCAGGAGCGAGAGCAAATGGATAGTTAGCGTATAAGCCCATTAATAAGGTAGTAAAAGCGGCAGACAGGCAAGTAGCCATCATGACAGCGCCAAAATCCATCCCTGTCTCTGGCGTTGCTAGGGTCAAGGGGTTGACAATGATAATGTAAGCCATTGTCACAAAAGTGGTCAGACCGGCTATGATCTCAGTCTTCAATGTGGTTCCATTCTCTTTGAAACCAAAAAATTTTTCAAGCATACTTATCCTCCTTTAATTATTTTTTATATTTAAGCCGGTTCAGGAAAACCCGAACATTCCGGCCTAAATATCAAATATTATTCGAATGACGTGTTCTAGTTTACATCATTACTCTGTAAACAGTCAATAGTTAAAAGGATTTAATTATAGTAATTCCCTGCAAATGGCACTTTATGAGTAGTTTGCTAGAATGCCCTATGCCCTAGAAGTACAAAGGGGCTCATCTAGCCGGTAAGCTGTAAGTTTGTTCAAAATATTCTATTATTTAAGCAGGTAATGCTGAGTTGTAAAATTCAGCAAATAAAAAATAAGGTAACCTCAAACTTCACAATTACAAGAATAAGCCCTGTATTAAAGGACGTTGCCTTTAATAGTATAGTTTATTCTTGTAGTCGGGAAATTTAAGGTTACCCGGTAGACACTCTCGGACCATATTACCGAGGATATACAAGAAATTTATGCTATTTATTGAATATTATTCCCTATTGGTTTGAAAAATCCTTCTAGAATTTCTTGGGAAAAATTTTTTTACGATTTAAATTTAGAGATTTAATTCTTGTTTTACTTCAGCTTGGATTTGCTTTAATACCTCCGGACTTTTAGCTTCCACATAGATTCTAAATAATGGCTCTGTCCCTGACGGCCGGATAAGACACCAACTTCCGTCTGCTAACATGAGCTTTGTTCCGTCAACGGTAAGTCTGCCAACAACAGGGAGACCGGCTAGCTTTGCCGGGTAATACTCCTTTAAATTAGCTAACACTTGACTCTTTTGCTCGGCAGTTGTCTGCAAATCTAACCGTTCACTAAAGAGTTTTCCAAAGTCCGCCTCAATTTCCTGCAAGGTAGCAAGTAAAGGTTTTCCGGAAATTCCACGTAACTCAGTTATTAAAAGAGCCGCCAAAATCCCATCTTTTTCAGGAATATGACCTTTAACACTTAAGCCACCGCTTTCTTCTCCTCCTATAATGCAACCTCTTTCCCGCATCATCTGTCCGATATATTTGAAACCTACAGGAGTCTCTACGGCCTGATAACCATATTTATCAGCCATCCGATCTAAAAGGTGGGTAGTAGCCACAGTCCGGGCAACAGGACCGCCTAATTTTTTATTAATCAACAAATGGTGATAGAGCAAGACTAAAACCTGGTTAGGACTGATAAAGGTACCGTCACTATCGATAATGCCAAAGCGATCTCCATCTCCATCAAGAGCAAGACCAAGATCCGCCTGGGATTTTACTACTTCTTCTTTTAACTTAAGCAAATTGTTTCCGGTAGGCTCAGGTAAACTCCCACCAAACAAAGGATCACGGTAGGAATGAAGAGATTTAACTTGACAACTGTTTTTTAGGAAAGCCTCTAAATAGCCAATCCCGGCGCCAAACATCGGATCAATAACAACTTTTAAATCGGCTTTTTTAATTAGGTCAATATTGATTATTTTCTTTAAAGAATTTAAGTATTTCTCCTGGGGAAAAATTTTTGACCACTTGTTCTCTTGGATTGCCTTTTCCTGGCTAATCTTTTGCACCCTACCCTCTTCTAACAAAGTCTTAATGTGTTCCTCAATCCGCTCAGTTATGGCCGGTACAGCAGGACCGGCATATTCAGGAATAAATTTAAGGCCATTATACTGAGCAGGGTTGTGACTGGCTGTTAGCATTACCGCCCCGGCAGCTCGCTGAAAAAGTATAGCATAAGCCGTAACCGGAGTAGGACATGCCGTACCGGTTATAAAAACAGGTATACTGTTGCCTGCCATCACCTCACCTACCCGGGAGGCAAACTCCTCAGCTAAAAACCGGTTATCATAACCGATTACCACACCCCTATCAGCAATTTTTTGTTCCTTTATGTAATTAGCTATAGCCTGAGCAACTATTTCCACATTGGCAAAAGTAAACTCTTCGGCCATAACAGCCCGCCAACCATCTGTACCAAATTTGATCATTATGGTCATCCTCCCTTGTTATAGTCCTCAGTAGCTGCTGCGCAGAGTCCTCAGTCGCTAGTCACCAGCACCCACTTCGTGGAGTCCCTAGTCGCCAGTCCCCAGTAGCTAGTCACCAGCCTTTTATAATTTTGAATTTTGAATTGTTTTTTCTCATCAATTCAAAATTTTGAATTCAAAATTTCCCTAAAAGGACTCATGCCATACTGGGCACTTCGCAAAATTAAAACAACTCTTCACTCTTCACTTTTAACTCTCAACTCTTTTCACTAACGACTACGACTTTCTAAAACCCTTACCCAATAAGATACCTATAAGTCCTATAATTCACTCCCCGTTTTTTAGCCTGCAGACTAAAATAATCAGCGCTGGGGTATACGGTGAAATGAGGTATTTCCGGTTTTTTTAGGTTTAAGTTCCGTAAATACCGTCTAATATTCGAATTTTCGGCTGCCAATTCCTTTAATAGTTTTTCTCCATCTACTAAATCCCCCAGAGCCAAACTGACCGCCTCTTGGACCACTTCCGGGCGAACCAGCCGGCCTTGGGGGCTGGAGGCATATTCTAAAATAATATGTACTGCTTCCGGACTGCTGATTCCTCCCATAGCCACTACCGAACCTCGCACAATTAAAGGATCGGGATCGGTCAGCAGTTTGGCCAATTCTGCCAGAGCTTCCCTGGTGCCAAGCTTTTGCAACACTTCAATGGCCCTGAGGCGAAACTCCTCATCTTGATCTTCATGGGCAGTTTGAGCTATAACCGGCAATAAAGCCGGGTGGGGGAACAAAGCTGCCAGAAAAAAAGCTTTGCTTCGTATTAAATAATCTTCATGTTTAAGATAGGGAGCCAAGAATAAAACCTCATCCCTTTTCTTTGGCCATAAAATATCTAATTCATTAATTGTTCTTAAGACCTTCTGGTCAAGGTTTTTTAAATCTACTTTGCCCAGTTGATTTGTCACTCCTTTACCTAAACATTAAAACGCCCATAGACTTGCCTGCTAAGCCATCATTTTACCTAGCCCTCTAGCCATGCCTATGGGGTTATACCATTATTCTATACTATTGATAACTTTTTAGTCGCTGCCACAAATGGGTAAGAGCAGCTTGACTGGAACGGTACTTAATACTCTCCCGATCCCCACTAAATTCATGTTTAAAAACTTCAACTTTTCCCCGGTAATTTAAGCCAATATAGACCAACCCAACAGGTTTCGCGCTACTTCCTCCACCAGGACCTGCAATGCCTGTTATGCCAATGGTTATGTCAGCCCCAGTAAGTTCTCTGATCCCAACAGCCATGGCTTGGGCGGTTTCCGGACTTACTGCGCCATGAGCAGCTAATACTTCCGGCCCTACGTGGAGCAACCTGGTTTTCCAACGGTTAGCATAAGTAACTGCACCTAACTGAACATAGGCGGAACTTCCGGGTACGTTAGTCAAACGGTGAGCCAAAAGCCCTCCCGTACATGACTCAGCCACAGCAATAGTGTATTTTAGTTTAGTCAGTTCCTGACCTATAGCTTCTTCCAAGGTACAGTCATCTACACCAAAAATATAGTCGTTAAGACGTTCTCTGACCTTTCGCTCCATTTCATTGAGCAAGACTTCATTTTGAGCAGGATCATCGGACTTAGCAGTCATCCTTAGATGGACTTCCCCCCTATTAACTGTAGGAGCCAAAGTAGGATTAAGACTGCCTATTAAATCTTTTACTTTCTCTTCAACTGCCGGTTCACCTAAGCCGACTACTTTTAACACCCGGGATTTAATCTGTCCTCCCATGTGATATGTTCTTTTGAGATATGGAATCACTTCATTTTCAAACATCAGTTTTAATTCACCAGGAGGTCCGGGAAGTAAAACATAAGTGACTTCTCCCTGAACCAGTAAAATTCCCGGCGCTGTACCGATAGGATTATCTAGAACCAATCCCCCTTCCGGGACTAATCCCTGCTTTAGATTGGCCTGGGGCATCTCTATGCCTCGCCTTTTAAAAAAGCGGCTACTTACTTCAAGGGCCTGAAGATTTTCCTTTAACTCTACACCAAGAGCTTCAGCCAGAGCTTCCCTTGTCACATCATCTTCTGTAGGGCCCAATCCTCCATTTATAATAACCAGTTCCGACTTACCTTTAGCACTTTTTATTGCTTCAGCTATACGCCTCCTGTTATCTCCTACTGTAACCATCGAATAAAGATCAATGCCTAAATCGGCTAGCTTGCGGGCTAGATACTGAGAGTTAGTATTAACGATTTGGCCTAACAATAATTCTGTACCCGTAAATATTAGATGTGCTTTCAAACACATTCCTCCTCTTAAATAAATTTAGTGTGACTTAAAAAAGTGATTTATAGCAAAAAACTCCCATAAGGGAGTTAGAATAAACTATTCCGGTAATATCCGCAGTAAAGTATCAACCCTATCCGATAGTCTTTTAACCTCTTTTTCCAACCTATAAAACTTATCTTCTACCTTCTCCTCTAGATAACTTTTAGAAGCTAAAGGGTTTCTTCTGGAACCTGCTTCATAGCTGTCAGCACTACTATTTATCCAATTCCAGCTCCAAAAGCCGATAGCAAACAGTATTCCCAGTACCAGTAGAGCAGCTATCTTTTTCTTCATTTTAGCCACCTTTCAACCGCGGAATTTTGCCTTGCCCGGTTCCATCTTTGAAATAGAACCCTTGCTTTTCACAGACAAGACCCCCACCTTGTTGGCCCCCACAATTACTAAGGTAGCTAAACTAATCAAAACAATATAGCTCTGGTAGGTTGACAACTTACTTAAAATAACAGCACTTGCTCCTAAGCATCCATCGATAAAATATATGACTAAAACAGTTTGCTTATGACTTAAACCCAAATCCAAAAGACAGTGGTGCAAATGCTTTTTATCAGGTTGGAAAATCGGTTTGCCATTAGTAAAGCGACGTACAATAGCAAAAAGAGTGTCCATGATTGGAATGCCTAAAATAACAACAGGTATAAATAAGGAGATAACTGTTGCCCCTTTAGTCAGGCCGGATACTGCCAGAGCACCCAGCGTAAAGCCTAAAAAGAGGGAACCGCTGTCACCCATGAAAATCCTGGCCGGATGAAAGTTATAGCGCAAAAAGCCTATAGTGCTGGCCGCCAAAATCAAAGCCAAGCTTGCCGCTGCCCCTTGATTATTAGACCAAGCTACTAAAGCCATAGTAATGGCAGCAATAGCTGAAGTACCTGCAGCCAAACCATCTAACCCGTCTATTAGGTTTACAGCATTAGTAACGCCAATAATCCAAAGCAAAGTAAAGGGAATAGTAAAATACTCCAGATCAATTAGTGAACCGGCACCCCAAGGATGGGTTATAAATTGTACTCTATAACCAAAAGCAATAAGGATCAAGGCAGCTATTAACTGACCCAAGAGTTTCAGCTTAGGTGATAGGCCAAATACATCATCTAAAAAGCCAACCAGCATAATTACTGTGCCCCCGATGAGCAGGCCTACCGTATAGTTGTTTAAATCCTGTGTTAACAAGAGAGCCAAAGAAAAAGCTGCATAAATGGCCACACCCCCCAGACGGGGCATGATTTTGGTATGAACTTTTCTGGAATTAGGTGTATCAGTAGCACCAATTTTTAAAGCCATTCTTTTGATCAAAGGCGTAAAAATCAGCGATAATATGTAGGCCAAAACTAAGCCAAACACCATGGATATTTTTAACATTGTTCCTCCCCCATAAACAAAACTTGGCTATAGCAAAACTAGCCCTTACTTTTCTACGGCAAACATCATTTCTGCCTCGCAGGCCAGAGTTTCGCCTACATAGGCACGTCCTATAGCCTTACCTATACTGCCCCTTAATCTCAAAACTTCCACCTCGAGGGTCAGTATATCACCCGGTACAACCTGTTTTCTGAAACGGGCCTTATCAATACCTGCAAAGAAAGCAATTTTACCTTTGTACTCCGGTTTATTTAAAATAGCTACCGCCCCAACCTGAGCCAATGCTTCAATAATAAGTACGCCAGGCATGACCGGATAGTCCGGAAAATGACCGGCAAAAAACGGTTCATTGGCCGTAACATTTTTGATCCCAACAATTCTTTTATCTTCTTCAAACTCTACAATTTTATCTACCAGCAAAAAAGGATAACGGTGGGGCAAAATTTTTTTAATCTCATTGATATCGAGCATTTTTCACCTCAGACCTGGCTATTGTTTTTACTAATAGTCAAGCTATTCCCAATTATTATAACACAAAGCATACACAAGCTAAACTTTTTTTGTCAGCCGCTTAAGGAGCCACTTGCCTTCTTCAATTTGCAAAAACAGCACTACAGCAAAATAAACTGCCGCGCCAACACTACTTGCCAAACCAACATGAAACAGTAATCCTTTAACAGAACCGGCAGCCCAGGAGGATGTTTTAGCAGTTAAAGCTAAAACTACTACGGACATAATTAAAGTGGCCACCAAAGACTTGCCAAAAGTTTTGGCCACAGACCTAATCCTTAAAGCCTGTAAATTTTTTTGCAGATACCCATAGAGTAAAATCATGTTAGCTAAAGCCGCCAGAGTGTTAGCCAAGGCCAATCCCCCGTGACCTAAAACGGGCAGCAGGAGATAACTTAAAATTATATCTACTATTATCGATGCTACTCCAAAATACAAAGGAGCTTTTATATTTTTCAAAGCGTAGTAAGCCCGGGTCAAAATGGTGTTGACGGAAATAAACCAGAGGCCAAGGGAAAAATAGGCTAATGCTTCCGCTGTCATAAGTGTTGCGCTATGATCAAAAGCTCCCCGCTCAAATAAAAGCTCTACTAAGGGAACCCTGAGCAGAATTAAGCCGGCTGCAGCCGGCAGCATAGCCACAGTTACTGTGCCTAAACCTTTATTGATTGTCCCGGCAAACCTTTCCTTGTCCTTTCGCACCGCTTCCTCAGCCATAAGTGGAAAGATGGCTGTGGAAATGGCTGCCACAAAAATCCCCAAGGGTAGATTCATCAAACGGTCAGCATAATCCAGAGCTGTAATGCTGCCGGAAGCCAAATTTGAGGCAAAAAAACGATTTAAAGCAAGCAAAATCTGGTTAACAGCAATGCTCATACAAACCGGTAAAACCGAGAGAGCCATGCTACGAACAACCGGATCTTTATAGTCCAACTTCAAGTAGTAGCGAAACTTAAGTTTGGCTAAACTGGGCAGCTGAATCAGAAAAAAACCGATAAAACCGGCTAAAGTCCCCACAGCCAAACCCTGTATTCGGTACTCCCCGCCAAAAAAAACAACTGTTAAAATAATAACGATATTGGCAAAGGCCGGGGCAAAGGCCGGCATGGCAAAAATCTTGCCTGCATTTAAAATGCCTGTCAAAAGCATACCCAGGCCCATAAAAATAATTGACGGAAACATGATCCGGCTCAACTTGGCTGTTAAAGCAGCTGTCACTTCATCAAAGCCAGGAGCCATCAACCTGACCAACTGGGGCGCCAGAATAATCCCTAAGCCAGTCAAGATAGCCAAAACCAAAAAAGTTCCATTAATCAAGGAAGAAACTACTTTCCAGCCTTCATCTTCTTCCCCTTTAAGGAGGTAACCTGTTACAACGGGCACTACCACCGTAACAAAGGCCATGCCTAAAATAGCCTGGAGGGAATAGGGCAATTGGTAAGCTACCAGGTAAGCGTCTGTTGCCCCGCTGGCCCCAAATTCCTTAGCTATGACTGCATCCCGTACAAATCCCAGAACACGGCTTATTAAATTGATAACTAAAACGGTGAAAGTGGCCCTGGCAACACTACTCAAATAAATCCCTCTCTACTGTATACTAAAACATCAGATGTCATTATACTTCTACAGAAGGGCAAGTGCAAGACTTTATAACCTAGTGGAATCTTTTGGACCCTCAAATCACACCCGATTACTCAACAGTCAGGTGGATAATCTTGTTAGCATCATCCCACTTTAGACCTACCCCAAAAGCATCAGTTGCTGCCCGTAAAGGCATCAGCAGAGTGTTGCCCTTAATTACAGGTGCAACTCCCAACTCCATCTCCGTCCCGTTTAAAACAGCCTTTTTAGTACCTAATGTGATTTCCAGTTGTATTCCGTTTTTGGCTGCAATCATTGTTTTGCTCTCGTTATCCCAAGAAACTGTAGCACCAAAAGCAGATAAAAAGTCTTTAGCCGGCACCATGTTATGACCGTTAATCACTCTAGGCATAACTTCCGTAAAAAGCCATTCCCCGTTAAGATAAGTTTGGACAGATTTATCATCAATTTTTACTAGGGCAGGTTTGCCGTTAGTGTAGCTGACACTTAAGTATATTTCTCCTTCATCGGCCAAATCCACTCCCCAAACATTCATGATAGGTAAATCATCCATCACATCCTGCCAGTGAGTTATGGTTGTAATTTCTTTGGCTGGGTTTAAATACAAAATGCGGGAGCTGCCAGTATCAACGATAACTGTAGAATTATCGTCCCGACGACGAGCGTCAGTAGGCCCTGCCAGCTGGCCTAGGCCAGTACCTTTAGTGTAATTCCCATACTCCCAGACAATTTTTCCTGCCTTATCAACTTCCAGTACCTTACCGCCGTTTAAACCTTGATCAATAATGAGAGTATGACCGTTATCCAGCCTATTAGCCTTGACTGGATTGACTAAACCTTTGTTGTAAGACCACACTTTTCCCCCCGTACTTGAAACCTCAATCACTTCCCGGGGCGTTACAACCAGGGTATTGCCACTAGACAAGCGTTCAGCATAACGAGGGGCTTCAGCCCTGCTCTTAAACTCATAACTCCAAACCACTTTTCCCTGGGGTGTTACTTCAATAACCTGAGGCTTAAAAGGATAGCCCGGTGCCCCGCTGTCTGTGATCAGAGTATTACCATTGCCTAGCTTAACAGCGCTATTGGCCTGGATAGGTCCGTATTCCCACACCACTTCCTTATTTTGATTGATTTCAATTACCATAGGATCTTTGTAGCCGTTTTTAACCACTAACACATTGCCGTTGTCTAAAGTAGTGCTAAAGCTCGGGTGGACTGTGGTTACCGTATCCCGCCATTCCCACAGCACCCGGGAGGACCAGGCCAGGGCAGGGCTTGCCAGGCCGATTATCAATAAAACCGTTAGGCAAAAGCAAAATACTCTTTTCATAAGTTAACCTCCTAATTATAGTCGACCACTTCGTTGAGTCCCTAGTCGCCAGACCCCAGTAGCCGCTTCGCAGAGTCGCCAGTCCAGACTTTGGAGCATTTCTCTATGGTCGGTCACCAGTCCCCAGCGCCCGCTGCGCAGAGCACTTCAGTCCTCAGTCCCTAGTCCCTAGTAACTGGCGACTGGCGACTGAGGACTGGGGACTTGAATTTTACTAACGACTAACGACTTACTTAACTCTTCACTTTTAACCCTATTCAGTAGTAATAACCACCGTCTTATTCGCCGTCCAATCAACATTCCCGCCAAGGGCTGCTCCGGCAAAACGTAAAGGCACTAAGGTTCTACCGTTCAGCACTTTAGCCGGTACATCTAAAATATACTCTTCGTTGTTTATGAAAGCTTTAGTATCGCCGGCTTTAAATTGAATCATCTTATCTTCCTTAGTAGCAGTAATCACTTGAGATTCAGGATCGTAATCGACTTGAGCCCCCAAAGCTTCCAATAACTTTCTAAAAGGCACCAAAGTCCTGCCGTTAATCAGTTGGGGAGGTACATCAAAGTAAAGCCGTTCCCCGTTTAAATAGACCGGAATCCCTGTCACAATAACAATTCCGTTATTTAGAGATCGCTCCGAACCACCGGAAAGCTGATTTACAATTTTCCCCTGGACTATCATTTCCGTAGAGCCTCCGCCATCTAGACCCATAGCAGCATAAGCACCCAGGTCAGCCATAATGTAAGCCAGCTCTTCAAAAGTTACTCCCCCACTCGTTGCGCTTCTGCCGTCAATAGTCACTAACAGCATTTTACCGTTTTGAGTTATGCCAATAGCAGTCCGGGGATTAGCATTTAAAACAGATCCGGTAAAACCTTCTGCCACAGCCTGAAAAACAGGTTGTCCTTCCTCTACCAGAAGAGGCCCTCCTGTGAGCAAGTGTTTTACATTTTGCCAGTAAGAGTCGAAAGAAATGTTAACCCCTATTTCATCACCTACTGCTAAAAAATTAGCAAAATCTAAAGGTAGGTGGAGGATATAGCCGTTTTTGGGGACAGTCAAGTTTGTCCCGCCGATGCTCTCAACTACTTGTTTTCCTTGCGAGTTGGAAACTACTGTCACTAAAGTATAATTAGTTCTGGGATTTACCGCCTGTTTCCACTCGGAAGTATATACTATTGTTTCAGCTCCGGTAATAGGCCTGTTTAGCTTATCTACCATAATTGCCTGTAAAGAATTGCCCTTTTTAATATGTATTATTGGGTTAAAATAGCCAAATTTAACTGTTTTGGCCGTACCGTTTTGAATAATACCCATACTGGTACGGAGCATATCAGAGGCACTTTCAACTTTACCATCAACAACCAGATTCCCAACGGGAAGATATGGACTTGCCGTACTGAAAAAGGAACCGTTAATTGCCCCTACCGCATAAGTTCTGCTGCTTATAGAACTTAGCTTTTCTCTGCTTGTCACTCCTCCGCTGGCCAAGACCGGCCTTACTTCTACGTCTGAACGGCTAAGGTCAGCTTCCAAAATATTAATGACTAAAGGCTGGCCGCTAACGTTTTTTCCGCTGGCCTGAGCATAAACTACGCCAGGTTCAAGCTCCTGCCTAGAGATAATTTCAACAGTAGGCTTTACCCCGGTTTCCTTGGCCCAAGCAGCCTGCCCCAAACTGAAAAATAAACAGAAAGTTGTAATTCCTGCCCAAATCTTACGTTTAAATTTTGCCATTTAATAACCCCCATTATTGCTACATCATTTAAAATCTCATTTACTATTGACGATTTTATAGACCGATTGTTCCATAATTCTACTATTTTTTCCTAATTTATATTATGTTGGTTTAGGTTACCTACCAAGCAGGAAAATTTTGCAGCCTATAATCTCTTGTTTCTTGAACGGAATGTCCCCAACGAATAACTCCTACACCGTTGACCTTGAGCAAAGCTTGCGACAGCTGTGGAAATTAGTCCCGCTGCACAAAACATTCGCCCGCTTGTAAGCCATTTTCTAAAACGCTGAGATACAAAAAGAAGCTACCATCGTACTATATGACGGTAGCTAACAATTGACATAAAGCTGCTTCTTATTCTAAAAGTAGTAATCAGGCAAATCTTACTTGAGTTACATCAGGAATATAGCCATTAACAATTAAGTAGGCAAAAATCACACCAATCAAAGCCCAGGCCAGCAAAAACAGCCAGCCCTTCTTCGGGTAGGATACAATATGAAAATATGTTTTAGTCGGGTAGGCCCCAAAAGCTTTTGAATCCATGGCCAGGGCAGTTATTTGTGCCCGCCTGAGACCGCTGAACAAATAAGGAACTGTAAAACGCTGTAAACGGGTAAAACGATCCTTTAAGCTTTTCCCGCCACCGGCACCTCTCACCTTATGGGCAGCCACTAGGTCTTGGTACTCATCTTGTAAAAGAGGCAAAAATCTTAAAGCGAGGAACAGGCCTTGAGCCCCTCTTACGGGAAGTTTAAATTTTTCCGTTGAGGCAATGGCCAAATCCCGGGGATGAGTCGTAAATAAAAACACTACCGAACCAACAGCTACATTGACCATACGCAGGGCCACACCTGTAGCAGACATTAGCCCTTCCGCATAGATTTGGATAGGACCGACACTAAACAGTAATGTTTCTCCTTTAATCACAAGGGATTGAATAACCAAAACTATAAAAGCTAATAGCCATATAGGTTTCAAACTTGTAAATATATTTTTAACAGGTAAACCTGCAAATAAAACTCCGGTAAGTGCAAGTAATACAAACAAGGGAAATTGTAAAAGCCCTGTTTGAAATATCATGCTCATTAACCCAACCATAATTAACCACACTATCTTTTTAATGGGATCAATATCGTGGAGAAAAGATTGTTTTGGGCAATATGCAAATACTGTTTCATTCACCAGAATCACCTCTCTAGAGTGCTATTAAAATGTAGGCAAACTGCTTGACAAAATTACCCGTGTAACTTTTGAGCCCTTATTTTCCCAGCGGTGGGGAAGCTTTGCAGGGTAGCCTATGGTATCTCCTTCTTGTAAGTCGTAATAATTATCCCCACACCAGAATCTGAGTTCACCCTCTAGCACAAATAAAAACTCTTCACCGGCGTGTTCTGCATAGTCACCGGAATCACCACCTGGAGGAATAGTCATTAAAGTCGGTTCCATTTGGATTTTACTTCCCCAAAGTAAGAATTCCAATTCAGAAGGTTCCCCTTTTAATGAAGGCTGTAGTATCTTTTTTCTCTCCCAGGAACGTACGATGCGAATTTCCTCATCAAACTCATTAGGGAATAAATTGATAATTGAGGTATGAAGTGCTGCTGCAATCTTCCGCAGGTCGTCCATTGTAGGCTCAGTTTTTTCGTTTTCCAGCCGACTTAAAAAAGAGATTGAAAGGTTTGTATTAGCTGCAAGTTCTTTCAAAGTAAGTTTATTAGCGATTCTAAGTTGTTTGATTTTGGCACCAATTTTCATGTTTATCTCCTTTTCTGTCTAGAGTAAAATGGATATACTACACAATTACCGACTTAGCTTCAGTCTCTTCGACTGCTGCCAGCATCTCTTCTTGGGACAAGAAAGTATAGTTCCATTCCGGCCAAAGCAGCTCAGAAAGTTCACAAATGGGCGGTTTACCCAGATGGTTTTTGTCTAAAATAGCTTTCATGCGGAAAAATTCCCTCGGTAAGCCATCAAATATTATTTTTCCCTGTTCCATCACTAAAACCCTGCTAGCCCATTGGGCAACACACCTCATATCATGAGTAACCATAATAATTGTTCTAAAATTGCTGGAGAAATTAGTTTTTTACCTAGTACAAATTTCAAATTTGAAAAAATCAACCTTTGTATTTTCATATTCAACAAATTTACGTTAATTCCTGCCAAAAAAAATAAATTTTCAAAAAAGAAAATTTATTTTTAAGATTTGGTATATATTTATTTAATGATTATATCTCTATCTTGAATTATATCTCTATCTTGCTAAGGGGAATCTTATTATAGTATTTCCGCAAAGCATTACAGACAGCATTTACTACTGCCGGTGCGCTAGGTACCGTAGCACACTCCCCAATACTTTTAGCCCCAAAAGGTCCGGTGGTGCCGCCTTTTTCAATTAAAGCAAAAGTTATGCAGGGCATCTCTCGGGCCTTAAACATCTTATATTTTTTAAAATTGGAGTTTATAACCGCTCCTTTTTCATTTAATTCTAAGGCTTCCCTTAGCCCGTAACCCAAGCCCATTTGGATCCCTCCGGCTATTTGGCCTTCTACTGACAAGGGATTAATTGCCTTACCCACGTCGTGGACAGCCACATAATTCAGAACTCTAATTTGACCGGTCAGAGTATCCACTTCAACTTCCGCAAAATGGGCCCCGTAAGAAGACGGTCCGGAAATAGAAGCATAAGATTCTACAGCCATTAATTCCCTTTGGCTTACCCCCTGGGCATGGCTAATAACCTCAATTAAACTAGCTCGTTTACGACCCTGTTTATCATATACCCAGCCATTTTGATAATACAAATTGTTCTCATCTTCACCTAAAAGTTTGGCCCCTTCGACAACTATTTCCCTTACTAAGGCCTTGGCCACCTTAAGGGCTGCGTTACCAGTAACAAAGGTTGCTCTGCTGGCGTAATCGCCTAAATTCCAGGGGGTAGAATCTGTATCAGCTTCCACACACTCAATTTGCTCCGGATTCAGGCCTAAAATTTCGCCTATGATCTGGGTTTGAACAGTCACCGCACCGTTCCCCATATCATGTGTTCCCGTAAGTAAAAGGGCACTACCATCTTCATTTAATTTTAGGGCCAAAGCGCTGTAATCCCGATGAGCTCCAAAACAACCGTTACCATGAGCACCAACGGCCATACCGATTCCCCTTTTAAATCTGCCTGCGTCTTGGCTAATATTTTTATCGTACCAATTAAATATTTTGGCAGCTTCCTTAACGCAATCAATAGGCCTTGGATTGCCCATAGGTTGGTTGTAAAGAGGATCCCTGTCTTCAGGCCTGACCAGATTTTTTAATTGCAGTTCCACCATATCTAAGGCAAGACTTTTCGCTATTTTATTTAACTGTAATTGCTGGGCAAGAAACACCTGGGGAGAGCCAAATCCCCGCATGGCCCCTGCAATCGGGCTATTAGTGTAGACAGTCCGGCCTTCAAAGCACATGTTCGGCGTACGATACAGCTGAAAAACAATATGGCTCATAGCTCCCAAAACGTTAAGCGAACCTGTACAGTAGGCACCTGCATTAGTGAGCACCTTAAACTCCTGAGCTGTTATAGTACCGTCCTTTTTTACCCCGGTCTTAAGGTTAATTACCGCCCCGTGTCTTGTTCTGGTGGAAACCATACATTCTTTGCGGTTTAAGATCAGCTTAACAGGCTTACCGCTCAGCTCAGCCAAAAGGGCTGCCACAGGCTCGACAGTCAGCTCCAGTTTACCGCCAAAAGCTCCGCCAAGAGCTGATTTAATGACCCTTACCTTATTTAGAGGCAAATCAAATAATTGGGCCAGAATAAGGCGATGGGCAAATACATTTTGACTGCTGCTCCAAATTGTTAATTTACCTCTAGAATCAAATTTGGCCAGGACCCCATGCATTTCTATTGCTCCATGATGTACAGGAGGAAGTTGATACTTATCTTCAAAAACCAAATCAGCCTCGGCAAATCCTTTTTCAACGTCCCCGGCTTTATTAATAATTTTTGTAATAATATTTCCTGCAGGATGAACCCTTGGTGCGTCATCTTCTACTGCTTCTTCTGGATCAAATACGGCAGGTAATTCTTCATATTCAATTCGGATCAATTTTATAGCCTTTTGGGCAATCTCTGGATCTTCGGCGGCTACAGCTGCAACCCGATCACCCACGAAGCGTACTGTCCTGTCAAAAATCCGTTCGTCCCGAGGCAGGTCATGCCCGGCAAAACGTAAAGCACTATTGAAACTTTTGCCTGGAGCATTAAGATAAGTGGCCACAGCCTTAACACCTTTCAAACTTTCAGCCTCGGAAGTGTCAATGTGCTTAATTCTGGCATGGGCTATCGGACTAAACAGGATTTTTCCGTAGAGCATATGAGGTAATTTTAAGTCATCTATATACTCTAATTCACCCGTTACTTTCAATACAGCGTCCCGAATAGGTATTCCTTTGCCTACTTTGCTAAAAGAACAAGCCAAGTTTAAACCTCCCTTAGTTTTTTTAATTTGAAAATAATGCTCATTATTTTGCTATTTTGAAAAAGTATATTATTTAAAATTTTAGCACATATCAGCAAAATGTGCAGTATTTTAGTTTTGGACATTCTATTTCTGCTTTTATCTGCTATAATTTAATTTAAGAATTAGCTGGAGGAATAGATTTATGGAGCCAGAATTGCTAAAAACTATTCGAGAAGTTATGAAAGAAGAATTAAAACCTGTTAGGGATGACATTAGAAATCTCAAGTTAGATGTAAAAAGTTTAAAAGCAGATGTAGATAATTTAAAGGCAGACGTAAAAGGCATAAAAGCGGATGTAGATAGTTTAAAGGTAGATGTAAAAGGAATTAAAGAACAGTTAGAGGAAAACACCCAATTAGTCAAAGCACTACGCCATTCAGCCGAAGTTAATAAAGTTGAGCACGACAAGATGGCTAATAATATTGCTCATATTAAAGGCGAAATTGCAGGACTGAGAAACGATATGACTAAAATTGAGCTGGTAACCTCTAGTAATTGGAACGAGATAGTTAAATTGAAAGCAGTTAAAAACAACTAAGGCAGGGAACCCCCCTGCCTTGTGTTCTATGCTCCTAAATTTTTAGCCAAATGATAATAGCCTATAGCGCTTTTTATCAGTTGGTCTAATTCCAAATATTCATCTGTAATGTGAGCTTCACTTTCCCTGCCGGGGCCAAAGCCTATGGTAGGAATACCATGAATACCTGCCGAACTGCTGCCATTGGTGCAGAAGGAATAAGCCCCCAGCACAAAGGGTAACTTAGCTTCTTCCATTGCTTTTTTCGCCTTTAGCACCACCGGATGATCTTTTTCCATCTTCCAGGCCGGAGCAAAACGGGGACTTTGCACTTTAAAACCTGTATATGTACTATAATCGTTAAGGGCTACACTAACTTCCGCCTTAAAATCCGGGTCTGAACTGCTTATTTTAGCAAGCTCTT
>DUOV01000015.1 GCA_012838615.1 Clostridia bacterium | reverse complement strand
CTAATATAGTTGAGATGACGAACATCACTAAGCGCTTTCCAGGTATTGTTGCTAACCGGAATATAAATTTTTCTGTCAGGCCAGGCGAGGTACACACTTTACTTGGGGAAAACGGTGCAGGAAAAACGACTTTAATGAATATCCTATATGGTTTTTATGAACCGGATGAAGGAGAAATATTTGTTAAAGGGAAAAAAGCGCTAATTAATTCACCCAAGGATGCAATTTCTTTAGGAATAGGAATGGTCCATCAGCATTTTATGTTAATACCAACATTAACAGTAGCGGAAAACATAGTTTTAGGAATGGAAAAAAATCCGTTTAAACTTGACATGAAGTCGGCTAAAACAAAAATTAAAGAGCTAATTAAGAAATATAATTTTAATCTGGACATAGATGCAAAGATACAAGATCTTTCAGTTGGAGTGCAGCAACGAGTTGAAATCGTGAAAGCTCTTTACAGGGGTGCTGATATTCTGATCATGGATGAACCGACGGCTGTTTTAACTCCCTTAGAAGTAGAAGAATTATTCAATATCCTTAGACAATTTAAAGCAACCGGAAAGTCAATAATTTTTATTTCTCATAAATTAGCAGAAGTTATTAAAATTTCAGATCGAATAACAGTATTGCGAGATGGAGAAGTGGTTGATGTAGTAGAAACTAAAGGAGTAACAAAAGAAGAATTGGCTTCCATGATGGTGGGTAGGGAAATTACTATGTCTTATTCTAAAAAACCGGTAACACAAGAGGAAGCCTTGTTAAAACTAGTAGATGTAAAAGCAAAAGGAGAAATGAATGTTTCGAGCTTGAAAGGGATTTCCTTTACTGTTCGAAAAGGTGAAATTGTTGGCATTGCAGGTGTTGACGGAAACGGTCAAAGGGAATTGGCAGAAGTTATTATGGGTCTCAGGCCTTTAGAAGCAGGACGTATATTTTACAAAGAGCAGGATATAACTTCCTTATCAACTAGGGAGAGAATAGAAAACGGTATAGCCCATATACCTGAAGACAGGATGCAAGAAGGTCTAATTCTTGACTTTTCTATCGCTGAAAATCTGGTTTTAGATAATTATGACCAAGAACCAATAACAATTAAAGGGATTTTTTATCCCCATGAGGTTCAGGTTTTAGGTGAGAAGCTTGTCCGAGAATTTGATGTCCGTCCTCCTAACCCAGAGGCAATTACTAAAAACTTATCAGGCGGGAATCAGCAAAAAGTGGTACTTGCCAGGGAGTTGAGTCGGGATCCAAGTTTTATTCTGGCCATGCAGCCTACAAGAGGGCTAGACATAGGTGCTACGGAATTTGTGCACCAACGTTTACTACAAGAAAAAGAGGCTGGTGCTGCTGTTTTACTTATATCAGCAGATTTAGATGAGGTTCTCATGGTTGCTGATAGGGTTCTGGTAATATATGAGGGGCAGATTATGGGTGAATTTGTACCTGGGGAAATAGGTTATAGTGAAATTGGACTCTTAATGGGCGGAGGTAAGTGTGAGAAGGGGAGTGAAAACTCTTGAGCCTGAACTTAGGGAGATTTCAAATAACAATTATACGTAAGAAAAGATTTAAAGGCCTTTTGCCTGCCTTGCTTGGCCCGATTTTAGCTTTGTTCTTAGCCTTTTTTGTAGCCGGCATAATCATTGTTTTTTCTGGAGTTAATCCTTTACTGGCTTTTCAAAGCATGTTTAATGGCGCTTTCGGAAGTGTAAGAAGTTTCGCCGAAACTTTAGTCAAAACCACGCCAATGCTATTAGCAGCCTTAGGTTTAACTATTTCCTATCGTACAGGTTTAGTTTCTATAGGTGCAGAAGGACAAATAATAATAGGAGGTCTTTTTACTGTACTTGTTGGAATATACTTAGGCTTTTTACCTGGGTTTATACTAATACCCCTAATGATGATAGCGGCTATGTTTGGAGGAGGGTTATGGGCAGCCATTCCAGGTTACCTAAAAGCCAAATTAGGGGTTTCCGAAGTTATTAATACAATTATGTTAAATTATATTGCAACTTATTTGGTTGCTTATTTACTAGATGTTCCTTTAAGAGAGCCGCCTGGATATTTCCCCCAAAGTGCCCAAATTGCTAAACAAGCTTGGCTTCCATATCTATTAAAGGGTACTAGACTTCATATGGGAGTAATTTTTGCTTTTGTTGCTGCTTTTATAGTTTATTTTATTCTTTGGCGCTCACCTCTAGGATATCAGATGCGTGCAGTAGGCTTTAACCAAAAAGCTGCTAGGAATGCAGGAATTAAAGTGGAGAAAAATTTAGTTTTGGCCCTGGCCCTTTCAGGAGCTTTTGCAGGTCTTGCAGGTATGGTTGAGATAGCAGGGATACATCATAGATTGTTAGGAGGTTTTAGTTCAGAATACGGTTTTGATGCTATGGCTGTTGCGCTACTAGGCAAAACACATCCTGTAGGAGTTGTTATAGCTGCCCTTTTCTTTGGAGCACTCCGTGTAGGGGCAAATATGATGCAGCGTACTGTACAGGTTCCGGCCTCCTTGGTTTTTGTCATACAGGGTCTAGTCATTTTATTCGTACTTATGGATGAGCTTATACGAAATTATGCGATACGACTTGTGTTCAAAGCTAAAAGGGAGGAGGAGTAATAATGGGGGCATCGATTTTAGGTTTGATTCAAGCGGCTATCAGAATGTCAACTCCTATTTTGCTCGCTAGCTTAGGCGGCATGTTCACGGCCCGGGTTGGAATAATAAATTTTGCTTTAGAAGGTATTATGATTGTAGGTGCTTTTTTTGGGGTTTATGGTTCTTATGTTACAGGTAACCCCTGGCTTGGCGCTTTAATGGGAGCAATAGGTGGAATTGTTGTAGCTTTAATTCTTGGATTTATGAGTATTACTGCCAAGGTAGATCAAGTTGTGGCAGGTACAGGAATTAATATTTTATTTTTGGGATTAACAAGTTATTTACTAAATATTATATTTGGTATAGGTGCCAAGCCGTCAAAGGTAAACTCTTTTGTGGAAGTACCACTTCCCTTGTTATCTGATATACCTATCTTGGGGGATGTTCTTTTTAATCAAATACCATTAGTCTACTTAGCAATTATTTTAGTTCCAATCTGTTGGTATATTGTTTATAAAACGTCTTTTGGACTTAATATGCGTGCAGTTGGAGAGAATCCCAGAGCAGCTGATAGTGTTGGATTAAATGTAATTGCAATTCGTTATATAGCTATTGTTATTTCAGGTTTTTTAGGTGGTTTGGGAGGAGCCTTTCTATCTATAGGACACCTATCTGTATTTATGGAAAAAATGACTGCAGGAAAAGGTTATGTTGCATGGTCTTCAGTTACAGTAGGCAAATGGAATCCAATCGGCATTTTAGGTGCTGCACTTCTTTTCGGAACGGCCGAAGCCTTTCAATTAAGACTTCAAGCTGTTGGAATTGAAATACCTCATCAGTTCTTTCTAATGCTGCCTTATGTCTTAACCATGTTGGTTTTAACGGGTTTTGTCGGAAAAACAGTATCGCCGGGTGCTTTAGGTAAGCCTTACAGTAAAGAAAGCAAGTAGATGAATAGGAGTGTAAAAAATTGTCAAAAACCAATTACGCTGTAGACGAATTAAGATATGAACATTTCTATCCTAATGGTGATTTGCTTCGGGAGATAAAAGAACAGGCCAAAATTAAAGAAATACCACAAAAGGTTAAGCAAGTAATGGGTGAGTTTATTCTCCCGTCACCGCCAGAAAACAGACCGTATACATTTGGATGCATGGTTTTATCCATGGACGGTAAAATGGCTTTTCATGATGATCAAGAAGGCCATCTGATTTCCCAAGAAAACCGTTATGATCCGCGGGGAGGGTTAACAGACTTCTGGATAATGAATGTTTCCAGGGCCTATGCAGATGGAGTTATTTTAGGTTCGGGAACTATGCAGGTTAGAGCAACAAAAAAATGGTTTGCAGAGGTTAAAGACAAGGAACTAATCGAAGCAAGACTAAAAGTATTAAATAAACAAACTGAACAACCATGGTCAATTATTGCTACCCTTGACGGAACAGATCTTCCTTTGGAACACCAAATTTTCGATCTGAACCAAAAGGTTGGGATAATAACTTCCCCTTGGGGAGTGGAGTACTTATCTAAAAGGCTGGATAGGGAATTTGTCGTTGTAAATGAAGGTGACGATTTACGTCAAGATTTCAGTAAGATCAAAATTATTACGGCCGGGGAAGGGAAAAACCCTGATACCAAAAAAATCATGGAAATCTTACGCAAAGGTGGTATAGAGTACTTAGGCGTTGAGGCACCAAGCTATATTTGGCATTTAATGAGTGAAAAAATGTTAGATGAATTTTTACTTAATTACTCCGGTGTATATGTGGGAGGAGAGCATATACTTGGTAAACAAATTCCTTACTCTACTAAGTACCATCCACACTGTGCATTATTGTCAGTAGGTTTTCATAAAGGCTTTATTTTTACTCGGCAAAAGGTTATTTATTCTTAAAAAGGAAGGCTATTTATGTTTGGAAGCGCACTAAAAGAGTTAAGCTATTATTATTAGCTCTTGTGAAGTGCGCTTTTTTATACTATGATAAATCGTAACTTCAAAAAGATGGATAGTCATCATTAATGATTATTTAGAGGAGTTAGAGATGAACAAAAGCTTATTTAGAAGTTGTATTTTACTTATAACTTATACCATCATCTTAATATCAGCCGTTGTTAAGATTGATTGGGTGCTTAGCTTTATAACGAACTTCTTTATTATTCTAAGTCCATTCTTGATTGGCATTGTAATTGCTTTTATCTTAAACCGACCCGTAAAGTTTTTTCAAAGGATTTACGGGATCTTTTTATCTAAACATAAAAAAGCAAGTAAAATCTTATCTTTTTTAACTACATATCTATTATTACTAAGTCTTATTGCCGGAGTTGTAGCAGTTATTATTCCCCAGCTTAGAGACAGTATAAATATGTTTTATGCCAATTTAGGAATATATACATGGCGCCTGAAAATGCTGGTGAGCGATCTTTTTGAGTTTTTGCATGTTCAAGGTATTGATACTACTAGGCTAGAAAGCTTTCTAAATGAGCTACCTACCTTAAGCTTTAATTTTTCAGCCGGTCTTGTTCCTCGCCTATTAGATTTTACGGCTAGTGCTGTTTCGTGGACATTTAATATTCTTGTTGGGCTGTTTTTGTCAATCTACTTGCTGGCAGATAAAGAAAGACTTAAAAGGCAGTTTTCTAAACTTTTAGCTGCCTATTTTTTACCTGAGACGGAAGACAGGATAAGGTATGTTTATCGTGTAACTAATAAAATCTTTGACTCCTTTGTTGTTGGGCAGCTAACCGAAGCTATTATCTTAGGAATATTATGCTTTCTAGGTATGCTGTTTTTGGGCTTTAACTATCCCTTATTAATAAGTGTCATTATTACCGTAACCAGCTTTATCCCTTTAGTTGGCGCATTTGTGGGTGCATTTATAGGTGCCTTTCTACTGCTTATGGTAAGACCTATTCAGGCTCTTTGGTTCATTATCTTTATCATTGTTATCCAACAAATCGAAGGTAATTTCATCTACCCAAAGGTGGTTGGTACGTCAGTAGGCTTGCCAGGACTATGGGTACTTTTGGCCATTATTGTCGGTGGAGGATTGTTTGGAGTAATCGGTGTGCTTTTAAGCGTACCTACGGTAGCTGTTTTTTACCAGTTGCTCAAAGAAGATGTTGATAAAAAGACATCCGGTATTTAAAAGGCATAGCGAAAACGCTATGTTTTTTATTTTAGTTACAATTAATGGAATCAACTCCTTGCTTGCTAAACATATGTTTTGGTGATATGATTTTATCCAGAACATATGTTTGGGAAGGAGTGTTTTCTTTTGCCTAAACAGGTTATTTTTCATATAGATGTAAATTCTGCCTACCTTTCTTGGGAAGCTGCTTACCGCTTGCAACATGGAGCAAAAATTGATCTACGTAACGTTCCTTCAGCTGTAGGAGGTGATTCTGCTACCCGACATGGAATAATACTTGCCAAATCAATACCTGCTAAAAAATTTAAAATCAAAACAGGAGAAACTCTTTTCTCAGCCAGACAAAAATGTCCTACTATGATTATTGTTCCGCCTAATTATGAGCTTTACATGAAGTGTAGCAATGCTTTGCTTAAGCTGCTAAAGGAATATTCCCCCAAAATACAAAGGTTTTCGGTAGATGAATGCTTTATGGATATGACCAAAATGGATAAATTTTGGGGACCTCCTTTAAAAGTAGCTTACGAGATAAAGGAAAGGATAAAAAAAGAATTGGGCTTTACCGTCAGTATTGGGATTTCAACCTGTAAGCTTTTAGCCAAAATGGCTAGTGAACTGAAAAAACCTGATGGAGTCACAACCCTTTTTTTAGAAGAAATTGAAGAAAAAATGTGGCCATTACCGGTGGAAGACTTATTTATGGTAGGCCCAGCTACTACGAAAAAACTCCACAGCTACGGTATACATACTATTGGTGCCCTAGCCCAGACCGATCCTAGATTTTTGCAAAACAGACTGAAAAGTCATGGGCTTTTAATTTGGAATTATGCTAATGGAAGAGAAAATTCTCCCGTCAGAGAAAACGTTGCTTTCGAAATTAAAGGTATAGGTAACTCTACTACAATAGCTTTTGATATAGATAATTTGAAAGAAGCAAAAATGGTTCTTCTTTCCTTAGTTGAAACTATAGGAGGCAGACTGAGAAAGGGTGGATGGGCGGCAAGGCTCATCGCAGTCACTTTTAAAACCAGCGACTTTAGAGTAATATCTCACCAACGTAAATTTTCTACCCCGGTAGACTGTACAAATATTATCTATCAAAGAGTCGAGGAGCTATTTTCTGAATGTTGGAATGGTGAACACCTTCGCCATCTTGGTGTCAAAGTAGGGGAATTATGCACTAATGATTTTACCCAATTAAGTTTATTTAATTGGAACCAAGAAAGACTTCGTAAGCTGGATAAAACAGTAGATAGGATAAGAAAGAAATATGGGGCCAAAGCACTTATCAGATCAAGTTTCTTACATAGCGGAATTAGCCCCTTATCTGGGGGCATAATCGAGGATTATCCGTTGATGTCAAGTATTCTATAGGTAGGTGTTGGTTTGTAATGAAAGTATTAATGCACCCTATAGAGATAATCGCTTGGTTTACTTGTGAAGGTGTGCCCAGACCGTTAAGGTTCAAAATACTTTACAATAATAGAGCTACGGTGATAAAAGTAGATAAAGTTATTTTTAAAACTGAGGAAAAAATAGCAGGAAATAAAATGCTTATTTTTCGCTGCCAAAGCGTAATTGACGGTAGACTGCGGGATTTTGAATTGAAATATGAGTACTCAACCTGCAGGTGGTTTTTATATAAAATGTAAAGTTTTTTATATAAATTTTTATAATAGCAACTAAGGCTTCTACCTTTGCCCAAAGGACGGCGTAAGCCAAGTTTTTCTAATATTTTGCTTCTGACGGCGCTTGAGGCTTCTTAGCTAGAGCTCAAATTTTTTTATAAAAAAATTAATTTTGACTGTAATGAAATGGCTCTTTTCTGTACTAAATAGATGTAATATGTTTTAAGGGAGGAAAAGGTAGGTGGAGTCTAAAATACCAGGTTCGACAGATCTAAAAATACTTTATAACTTTACTTACCGACTTTCCGGAAATATAGAAGTTGCTAAAAGTTTAACAGAAAAGGCTTTTCTGAGTTGCGTTAATAAATCGAGTGATGAAGTTACTTTATTAAAGTGGGCTTGGGAAAAGTTTTTGTTAACCAGTAATAAGGCTTTATACCCTAAGCAGGATGGGGAAGAAAATATTTTATTTTTGTTAGAACCTGAACTGCGATGTGCAGTAATCCTGCGGGATATAATAGGTTATTCCTATGAACAGATTGGAAAAGTACTAAATAAATCTAAACAAGAGGTAGCAGTTGTTATTTCCTTAGGCAGGCAAGAAATTAGAGAAAAAGTTAGTTAAAAATGGATTAAATAGTAGGATTTGGCTTCCCCATGCCGAAAATGATAGGCTGGAGGGAAGTCATGGAAAGAATAAAAGAACTATATGAACTTTACAAAGAAGCAATATTTGGTTACTTTTTACGTATGGTAGGCAATAAAGAAGAAGCAGGGGAATTAACTCAAGAAGCTTTCTTTCAAGCCTGTTTATCATTACACAAGTTTAAGGGAAAAGCCTCTCTCAAAACATGGTTTTTTGCTATTGCACGTAATGTTTATCTGAAACATTTGCGTGAAAAAAATAGGGTTGTGATATTACCTTTGGTTGAACAGGCCTTAAAGGAAACAGATTCCTCTTTAGAAATATTAGTCGAGAAAGAAGAATTAAAAAAATTTCAGCAAGTACTGGAAAAACTTCCGGAAAATTTTAGAACCATAATAATCCTCAGAGAGTACGAACAATTTTCCTACGAGGAAATAGCAACGATTTTCGGTCAGACGGTTAATTGGGCTCGGGTTACTTTCTTCCGGGCTAAGAAGCAATTGGTAGATACTTACCGGAAATTGGAGGATGAATAGAAATGAAGTCAAGGGAATGTAGTCTTATTCAAGAGTTGTTGCCTTTATATGCAGAAAAACTGGTAAGTACAGAAACAGCTCAATATGTTGAGGAACATTTAACTATTTGTAACAAATGCGCTACAGAGTGGAACAATTTTATCATGCCTTTACCCGATCCCCTCACTATTGATGCTGTGCCGGATAAGGACGACGATAGTAGATTAATGGGCAGGCTTAAAAGAACAATAGCTGGGATAGTACTCTGTCTGGTGTTAGGCGGGGCTGGGTTAGCTTATGCCTCATTTACTGCCGGCCGGCATATTGGTATGGATGATCCGGTATATCGCTTTGCTCAGGAGTTAAATCTGTTTACAGATATCCAACAGACCAGAAATGTGAATGAGGTTCTAGTCACCGTAGATAAAGGACTTTTTGACAGTACTCGTAGTGTACTGTTTCTCAGCACATCAGACGAAGTTACTACAATCCCTCAAGTGTTCTTAACTGACAATACAGGGGAGCATTATGAACAGCGGCGGGGTAAGGGGTGGAATAATAAATACTTTATGCTTGAATTTGAACCTGTCAGTTTAGATACAAAAGAACTTTCTTTATCTTTAGTATTAGATGAAGCTGAGGGTGCTCAACCGACAGTCTTTACCTTTCCTGTAGATGTGTTAAAAACCGCTCAATATGCCAAAATCATTTACCCTAATCAAAAAGTAGAACGTGATGACTTAAGAATAACCCTGGACAAGGTTATACTAGGTGTAAGCGAATCAGAGTGTAAGGTTCGTATTGATTGGCCGGTAGATGGTTCAGTTGCCGGATTGGGCATTGGTAGAGGAAATGCTTATTTTCCGACCTCTGTAGTTGAAGTTTCGGATGTTTCGCCTCCCCCCGGGGCAGAAACTTTTTCTCCCGGTGGTTTAAGACCGGGGTATGCTGCTAGCTTTTTGGTAAATTATCGCCCGGAAGACTTACCTGTTAACAGGCCCGCTTTGTATGACTTGACAGAATCTCAGGAGATACAAGTCTTAGGGGCCGAGTATAATATGACTCAGTTTCCTTGTCAGGTTGAAGCAGTTTTAAAATTTGCTCCAGCTGGGCAGGAAAGCGAACAGTTTGAATTACTTTTGCCTCCGATTTATCTTTATAGGGAAGTTGATTTATCTAAACTTTATTTTAGTTTTCAGGGTAGGGAAGAACTAGCTCTGAATTCAAACATGCTTCTTCCGCAGGGGGAAATAATCATTGACAAAGCCTGGATAGATAACAACATTCTTTACCTAAGTTATTCTATGGAACCGGAAACAAGTCTTGAAACTGTACTGCCTCATTTTCAGCTCACAGATCATAACGGAAACAAGCAAGGACAAATGCATTTTGACGCTGAAAATCCCCAGCTTATTGTTTTCTACTTGTTTGCTGAGGGAACAGAAGATTTTACCCTGGAACTGGATAGTGTGGGTCAATTGCTTCCAAGAGAAAAATTTGTTTTAGATCTGGGGGATAATAAAATATAAGCAAGAAAGTTGTTTACCTATTTTCCGATAAACAAAGTAAAAGGTCTGCTCCTCATAACAGGAACAGACCTTTTCTTTAATTTTCAGAGGGAACAACTGCACCTTGGTATTTTTCATTAATAAATGATTTGATTTCATCTGAGGTCAATACTTCGTATAAGGCTTTAATTTCTTCTCGATTTTCGTCGCCATTACGAACTGCAACAATGTTAGCGTAAGTTTGAGCGGCTAAGGAATCAGCTTCTTCAGCAACAATAGCATCGGTAGCTGGATTTAAGCCGGCATCAATAGCATAGTTACCGTTGATAATTGCTGCAGCAACGTCAGGTAGTGCTCTCGAAATTTGGGCTGCTTCTAATTCTACAATTTCTACTTTCACTTTATATTCGGCAATATCTGCTTTAGTTGCTTTTAAATTGTTGGGATCTTTTAAGGTTAAAATACCATTGTCTTGTAACAGCAATAACGCTCTTGCTTCGTTAGTGACGTCATTAGGAACGGCAATTTGGTCGCCGTCTTTAAGTTCATCCAGAGATTTTATTTTGTTTGAATATAAGCCCATTGGCTCATAATGTACAGGACCGGTAGAAACTAAGTCCAAATTATTTTCAGCTATAAAATCTTCTAGGTAAGGTAAATGCTGAAAATAGTTAGCGTCAAGACTACCGTCTGCTAAAGCTGTGTTTGGTGTTACATAGTCGGTAAATACTTTAATTTCCAGTTCATATCCCTTTTCTTGCAATAATTTTTTAGCTTCTTCCAAAATCTCTGCATGGGGAGCGGGTGTTGCTCCAACTACTAACTTTCCTTCCTTAGAACTGCTTCCGCAGCCGGTTAATAGGGAAGCTATAACTAAACCCAAGACTAATAAAATACTAAGTAATTTTTTCATTTTTTATACCTCCAAATTAATATTTATTTTTTATTAACTAAACTGGCTAATTTTTCACCCAACATTTGGATGACTTGCACCATGACAATCAAGATAACAACACAAGCTAACAGTATATTAAGTTGATAGCGGTAAAAACCGTAACGCATGGCCAAGTCACCGATCCCACCTCCTCCGACAAATCCTGCCATGGCAGAATAGCCAATTAGGGTAATAGTTGTTATGGTAGCTCCTAAGATAAGAGAAGATAAGGACTCAGGTAAAAGTACTTTGCTGATTATTTGCCAAGGAGTAGCCCCCATGGCTAAAGCAGCTTCAATGATTCCCCATTCTACTTCTTTAAGTGATGTTTCTACCATTCTGGCTACAAAGGGAATAGCACTTACTGTTAAGGGTACGGTTGCTGCTAATGTACCAATTGATGATCCTACCAAAAACCTGGTAAAAGGAATGATGACAACGAGCAATATAATAAATGGTAAGGATCTTGCTGCGTTAATAATGGCGCCTAAAATCTGATTGAAAGTTTTATTTTCCAAAATATGTCCCGGCGAAGTAGTAACTAAGATAATCCCTAAAGGTAGCCCAAAAATATAGGAGAATATTACCGATAGAAATACCATTTGTAGTGTTTGCCCAGTTGCCACTAAAATTTGCAGTCCCTGTGTAGTTAGATATTGAGTAATTGCACTACTCAACATTTATCACCTCAACTTTCAGTCCCAGTCCCTCCAGGTATGTGAGTGCCTGGGAGGTGTTAGAATCAGCACCAATTAGCTGTACCGTTAAGGTCCCAAAAATATTATTCTTAATATGGTCAATATTCCCATACAGGATATTGGCTTTTATGTTAAATTTTTGGATCATATCAGAGATAATAGGTTCGCCGGCCGAAGAGCCTATAAAAGAAATTCGAATAAGCTTTGAATGGCCGCGGGAAATTTTTTGTCGCTCTAATATAACATCTGGCAACTCTGTGCTGTTAATTGTTGAAATAAATCTGCGAGCCGTTTTAGTATGAGGATTAGTAAATAAGTCAAAGACTGGCCCACTTTCCACGATTTTTCCATCCTCAATAACAGCCACTTTATCACATATAGCTTTAATTACTGCCATTTCGTGAGTAATTATGACCATAGTAATGCCTAGTTTTTTATTAATGTTAGCCAATAGTTCTAAAATAGACCCAGTAGTTTGGGGGTCAAGGGCTGAAGTGGCCTCATCGCATAACAGCACTTTAGGATTATTAGCTAAAGCCCTGGCGATGCCTACTCTTTGTTTTTGCCCACCGCTTAGTTGGGCAGGATAAGCATTTGCTTTATCACTTAAATCGACCAGATCTAATAATTCGTTCACTCTGGCCTCGATTTTTCCTTTATCCTTTTCTCCGGCAATTTCCAGAGGGAAGGCAATATTATCAGCTACGGTACGAGACCAGAGTAAATTAAAGTGCTGAAAAATCATTCCAATTCGGCGGCGTACCGAACGTAGCTGGTCGCCGGATAGACTTGTTAAATCAAAACCATCTATAATAACTTTACCTTTGGTAGGTTTTTCCAGCATATTTAAGCAACGTATAAGTGTACTTTTGCCTGCACCGCTTAAACCGATGATCCCGAAAATTTCACCTGGCTTAATATTTAGATCAATACCGTCTAAGGCCACAACTTTATTTTTACCGTGACCGTAGATTTTTTTTAACTCTTTTATCTCGATCATCTTGATCCCTCTTTACAATAAAATAAAAACAATATAATAAAAAAACCTTTGCTGCACAGGCAGAAAGGCATACATTACTGTAAACTCTCATCTGCCAGAACTAGTCTGCAGGAATTGGCACCGTGCCTCTCACTTGGCCGGTTGCCGGGTATCATAGGGCCAGTCCCTCCACCTACTCTTGATAAGAGTGTTCACTATTTAACTGAATCATATCATAACACATATAAAAAAACCGGTCAATTATTTATTATTAGAAAGCACCAGAAATATATTAACAGTTTAAACCAGGGCAGGATAATAGGATAAAATTGTAGAAAAATATGGATTATATTACTAGGTTCACGCTGGGAGGAATTTAGATGGTCTATAACAGTAAAATTAAGGATCCTTTTCTTGATGAATTATTTGAAGCTATTTTACTTTTAAACAGTATTGAAGAATGTTACCGTTTTTTTGAAGACCTTTGTACTGTTGCTGAATTAAAGTCCTTGGCACAACGGTTGGCAGTAGCTAAAATGTTAGATTCGGATCAAACCTACACAGCTATTGCTGAAGAAACGGGAGCCAGTACCGCTACCATCAGCAGAGTAAAACGTTCCCTTAATTACGGTGCCGACGGCTATCGGTTAATTTTAGACAGACTTAAAGAATGTAAAAAAAGCAAAGAAAAGTAGACCTGAAAGATCAGGATGAAAAAAATGGTTGACAGTTTAAGGGAAGGGTGCTATTATTGCGTTAATACTTTAACTTAGTAAAGTGAGGTATAAGCCTTGAACAAATTTTCTACCCGTCTCCAAACTGTAAACGGCGTAAAAGATATATTACCAAAGGAAGCCTTTGAAAAACGAAAATTGGAAGCTTCTTTAGTTGAGCTTTTCAGAAAATGGGGCTATCAAGAAGTACAACCTCCTACCATCGAATATTACGATGTTGTGGCTGAAAATGATAACTCCATTGATGAACTGTTTAAATTTATTGACAGAGAAGGCCGGATTTTAGCCCTGCGACCGGATTTTACAACTCCTATTGCCAGACTTGTGGCTGCCAACTTTAAGGGTGAGACATTACCTTTACGCCTTTTTTATACAGGCAATGTCTTTCGCTTTGAAAGCACCCAAACAGGGCGGCAACGAGAATTTAGTCAGGCAGGTGTCGAGTTAATCGGAGCCAAAGGGGTTGGGGCTGACGCAGAAGTTATAGCTTTAGCTATTGAAGCGATGCTGGCTTGTTCTTTAAAGGATTTTAAAATTGGTATAGGTCAGGTTATGGTCACCAAAGGTCTATTAGAAGAGTTTAGCCAAGAACCGGCAGATATTCAAACTATTAAGCAAGCTATTATAACAAAAGACTTTGTAGGACTTGAAAACATATTATTGAACCAAAAATGGGATGGAAAACCACGGAAAGAACTTTTAGGCCTGGCTACCCTACATGGTTCTATAGAAGTTTTAAGTAAAGCAAGAAAATTAAGCAATAACGATGGATTTCTCCAGGCTATAGAAGAGTTAGAGCAGGTTTATGATATTTTAGAAAGTTACGGCTTATCTAAATATATTTTTTTTGATTTTAGCATTTTGCGTGATTTTGAATACTACACAGGAATTGTTTTTGAAGGGTACACACCCGATTTAGGTTATCCAGTATGTGGTGGAGGACGATATGATAACCTCTTATCTCGTTTTGGGTTAGAAAAACCGGCTGTAGGATTTGCTTTAGGTCAGGAACGGGTAATGTTGGCTCAGAAGTCTTTTAGCTGTCCTCCTAAAATTGATTATCTTGTTACCGGCGGAGATACAAAAACACTTTTGAAAAAGGCTAAGGAATTAAGAGCTCAAGGCTATAGTGCCATTGTAGATTTTGATGGTAGTTCAGCAGTACAGGTCAAAGACAATATTAATGAAGTATTATTTGTGCAAGGAGGAAAAAGCTAGCCATGGAAGATAAAATAACAATTGCCTTGCCTAAAGGAAAGCTCGGAAATGAAGCTTTGGAACTCCTTGCCAAAATTGGTCTTCCTGTAGAAGGGTTGGTAACAGAATCAAGAACTTTACTTTTTGATTACCCGGAGGCAGGGATACGTTACATTATTTGTCGCCCTACAGATATTCCTACTTATGTGGAACACGGTGCTGCTGATTTAGGGATAGTCGGTAAAGATACTATTGTAGAAGCAGGGGCTGACATTTTTGAATTGGTGGACCTTAAATTTGGAAAGTGCCGTTTTGTAGTAGCTCTGCCTGAGGCTACGTTAAATAAGTATTCTAAACAAGGCAAGTTTGATTTAAGAGTTCTTAACAAAGGGAGAGTGGCAACTAAATTTCCTAAGGTCGCCGAAGATTTTTTTGCTAGCCAGGGTATACAGGTAGAAGTTATTAAACTTCATGGAAACATTGAATTAGCTCCCAGAGTTGGATTGTCCGAAATGATTGTGGATATTGTTTCTACAGGTAGGACTTTAAGAGAAAACGGATTAGTGGCTGTTCAGAATATTTTTGAAGCCACGGCCCGTCTAATAGCAAACCGGGTAAGTTATCGTATGAAATACGCCAGGCTTAATGAGATCTCCGGTAAACTACGGCAGATTCTTGCTCAGGAAGGTGTAAATAATGCTTAAAATTTGGCAAGCCGGTGATCCGGCAGTTAAGAAATTTTTAACTAAAACTCACAACAAAAATCAGGATTTGCTTAAAAATGTAGAGGAAATAGTTGAAGCAGTCCGCTTAAATGGTGAAGAAGCTGTTTTTGCTTACACTAGAAAATTTGATGGGGCAACTTTAAACTTAGACTCCTGGAAAGTCAAAACTGAGGAGATCCAAGCAGCCTATAAACAAGTCGATGTGGATTTTTTAAGGGCAATCAAAAAAGCCTATGCCAAGATTGTTGCCTTTCATGAAAAACAAAAGCAAAAATCTTGGTGGGAAATGGACGAAAACGGGAGTATCTTAGGACAGATTTACCGTCCCTTGGCTCGGGTAGGTATTTATGTACCTGGAGGAACAGCTGCGTACCCGTCATCAGTTTTAATGACAGCAGTACCGGCTGTGGTGGCAGGAGTAAAAGAAATAATAATGACTTCTCCTCCTGCATTTGATGGTAGTTTAAATCCCTATACTTTAGTTGCGGCTGATTTAGCCGGTGTGACGGAAATTTATAAGGTAGGGGGAGCTCAAGCTATAGCTGCTCTTGCCTATGGAACTGAGAACCTTAAGCCCGTGGACAAAATTGTGGGCCCGGGTAATATTTACGTTACCTTAGCCAAGAAACTTGTTTATGGTCAAGTTGACATAGATATGTTAGCGGGACCTAGTGAAATACTTATAGTGGCCGATGAAACTGCCAAGGCTGATTACATTGCAGCAGACCTGCTATCTCAGGCTGAGCATGACCCTTTAGCCTCAGCTATATTATTAACAACTTCTGATACTTTAGCTAATGATGTAAAGCAAGAAGTTACCAAACAGCTCAACAGTCTACCACGGGCTGCTATTGCTAGGAAAGCTATAGAACAAGGTGGCTGTGCCATCATCGTAAAAGATTTGGAAGAAGCTATTGGTTTAGCTAACGATTTTGCGCCGGAGCATTTAGAATTGGCTGTAGATGCACCCTTTGATGTGCTTGGCCAAGTACAAAATGCCGGGGCAATCTTTTTAGGCCATTACTCTCCCGAATCTTTAGGCGATTATTATGCCGGCCCTAACCATGTCCTGCCTACGGGAGGGACAGCCAGATTTTATTCACCTTTAAATGTAGACATGTATATGAAGAAGTCGAGCTTAATCAGTTACAGTAAAAAAGGGTTGGAACAAGTAGGCCAAGATATTATTAAACTTGCCCAGGTAGAAGGGTTGGAAGCTCACGCTAAAGCTATTGAAGTGCGAATGGAAAGCAGGTGATTTTTTTGGTGAGAATGGCAGAAATATTTCGTACCACAGCAGAGACTTCAATAAATTTAAAACTAGAAATAGACGGTCAGGGAGAGTTTAAAGGAAGTTCAGGCATAGGTTTTTTTGATCACATGCTTAACCTTTTGAGTCGTCATAGCGGTTTTAATATTTCTTTGGAAGCAAATGGCGATCTGGAAGTAGACGGGCATCATACGGT
>DUOV01000141.1 GCA_012838615.1 Clostridia bacterium | reverse complement strand
AGGTACCAATGTCTTTATGCTTTAAAAAAAATCGGGTATCAAGTCGGAGCTGGCTTTATGGTTGGCTCACCATACCAAACTGTTGAAAACTTAGCAGAGGATTTGTTGTTTATAAAAATGCTTGAGCCTCAAATGGTTGGGATCGGTCCGTTCATTCCCCACAAGGACACCGTTTTTGCTAACTTTCCTGCAGGAAAATTGGAGTTAACACTTTTTCTGCTGGGCATTTTGCGTTTAATGCTGCCCAATGCCTTAATTCCGGCGACGACAGCGTTGGCTGCAATTCACCCGCAGGGCAGGGAGATGGGAATACTGGTCGGTGCTAATGTAGTGATGCTCAACCTTTCACCTTCTGAGGCCAGAAAAAGATACATTTTATATAATAGTACAATTCGTAGCAATAAGGAAATAGAAAACTCCATAGTCGACCTGCGAGAAAGCTTGAAAAGAATTAAATACGAGCTGGTAGTTGATCGGGGAGATTTCGAGCCAATGGCATAAGCAAGCAAAGATATTTATATCTTTTTATTAATAAGGGAGTAGTAAAATGAGCCTGAATCGAACACCGCGAGCTAATTCCTTGCATATTGGTTTCTTTGGCAGGAGGAACAGCGGTAAATCCTCACTGATTAACGCCTTTACAGGCCAGGAAACTGTCTTGGTGTCAGAATACGCCGGAACAACCACAGACCCTGTTTATAAATCAATGGAAATTTACCCAATCGGCCCTTGTGTTTTAATTGATACGGCCGGATTTGATGACGAGGGACCGGTAGGGGCATTAAGGGTCAAGAAGACGCGGGAAGCTATGGAAAAAACGGATCTTGCCATATTTGTACTTGAGGGAAGCCCTTTACTCGAGGTGGAAAAAGAATGGCTTAGTGAATTTAAAAAGAAACAAATTCCAGTCATTCCGGTGTTGAATAAAGCCGATTTAATAAGGGCTCCGGAAGCTGTTTGTAGTTATCTGGAGGATAGCCTGGGCATGAAACCCATTGTTGTCAGCTCCCGTACTAAAAATGGCCTTGAACAGATAATTACCGCTCTTGTACGCAATTTACCGGAAGACTACGACACCAAAACTATTACCGGCGGCATTGTTAAAGATGGGGAGCTGGTCCTCTTAGTCATGCCCCAAGATATTCAAGCACCTAAAGGGCGACTGATTTTACCACAAGTCCAAACCCTTAGGGAGCTTTTGGACAAAAAATGTCTAGTTCTATGCGTTACAGCTGATAAATTAGAGCAAGCACTTAATGCCTTAAGCAGTCCCCCTGCCGTGATTATTACTGATTCGCAGGTTTTTAAAACAGTTTATGAAAAGAAACCTGCGGAAAGTAAACTCACTTCTTTTTCCGTTTTGTTTGCAGCATATAAAGGTGATTTGAATTATTATGTCAAGAGTGCTAAGGCTATTGATTCCTTAACTGAGAATTCGAAGGTGCTTATTGCAGAAGCTTGCACCCATGTCCCTCTTGATGGCGATATTGGGAGGGAAAAGATACCGAAACTTCTCCGTGAAAAGGTAGGCAAGAAAATTACGGTTGAACTGGTAAAGGGAAATGATTTTCCTCAGGATCTTACAGGTTATGATCTAATCATCCACTGTGGAGGTTGTATGTTTAACCGTAAATACCTTCTCTCTCGTATTGAAAGGGCAGCCAGGCAAGGTATTCCAATGACTAATTATGGTGTAGCCATAGCTCACTTGACAGGAATACTCGATAAAATAAGCTTAAACTAACTTGATTTGAAGGGGGTGATATTGTGTATAATGTAAAATCCATGAATGCCAATGAGTTTATTGATGACGGCGAAATTATGGAATCCATCGATGAGGCAATAAAAGTCTCTAAAAACAAGTCTGAAATTGAAAAGGTTTTGACAAAGGCTAGGCAGTTTAGAGGTCTTACCCATAGGGAAGCGGCAGTATTGCTTCAGGTAGAGGATGATGAAATTTTAAATGAAATGTTTAAGATTGCCAGAGAAGTAAAAGAGGCCATATACGGGAAACGAATTGTATTGTTTGCTCCTTTGTACCTCTCCAACTATTGTGTCAACAACTGTAAATATTGTGGTTATAAATATTCAAACAAGATCCGCAGGCATCAACTGTCCCAAGCTGAATTAAGGGAGGAAGTTAGAGCTTTGCAAGCCATGGGACATAAAAGGCTGCTCCTGGAGGCCGGGGAAGACGACAAAAATTGTCCTATTGAATATATCCTAGAGTGTATAGAGACAATATATGCTGAAAAATTCGAAAATGGCAGCATACGCAGAGTAAATGTAGATATTGCCGCAACAACAGGAGAAAACTATAAAAGGTTAAAAGAAGCTAAGATCGGGACATATATTTTGTTTCAGGAGACATATCATAAGCCTACCTATCTGGCGATGCATTGCGGTCCCAAACAAAATTATGAATGGCATACGGAAGCAATGGACAGGGCAATGCTGGAGGGAGGAAATGATGATATTGGTATTGGCCCACTGTTTGGATTATACGATTACCACTACGAAACAGTTGCCTTGTTAATGCATGTTGAGCATTTGGAAGCTGTTGCGAGCGTGGGACCGCATACCATTTCTTTTCCGCGGCTATTGCCGGCAGAAGGGGTAGATTATGATTCTTTTCCTTACCTGGTAAACGACAGAGACTTTAAGAAATTGGTTGCTACCATTCGTCTGGCTGTTCCTTATACGGGCCTGATTTTATCTACTCGTGAAAGTGCAGATTTTCGCAATCAGTTATTGGAAATCGGCATTACCCAAATGAGTGCAGGTTCTTCGGTTGGTGTAGGTGGTTATGCCAAAAGGGAAACTTCTGATCCCAATGGTTTGGAAGAAAGACCTCAGTTTATGCTTGCGGATCATCGAAAGCCTATTGACGTAGTCAAAGGCCTAGTCAGAGATGGTTATATTCCAAGTTATTGCACAGCTTGTTACAGAGAAGGCCGAACAGGTGACCGTTTTATGTCCTTAGCCAAATCAGGGCAGATAAGAAACTACTGTCATCCCAACGCGCTTTTGACATTTGAGGAGTATTTACAAGACTACGGTGATGATGAATTAAGAGTAATTGGGCGTAAACTCATCGACAAGGAAATGGAAAATATCCCTAGCCAAAGACAGAGAGCCAAAGCCCTGGCTTATCTCAGCCGTATCCGTCAAGGGGAAAGAGATTTAAGATTATAATTTTAACCTTTGCACTTAATATTTTGAATCATTAAACAAATTAGAAATATTAGCTAAAAAATTAACTAAACAGGGGGGTTTTAAGTGGGGGAAAAAATTGTCAAGTATCCGGATTCGCTGACAGAAGAGGAGAGGCATAAGTATGAGCAGATTGCAAACATCATAGACCTTTACAGGGACAAGGAGGGAAACCTGATTCAGATTCTTCACCTCGCACAACAGGTATATGGATATATGCCCATAGAACTGCAGCGTTTCATAGCCGAGCAGCTCGACAAATCGCTGTCTGAAGTGTCAGGAGTGGTCACCTTTTATTCTTTTTTCTCAACTAAGCCTCGCGGCAAACACACACTCAGGGTGTGTCTAGGGACAGCATGTTATGTAAGAGGTGGGAAAAAACTTGTGGAGCACCTGCAAAAAGTTCTTAACGTTGAACTTGGCGGTACCACAGAGGACAGGAGATTTACCTTTGAAGTAGCACGCTGCATCGGTGCCTGTGGACTGGCTCCCACAATTATGATTGACGACGAAGTTTACAAGCAGGTAACCATTCAAAAGTTAGATGCCATTTTGGCAAAATACGCTAATTGAGGAGGCAGCTTCAGATGATTCAAACTCTAGAAGACCTGAAAAAGATTAAAAAAACGTATTTGGAAAAGCTGGCAGGTTATAAATATCAGGCCTTGATTTGCGGCGGGACCGGTTGTATATCTGCGGGCTGTGCTGCAGTCGAGAGGGAGCTTAAAAGGGTTTTGGAGGAAAAGGGATTTACGGAGCAAGTTACGATTATTAAGCGGGGCTGTATGGGCACCTGTGCCGTTGGACCTGTTCTTTTTGTCTTGCCGGACGAAACTTACTATACTGAAGTTACTCCTGAAAAAGTAGAAAAAATCGTTGAACAACATTTTATCAATGGCAAAGTGGTGGAGGAGTACACTTTTTATGATGCTGTTCAGGGAAGAAGGATTTCCAAACTTCACGATGCTGCCTTTTTCCGCGATCAGGTCCGAATTGCTTTACGCAATTGTGGCCTGATTGATGTTACTACTGTAGATGCCTACATAGCCAAGGACGGTTATATGGCTGCAGCCAAATATCTGAGTTCGGGCAACCGTCAGGGCATTATCGACGAGCTTATCAAAGCCGGACTGCGCGGGCGGGGAGGTGGCGGCTTTCCAACAGGCGTTAAGTGGCTTGCGGGAGCCAAAGCCCCTGGCAAACAAAAATACATTATCTGTAATGCCGATGAAGGCGATCCTGGTGCTTTCATGGATCGCAGTATTTTTGAGGGTGATCCCCATTCGGTTATTGAAGGTATGCTTTTAGGCGGTTATGCTATCGGCGCAGAGCAAGGATATGTATATATCCGAGCTGAATATCCTGTCGCTCTGGAACGCCTTCAGGCAGCCATTACCGAAGCCCGTGCAAGGGGACTTTTAGGCAAAAACATCTTTGGCAGCGGTTTTAACTTTGACATTGAAATTCGTATTGGTGCCGGCGCTTTTGTTTGTGGTGAAGAAACAGCCCTTATGGCGTCGGTGGAAGGAAAACGTGGGGAACCAAGACAAAAGCCTCCTTTTCCCTTTCAAAGGGGCCTTTTCGGCAAACCTACCATAATCAACAATGTTGAAACTTTAGCCAATGTTCCGGCTATTCTTGCTAATGGTGCCGATTGGTTTCGCCAGTATGGCACTTCTGACAGTCCGGGGACTAAAGTCTTTGCCCTTACCGGTAATGTAGTTAACACAGGTTTGGTGGAAATACCCATGGGAATGGCTTTGGGCCATGTGATATTTGATATCGGAGGCGGAATCCCCAATGAGAAAAAGTTTAAAGCGGCCCAGACCGGCGGTCCCTCCGGTGGATGTATTACAACTGAAAAGCTTAATACTCCCATGGATTATGACAGTCTGGTTTCTCTTGGTTCTATGATGGGCTCTGGCGGTTTGATTGTTATGGACGAAGATACCTGTATGGTTGACACGGCAAGATTTTACATGGAATTTATTGTAGAAGAGTCCTGTGGTAAATGTGCTGCCTGCCGCATTGGTACCAGACGTATGCTGGACATACTTGAGAGAATTACTGAGGGCAAGGGGAAACCGGGAGACATAGAGCTTCTTCAAGAATTGGGTGAAACCATCAAGCAAACAGCAATGTGTGGTCTTGGGCAAACAGCCCCAAATCCTGTTCTTAGCACCATAAAATATTTTCGTGAAGAATATGAGGAGCATATCAACCAAAAGTTTTGCCGTGCAGGTGTGTGTTCCGCCCTGTTCATATCTCCCTGTGAAAATACTTGCCCAGCCGGTATAAACGTTCCTGGCTATATTTCACTAATCACAGCAGGGAGGTTTATCGATGCATATAAACTTATTCACCGGGAAAATCCTTTTCCAGCGGTATGCGGCAGGATATGTACCCGTCCCTGCGAAAGCAAGTGCAGAAGGGGAACTGTGGATGAAGCTGTTTCCATTCGTAACCTTAAGCGATTTGTTGCTGATTATACCTACAAACGGGAAAAAACACCTGTTTCTGTGACCATATCTCCAAGAAATGGGAAAAAGGTTGCCATAATCGGGGCTGGTCCTTCAGGTCTGACTTGTGGCTATTATTTGGCCCGTTTAGGTTATGATGTGGATGTATATGAAGCCCATAGCGTTGCCGGCGGTGTGCTTGCTTTTGGTATCCCAAGCTACAGGCTTCCTAAAGATGTGCTTGCTCATGAAATATCCCTCATTGAGCAAGTTGGGGTAAATATCAAGCTTAATACGGAGGTTGGCAAGGATATTCAGTTTGAGGAGCTAAAGAATAATTATGATGCTATCTATATTTCCATAGGTACTCAGTTTCCGCAAAAAGTCAATATTCCGGGTGAAGATTTAGCAGGGGTATTTCATGGGATTAACTTTTTAAAAATGACTAACCTCGGTCAGCTTACCAGCTTGAGCGGAACCGTTGCGGTTATTGGAGGCGGTAATACGGCTATCGATTCTGCCAGAACTGCCCGTAGACTTGGAGCCGATAAAGTAATCATACTTTACAGGAGAAACAGGGAGGCAATGCCTGCAGATAAGGAGGAAATTTGCGAAGCCCTTGAAGAAGGTATTGAGCTGATGGAAATGGTAGCTCCGGTAAGATTTATTCCCGGGAAAGACGGCAAAGTTTCTTCAGTGGAATGCGTTAAGATGGAGTTCGGGTCATTTGACGACAGCGGCAGAAGAAAGACTCATCCCATACCGGGTTCCAACTTTACGATTGACGTGGCAGCGGTTATTCCTGCCGTAAGTCAGTATGCCGATTTCCCCTTTGTAAGCTCTGACGAAATCGGTGTAACCCCTTGGGGAACTTTTGCTGCCGATTCTGTAACAAAAATGACTCAAATGGAAGGCGTCTTTGCAGGCGGCGATATTGTGAGAGGGCCAGACACAATTATTAACGCTATAGCCGATGGAAAACAGGCTGCTGCTTCCATTGATAAATATCTCGGTGGTAAGGGTGAACTGAACAAGGGTGAAGAGGTTGATGTTCCCAGTATAGTTGATGAAGATGAGATCAGCGTTCACGAACGTTTTCCGATTGACACCCTTGATCCGGAAACCCGTAAGAGCTGTTTTGCCGAAGTTTCTTTAGGTTTTCACAAATTGAATGCAATAGCTGAGTCCATGCGCTGTTTGCATTGTGATAGGAGGTAGGCCGTAATATGGTTAACTTGACTATAAATGGCAAAAAAATCTCTGTTCCTGAGGGAACTACTATAATGGAAGCTGCAAGCAAAAACGGCATTCAAATTCCCAGGCTCTGCTACCTTCCAAATATTCATGAAGTCGGTTCCTGCAGGATTTGCGTAGTTGAGGTTGAAGGGGCCAAAACTCTTCAGGCATCTTGTATTGCTAAGGTTGCTGAAGGTATGGTTGTTACCACAAACTCTCCCAGGGTTCGTAAAGCCAGAAAAATTCTATATCAATTGATTATTTCAGATCATGCCAAAGATTGTTTGGGATGTGCCCGGAGTCAAAGTTGTGAACTTCAGCAGCTTGGAAAAACTCTTGGCGTTGAGTCCCAGTATTTTGAAGGCAAACCCCAAAAACAGCACCTCGATAAATCATTAGCCATTACAAAAGACTCATCCAAATGTATCCTTTGCCGCAGGTGCGTTACTATTTGTAATGAAATTCAGGGAGTAGGAGTAATTAATCCACAGAACAGAGGATTTGCCACAGTTATAGAGCCTGCAGCAGAATTACCCTTAGATTCGGTAAATTGTTCCATGTGTGGCCAGTGTACGGTGGTATGTCCTGTCAACGCTCTGAAAGAGACAGACGGGATTGAGCAAGTATGGGATGCCCTTGGTAACAAGTCCAAACGTGTTGTCGTTCTGACAGCTCCGGCCGTAAGAGTTGCCATAGCTGAAGAGTTCGGTTGTGAAGCCGGAACGGTGGCAACCGGGAAACTCGTGTCTGCTCTCCGGGCACTTGGCTTTGACGATGTGTTTGACACAAACTGGGCAGCAGATCTGACTATTGTAGAAGAGGGTACAGAGTTTCTCGGCAGAATTAAAGCCGCCTTAAAAGGAGGCAAGGCCGTTTTACCTATGATTACAAGTTGCAGTCCTGGCTGGATAAAGTATATTGAACATACTTTCCCGGCTCAGCTTGCTCATTTATCTACGTGTAAATCTCCTCACATGATGTTTGGTGCTCTGGCCAAGAGCTATTATGCGGAAAAGATAAATACTGCCCCAGAGGATATTTTTGTAGTTTCAGTTATGCCCTGCACAGCCAAAAAATTTGAAATTAACAGACCGGAAATGCAAAACGGAGGCTTACCTAATGTGGACGCCGTTATTACTACAAGAGAACTGGCAGCAATGATTAATGAAGCCGGAATTGATTTTATGAACCTTGAGGATTCGGAATTTGATGCACCTCTCGGCTTTTCGACAGGAGCTGCTGATATCTTTGGTTTAACCGGCGGTGTCATGGAAGCTGCACTGCGGACAGTTTATGAGCTTGTAACCGGCCGTGAACTGCCTTTCCCAAACCTACATGTTTCTCCGCTAATTGGTTTGGATATGGTTAAGGAAGCTTCTTTTAAAATTGAAAACCCGCTGGAAGAATATAAATTTCTTGATGGCCTGGAAATCAGGGTCGCTGTCACCAGCGGCTTAAAAGGTGCTAAACAGTTGCTTCGGCAGATAGAGGAGGGCTTATCTCCATACCACTTCATAGAAGTGATGGGTTGTCCCGGCGGCTGCATAACAGGGGGGGGGCAGCCCAGGAGCACTGATCCGGATGTCCGGGTTAAGAGGATGAAGGGCCTATTAAAAGAAGATGAAGGGAAAAGGATACGTAAGTCTCATGAGAATCCCTTTATTATTTCCCTGTATGAAGAATTTTTGGGACACCCTAACGGTTCCAAATCTCACGAACTTCTTCATACCCATTATACGCCACGAGGAATTTATAATGAGTATCTTACAAAAACAGTGGGAGTATAAATTTTCTACCGCGAAAGACTATAAAACAGGGTAAGAGAAAAAACTAAAGCATAGCTACCATCGTTCATCAAAGAATGACAATGGTAGCTTCTTTATATAATTAGAGTATAGTACGAGAAATCTATATTTTTGTGGTTGAAAAGTTAGCAAAAATGAGGTGGATAAGTAAAAATGTTAGTAATTGCCAACAAAAATGCAAAAAATTCAATCGGTTCTAAATATAGTGACTTGACAAATAAGGCAATTAATTATATGTTAATGTTATAACAATATAATATTATCTAGGAAAAAGGTGTTGAAATGGAACCAGTAATTCAAAAAATTGATAGAAATGCGCCTGTTCCGCTTTACTATCAATTAAAGCTAATTTTGTTAAATATGATTAATAAAGGAGAACTCCAAGTTGGTGATCTGATCCCTACTGAAAAGGAATTAGGGGAAAAATATGATTTGAGCAGAATTACTGTTCGGGCAGCCATACAAGAGTTGGTACAAGAAGGTTATTTAGAAAGGCGTCAAGGGATCGGAACTTTCGTTGCAGAGCCAAAGCTAAGGCGTGGAATTGGTAATTTAAGTAGCTTTTCTACGGATGTGAGCCGAGCCGGCCATAAGCCGGGTTCACTTTTGCTTGAATTTGGCGTTGAAAAAGCTATAGGGGCTGTGGCTACTGCTTTAAAAATACCAGAGGGTCAAAGGGTTTGGTTGATCGAGCGTTTAAGGACTGTTGATGATGAACCAATAAGTCATAGCATCTCTTATCTAAATTTGCCTAAAGAAGTTGTTTTGACGAAAAAACAATTAGAAAAAGAGGTGTCCCTATGGGCTCTGTTGGAGGAAATGAATATCATAATCACGGAAGTAGAAGATACCGTACAGGCTATTACGGCTAATAGTCGCCAGTCAAGGTTGCTTAAAGTTCATCCGGGGGCGCCGCTGCTTTTAATTGAGGGTATATCTTACGGTAAGAACGGTACACCTATTGAATACTCACGTGCAGTTAATCGAGCTGATCGCTTTAAATATACTATTCGTGTTACTTCTAATCAATTGAACCGAGCCTTTTCAAAGAAGTAATAATACTTGACCTAGTCAAGCTAATTCCTACAGACAGGAAGGATTAATTTTATTAGAAAATATAGAATATTTGTCTTGCTACAAATATTTCATTATTATAGCTATTACAAGCAAATGCTAAGTAAATGCAACATCAGTCGATGTTTTAGCTGCAATAAGAGAGGAAGATAAAAAACTAGGAAAGGAGGGTAGGGTTGTTCTAGGTTAAATCAATCTTTGAAGGGGCAATATTTTAGAACTGTGGGAGGTGTACATTATGAGCACTGAGCTCAATACAAGTTCAATTGAGAGGGTTAGAGAAAGTTACCAACCCCAACAACTATTCACATCGTAACAGCAGCTGTGTGGGCGGGGGTTATTGCAGTACTTCAAACCATAAGTATGTTAGGTTTTTCAGTATCTATGGTTATTGTTAGCTTAAATATTGCAGTTAGTCTTTATGTAGTATCTGGTCTTTGGTTTGGTCTTTGGGGCTTATTAGGTTCTATGATTGGAATGATCATTGGTAACTCCATAGGTGGTATGCCCATTTCTATCGTATTACTCTTCCAAATCTGTACTATTTTTGAAATAACACTACCTATGTGGGCATTTAGAAAATTTAATTGTGACCCCAGATGTCGTGACGCTAAAAGTATTATTGTATTCTTAGTATTTGGTGCAATTCTTAATAGTTTAATTGGTTCTTTCTGGAGTGCTTGGTATGTATTCTTAGGACAAACTGCTCCGCAGTTTTGGTTATACGGTGTTTTCCCAGGTTGGTTTGGTGGAGAAGCAGTTGGAAGAGCGATCCTTGGCCTGGTAGCTTTATGGGTACTTTCTCCCTTTATTATGCGTTTCCGTGGTTATGTACCTAATGAGCCTGGACGCTGGTTAGCTTAAAACCATAAGAATAAGGAGTGGAACTCATGGAAGAAAAAAAGGTTCAAAGTGATCCTTGGGGTTTAGCTATTAATATTTTTAATATTATTTTTACCATTGTCTGCCTTGGCATGGGAATATATGTTTTCACCGTTTTAATTCCTCAAGTAGTTGGCTAATAGTCTAAACATGGAGCTAATTGTGTTGTTTCAACATGGTTAGCTCCATAAATTTTCTGGTTCTATAATAAATGTTGGGGTAACAAAAGAGGAAAACAAGAAAAAAAGAAAAATAAGAGAGCATACCCAAAAACCAAACCCGTAATCAACCCATATCATACAAGGAGGTATATTGGATATGCTCT
>DUOV01000140.1 GCA_012838615.1 Clostridia bacterium | reverse complement strand
TGCAATCTGTACGATCGGAATCATAATTGTCGGTTATTTATTCAATGCTCTTCAGGTGTTGATAGTTTAGGAGGTGGGAACAATTGGTGGAGAAATCCTTTTGCCCTTGTGGGTGTGAAGCTGCATCGGAAAAGAAGATTGTTGTTGAGTATCTTTATCTAGATCTTGAAACATGTGACCGTTGTATTGGAACGGAAAAAGTACTTGATGAGGTTATGATGGCACTTACTCCCGCACTGAATACTGCTGGTTTTAAAGTAGAGTATAACAAAATTCAGATGAAAACAGCAGAAATTGCAGCGCAATACAGGTTTCTTTCCTCTCCTACGATTCGTGTAAACGGTTATGATATTTGCCAATCTGTTGCAGAGAATAGCTGTGGTTGCTGTAGTGACATAAGTGGAGCCGATGTAAACTGCCGGGTGTTTGAGTATAACGGAGAAACCTATAAGATACCCCTGAAAGAAATGCTCGCTGAAACTATCTTAGAATCAGTATTTGGGCAGGTTGAACCTGGTTGTTCCTGCGGAGAGTATGAATTACCTGAAAATCTAAAGGAATTCTATGAAGGAAAGAAAAATAAATCAAGCTGCTCTTGTGGGGGTAAATGCTGCTAAGAAAAAATTGCATAAAAAGGAGAGATCTATTATGGCATTGTTTGGTAGGAAAAATAAAAAGGAAACTCCATCTTATTGCTGTAGCGGGAACTATGATGCGGAAAGGATAACAGAAGCAGAAGCCGCTAAGTCTGAAGGTGCAGGAGTAAAGGTTTTAGGAAGCGGATGTGCCAAGTGTAATCAACTTAAGGAGGCAACAAAAGCAGCCCTGGAACAACTTGGAATGGATACTACTATTGAGCATGTAACCGATTTTTCCCAGATTGCAGCCTACGGCGTAATGACTACTCCGGCTCTTGTAATCGATGGGAAGGTTGTATCCTATGGCAAGGTGCTTAAAACCGATGATATTGTGAAAATCCTGCAGAAGATCAGGGGATAAGGATGGTTAAACATGAGTAAACCTAAGGTTGCCTTTATATGTGTTCATAATTCATGTCGGAGTCAAATAGCTGAGGCACTTTGTAGGCATCTGGCAAAAGATATTTTTGAAAGCTATTCCGCTGGCACGGAGCTTAAAGACAACATTAACCCCGACGCTGTTCGTCTTATGAAACAACTTTATGGGATTGATATGGAAAAAACACAACGACCAAAGTTACTTGAAGAGTTACCCCCTGTGGACGTTGTAGTTACGATGGGGTGCAATGTGGAATGCCCATATCTGCCCTGCAAGCACCGTGAGGATTGGGGATTGGATGATCCTACAGGTAAGGGTGATGAGGAATTTATAAAAGTGATCTCAACAATAGAAACAAAAATAAAAGAGTTAATAGAAAGACTAAAGCCATAATAATTATCACGCCAATAACCATTCTCGTAGTTGGCGTGATATTTGTCGGGGGCGGAACGAATTGATATGCAGGTACAGGAAGTTCAAGAGATATCGAAAAAAAGTGAAATTATACTCCAACAAATCGTAAAGCTAAAGTTTCCGGTCCCACAAAACGCAATGGGACTAATGTTTTAATGTTTACAATGTGGGCAGATACATCCAATTTCACCTGTTGGTCGTTAACGAGGGCATGGGGTCGCCAATTGGTGCCTCACACTTATATTGTCTGTCTCAGCAATAACAGTCCTATACGCCTCATCCCAATCAACTTTCACGCCCATGCTCTCTAACAGGTCCCAGAAGGGCACCAGGATTCTACCTCCAACAATCATTGGTGGTGTGTGTAAGGAAAGTTTTTTCCCTTCCACCATTAAAGTAATCTCCCTGTCACTAACCTGTGCCAGCATGCTGGTAATAAAGACAGGAATTAATACTAGACAAAACAGTTTTCCCTTTCTCCACATTTAAACCACTCCCTGAATTCTTGCTGCTTTAGTTTAATTACTCTCTATCAAGTGGCTTTAATAAGACATTAAACCGTTTAGAACGACACGGTAATCAGAAACCTAAAGTGCTTTCCATTTCAATAGTGCCGCCGTGGATCGCAACGATCTGTTTGGCAATACCGGCCCAAGACCGGAACCTTGCTGATTTTCCCGGTACTGGTGCCCCTGCAGTACCGCCCAAACAAATTTGCCAATTCTTCTTTGGAAATACCTTTTCCGTTATCCTGTATTTTCACATAGATCTTCTCTGTTTTTCGATAAAGATATGGATTTCCGTATCCGCAGGGTTCTGAACAATTGTGTTATATATCAGATTGTAAAGGCCACAATGCAGTAAAAAACTATCGAAGGAAAAAACAATGGGCTCCTGTTGTGCTGTGAAGTATATTTTCCGCTGTTCGTAGTTGTTATTTAAGACATCAATCACTATATCTCTCATATCTCTCAGGAGGGCCACCAGGTCTTCCTTTTTGCCCTTTAAGGGGCACAATCCCCCTTTTAAACTTGCGTAAGTTTTAGCTCCTACAGGAGCCCCTCCATATACTGGGCTTTCCCTGTGATTATCTTTGCATAGCCTTGCATTTCTTGCTCAGTTTAGCTGGTAACAGTCATCGGCTATTATTCTCCGTATCCTTTGATAGAAGTTAAATTCGTGGGACAAATTCTGAATCCATTCCTCACGCATTTTTTCAATATTTTGCCACTCAGCTTCGTTTTCTTCAAGGTAGTGGTAGTGGCAAGGTTGTTCAAGCTTCGGTAGACTTCACGGTACAACCCTTTTTCCGGCCAGCGGTGCTCATACTCCCCCCGGGCCAGATGTTTGCCTGTAATGATTTCCAGAACCGGGTCGGCCAGATTGCGGCTGAATATCCCATTACTATGAAGACAATAGTCGGCACAACAAAGAAGGTGGCCACCATTACCAGAAGATACGATTTTAAAGCCTCCGGTGCATAAACGTAATTGTATTTTGCTTACCCGCTGCATGGGAAAGCCGATGATGTAGCTCCACTTGTATCCGTCAATTACCCGCCGTTCCACAAAAGGTGGTGTAGCCCTCGATGGCCCCGGTGTAAATATTGTAAAGACCATATCGCTGGGAGCATAATGTGCCGGGTCTCCTTCTGGCTTGAGGCAAGACAGGGGACGGTTCTATGTCTTGACCGAAATAGGTTGGTGTGTTAAAATATCCCAGAGGTGGTACAATGCCAAGACGTGCAAGGAAGCTCAGTTCAACCGGAATATATCACGTAATGCTTAGGGG
>DUOV01000139.1 GCA_012838615.1 Clostridia bacterium | reverse complement strand
AGAGCATATCCAATATACCTCCTTGTATGATATGGGTTGATTACGGGTTTGGTTTTTGGGTATGCTCTCTTATTTTTCTTTTTTTCTTGTTTTCCTCTTTTGTTACCCCAACATTTATTATAGAACCCTTTTTATCGTAAAGACCAACAATATTTAATACCTCATCAACCGTTTCGTCTATTTCTTTCTCAGGTAAGTTTAGTAATTTTAGACCAAAAGCCACTTCTTTTTTGACACTTTGGCTGAATAATTGTAAACTTGGATTTTGATAAACATAACCTACTCGCCTAGCCAGCTGTCCCATAGCCTGTTTCCGTACACTTACGCCGTCAACAAGCACATCTCCCTCTGTAGGCTTTAAAAGCCCGTTAAAATGCTTTACTAATGTTGTTTTACCTGAGCCGTTTTGTCCGACCAAGGCAATGATCTCACCGGGATAAATATCCAGGTCAACACCAAATAAAGCCTTCGTTCCATCGGGATAAGCAAAGTGAACATTTTGGACGCTGATAAATGGTTTTGACATTAATCTTACTCCTCTCCTTAAATGGTTTGCTATCCCAGATGCTAAAACAAGGTTGCCCAAAAACTAGGATCTGCGGGAATAAATTTAACAATAGGTCCGAGTCCCGGTATAGAGCCGGAAACAATGGCAGTAATTAGAACTGCAACACAGAGAAACATTAGAATAAAATCCTGAGGCCCAAAACTTAGCTCATGTCCTACATACTCAGTTCGCTTGTAATCGCCAGTTTTAAAGGTAGCAACATATCCTCTGGAATCGGCTGCGTCAGCCATTTCATCCGCTTTTTTCAATTCTGTCATCACAAGGGGAACCATAACCGCAACATAATACTTTAACTTTTTAAAAGTACTCATGCTATCAAGATCTAGACCTCTCGCTTTTTGAGCTTCAATAATTTGTAAGGCGTCGTAATAGAAAGTGAAGAAACAACGTAAAGCAGTTGCCACAGCTAGTCTTAAGAAATAGGGAAAACGTAAAATCTTCAGAGCAATATTAATATCTTTTTCGTCAATAACAGAGAAAACAAACAAAACCCCAAAAATGGCCGACATCCATCTGAACCACATCGTAACTGATACAATAAAGTTTTCATAATGATAGGTGAAAAATCCTAGTTTAAAAATTACATGTTGGTAAGGCGGTTTAATCCAAACAGATGGGAAAAATGCAAAACTTAAAAACAGCGTAAGTGTCATTACTATGACAAAGCCAATGAATTTCTTTAGATAGGAACCAGGAATTCTGGCAATTGCAAAACAGCTAAGAGCTAACACAAAAAATATGCTGTTGACTAAAGGATTAACAATAAAGAAAGGTGCATTGAACAATATGATCAGCATCATTCTGGCAAAAGGGTGAAAAACGGAAAAAGGAGTCCATTTTGGCGTATACCCGAAAATGGTTTTCCTTAAACCCCGGTCCCTTCCCAAGGCAGCTTCTGACATCTAACATCTTCCTCCCTTCTTTTAAGGCGGGGCTGGCCCGATGCATCTAGGCCACGGAACCAACCCCTGTTTTATTTTTCATCCAACTACTTGTGGAATTAATACAACAAATACATATACGCCCATACTTAAACAAGTAATAGTAAACAGGAAATTAAAAATATTAACTGCTAAACCCCAAGGATCTTTGCGAACCTTTTTCTCTGTCATGAAAGTCACTCCTTTATTTGTAGTTTTAAGCTATCCAGCGTCCAGGTTTATTAGGTACATAACCACGGAAACGCATAATAAAGGGGGAAAGTACCCATAATGCTAATAACCCCAATATCGCTCTTCCAATGGCTTCCCCACCAAACCAACCTGGGAAAATGCCGTATAGCCAAAACTGAGGAGCAGCTTGACCTAAAAATACATACCAAGCACTCCAGAAGGAACCGATTAAACTATTAATAACTGCACCGAATAGAATAAAGACTATAATACTTTTTGCATCCCTACATCTAGGATCGCAGTTGAATTTTCTAAAAGCCCACATGGGCAAAGTAACCTCAAAAATAGTACAAATTTGGAATAATAAGATTATAGATAAAGGCATGCCTCCCATAGCATTACCGATGATCATTCCAATTAGTGTACCTAACAAGCCCCACAAACCAAACCATAGACCAGATACTACATAAAGACTAACGGCAATATTTAAACTTACAATAACCATAGACACGGAAAAACCTAACATGCTTATGGTTTGAAGTACTGCGATAATTCCGGCCCATACAGCTGCAGTAACAATATGAATCGTAGTTGGGCTTGGTGCAGTTTCTCTTATTCTTTCAAGATTCTCTGTGGCTACATTTGTGCTCATAACTTAGTTTACACCTCCGTAGATTTTAGGCACGTCATTCTTGTCTCACACGCTTATACTAGTTTGCAACCCTCCTCCCCAAAGCCTCCGGCTGCATCTTTTGAGTCAAGGGAATTTTTGGGCATTTATATTACTATTTAATCGCATCCCGGAGATAGTATTTATATGGACCAAAAGTTCCCCCAAAGTTCATGGCACCAATTTGGATAACTCCAGGTACTTTGCAGGCAGCTTTTACTGCAACTGCCAACCCTTTGGCTACCCTTTCCTGATCTACTCCAAAATAGAGTAAGTTAAGAATAGAGCCTACTCCATCGGGAACTTTTGAATTATCAATAACATCCTTTAAGCCAATACAGTAATCCCGTTCTCTGTATACTTGCTCTAGCCCCAAGCCCATTGGGATTGCCCCGTCTACGGCTTCCATAGCTTCCTTAGCTGCTTTTACTGCAAATACTGCTGAAGGCTCATTTAGAGCATAACAGACAAAATGTCCGTCCGATCCTTGAGTTGCTATGGATATTTCTTGTTCATACCTGAAATACCCGGTAATAGTCGGCACGACGCAAAGCTTACGCCCGTTAACTACTTCCTCTTTTTCGTAATTTTTCCAATTATTTACTAGTTTTGAATGTATTGACACCTTATCTGCCGGCACATCCGGAAGCATAAAGTCAAATACTGTACAAGTCGGAACTAAGGTAGCCAAATGAATCCTTAAAGCCAGTTCTTCTAACATTTGTTCCCGCTTTTCCGGATTCATGGTTACAGCTACTATCACACCGGGGCGACCGTCCGGTGTCTCAGTAGGTAGCGCTTTACGTTCGATCCCACCACTAATTTTAGACCCTAGTTCGCTAGACCCTGCGGCACCCACAAATTGTTGAGCACCGCTTAAAGCTATTTCATAACTCATCGCAGTCAACACAAGCCTTACCACTTCCAGTTTCCAGGCTTCTGCGTATGTATCCTGAATAGTCACTCCATTAAGAATCATTATCCACACTCCTTTCCCCATCGGTTTTCCGGCCGGGCTCGATAATAATCTTCAGCCCTTTTCTTTGTCTTGCCGTTTCAAAAGCTTCATTTACTTCTTCTAAACTAAAACGGTGGCTGACCAGAGGCTTTACGTTAATCAGTCCCTGGGCAATCAACTTTAAGCCTTTTTCATAGTGGGCAATAGTAGAGTCATAACTGCCTACCAATTTCAGCTCTTTATAGTGAACCAAATCTAAGTCTATTTCAAACTTAGGCTTCATAATGGCTGCAAAATAAAGTACCTGTCCAAATCTGCCTGCCATGTGGAAAGCTTGCTCAAGTACTGCACCACTACCAACAGCTACTACCACCACATCAGCTCCACAGCCTTGGGTAAACAATTCTACTTCCTTAAGAGGATCCTTTTCTTCAATGTTAACAACAGCATCGATCCCTAACTGTAAAGCTAAATCTAACCTTTCAGGCACCATACCTACCAATACTACTTTTGCTCCTCTTGCCTTTAAAAGCTGGGCATGTAAGATGCCGATAGGACCATCCCCAATTACTGCAGCCGTATCTCCAGGAACAACCGATAACTTACTCTCACCGTTAATGCAGCAGGAAAGGGGTTCGGTTAAAGCAGCTTCAACAAAACTAACGCCCCCAGGTATGACCACCAGGTTCTTGGCTGGATAGATACTATATTCCATAAAGCCACCGGAGGTATAGCCGGCGTTTGTACAAGCGCTAAACTTACCCTGTCGGCAATAAGTACATACGCCGCAAACCAACCTACCATCGGGTACTACCCGGTCACCAACTTTTACGGATGTAATATTTGGCCCAACTTTATCTACTACTCCGGCCAATTCATGTCCCATACGAAACGGGTAAGTAATACTCCATCCCCTGGGTGTTTTGCCTGAAAACGCTTCCAAATCTGTGCCGCAAATGCCCGCTGCCTTAACCTGTATTCTTACTTCTCCCGGGCCTGGTTCCGGCATCGTCTCTTCTGCAACTTGAAACTTCAAAGGCTCAGTTAACAATGCTACCTTCATGGCTTACATCCCCACTTTCGAAATACAAAAATATGGTGGCAGATTTAATCCAGCAGCAGTATAGCGCTTATAAGCAAATTCCTCTGCTTCTGCTAAAGCTTCCTCTTCATTGACAGTTAAAAGCTTTTTATTTTCAACTACCAGCTTACCGTTGACAATAACATCTGTAACTCGGTCGGAAGTTGCACAATAAACAATATTATTAATCAGATTATTAATTGGCCGCATATGGGAGGATTTCAAATCAACCAAGATAATATCTGCAAGTTTGCCTGGTTCCAGAGAACCCAGTTTATCGCCTACCTTAAGGGCTTTAGCTCCTCCTAAAGTTGCCATTTCCAAAACCTGATAACTTGATATGGCCATCGAATCCAAATTATGAACCCTCTGTAAGTAAGCAGCAACACGCATGGTTTGGAAAAGATCGTGATTATCTTTAACTGCCACACTATCCGAACCTACGCCTACAGCTATCCCCTTGTTCAGCATTTTTGCTATGGGTGCCACACCGGAAGCTATTTTCGCGTTGCATTCCGGGTTATGTACAACAGAAACTCCGTATTCCTTCAGAAGGTCTATGTCATCGTCAGTAAGCCAAATACTGTGGGCAGCTGACACATCAGAACCTAAAAGACCGATATCCTTTAAATAGCCCGTTGGAGTATTGCCATAGAGCTTTTGGATGTTGTTAAACTCAAAGTTTGTTTCAGCTAAATGAATATGAATAGGTATGTTATGACTATTTGCATGGTCTCGTACATCTTTAATCATCTGGGTGCTATTAGAATTGGGACAAGCAATAGCATGCCAATAGACAACCCGACCATCTTTAGAGTTCTTACACCTTTCGTTAAGCTTTTCGGCTAAAGCAAAGTACTCATCATGAGGCAAAATTGCCTCAGGAGGAGTCCATTTGTCATTGTCAGTAATTGTAAGGCCATGCATGGCCCGGATACCGGTATCTTCATAAACTTTAATAGTTTCCAGCGGAGTTGCCCACTCCATATTTAGTACAGTCGTAACCCCGGATTTTAAAGAGTCTATACAACCATGTAAGGTTGCGTAATATTGCAATTCAGGTTTTCCGTCAAAATAATCCTGTACAGCCACCCTTATCCTGGGGAAACTGACTTTATCAATCCATTCCACCAAAGGCAAATCGTCTTGGGCGCCTTTCATAAACTCCTGGAGGAAGTGGCAGTGCCCATTGACTAAACCCGGCATTACAACTTTGCCTGTAGCATCAATCTGTTTTTTGCCCTCAAACTTAGCGGCAAGTTCTGAAGAAGTACCTACTTCCACAATTTTTCCCTGATCTATAGCTACAGCGCCGTCTACGATTATCTTGTCCGGGCCTGTTACCGGAATGACAAAACCATGTTCAATTAAAATATCAACTTGTTTTTTCGAGGGATTGTTCATTTCCCAACACCTCATTTATTTTTTCAGTAAGGAACTTGACAGTTACTCCTTGTTGAGTAAAGTCGGCAGCCCTTCTCAAGTTGTTGTAGCAAGCAGGGCAGGAAGTTATTAATTCATTTGCGCCAACATCCTTGGCTTCAGTTATCCGATCCATTCCAACTTTTGCAGAAATCGGATTCATCTCTTCAAATGTTGCTAAAGGTGCGCCACAGCACTGGGATTTTTCATGATGTCTTCTTAATTCTTTAAAGGTTGTCCCCGGAATGCTTTTCAAAATATCGCGAGGTTGTTCATAAATCCCTAATCTTCTGCCTAAGACACAGGGATCGTGCCAGGTAATAACCCCTGAAGAAGGACTTAATTTACCCTCAATAAGCGGTAATAAAAACTCGGAGATATCTTGGAATTTAAAGGGCTGTTCTATCCCTAACATGTTGGGATAAACATTCTTCATAGCATTTAGACAACCCGGACAAGCCGTAACAATTAAGTCGGGCTCGTATTGCTTTAACACTTCAATATTACGTAGCGCTGCCTGCTTCATTTCAGCTGTTTGTCCCGAATCATATAAGGGATATCCACAGCAGGTGTCTTCTTCTACTACCTGGAAAGCAATGCCTAGCTTTTTAAGAACTTCTGTTGTATGTTTGATGATTTTAGGCGCGTTATAATTGGCATTACAGCCAGGATAATACAGTACTTTTAGTTGTCCGTCAGCCGGAGCTTCATTTTTATACTTGCGTCTTTTTCTTTCACCAAAGGGGTGATTATTCTTTTCTATACTTTCAGCAATACGATAGTGATCAGGTTTTTTAAAGCCTTTTTCCATCAAATCGGAACGCATAGCATGAAAGATATCATGCAACGGAAGTTTGATGGGACAAGCTGTTTCACAATTACCACATAAAGTACAGAGCAAAGTGTGATCTACCATTTCCTGGGTAATTTCTACATTGCCCTCACCAATCATTTTGGCCAGCTTTACCCGGCCCCGAGCAAAATGAGTTTCCCATCCTGGTGTATGCTTATAAATTGGACAAACTGTTTCAATCCCAGACCAGCCCCAAACTCTACAAAAACCGCACCTTGTACAGTTATAGATTTTATCTAAATATTTTTCCAGCATCTTTGATTCCCCCTTACAGCCGCTCCACGTTAAAAACCAATAACGCCTGGGTTCATGATATTGTTTGGATCAACAAGCTTCTTAATAGCTTTGCCTAACGACCAATAACCGGTCTCTCTCATTTGCTCCTCCAAATATGGGGCCCATTGGCGTCCTTTCGAATAAGGAGCTCCGCCTAACTGTAGAGCTTTGGGCATCATTTCTTCAATGGCTCTATGGATCTTTTGATATTCTTCCTGATCTTTCGGGTAATGGAATAACAGAGCAACAACCTCAGCACCTGTTGGACCCGGGAATAATTGTTGAACATAGTTTTTAATTCCATGTTTTTCAATTAACTGTCGCATGGTCCTAAGCCCTGCACCCAATTCAGAGTGGGGCAGGAAGAAGTTTACCACACCTGCTATACCTTCCAGGAATTCTTCCCCTGTGTGATACCAACGATTAGGCCAGAAACTTTGAGGAGCTTCTGAGCCTAAAGACTCAACTCCCGGATAACTGTTGATTATAGACCTTACTTTCTCTGCCCGGCCATCAACTTCTCCGCTAAAACCTTGAATATTAACATCAAAGAATAAATCCTTTTCTTTAATTAAGGGAGCAGAAATAAATGTAACCAGATCTTGAACAGCTATATCCCGGAAAATTTTAAGGGCTGTATCTAATTCTGCAACCTTAAAACGCTCTATGTACACCTTTTCCGGATTTGGGTAGATACGCAAGGTAGCTTCAGTTACGATTCCGTAAATACCCTCTGCTCCTATAAACAAGCCTGTTAGATCAGGCCCCAATGCGTAGCGGAAAAATGGTTCAGCACCGGGATTGGAGCGGGTACCAGTATCAACAATAGTACCATCAGGCAAAACAGCTCGGACACTTAAAACCTGGTCTCCTTGAGTCACATACCGGATATTGCCCCAACCTACACCAGGTCTGGATAGGTGAGCACCTACAGTTCCTGCTAAAGCACCTGAGGGCGCAATCCCTATTTTCCATCCTCTTTTTTCAAGCTCGGCCATAAGTCTGCCAAAGGTTACTCCTGCTTCTACCGTAACGTAACCGTTTTCTTCATCTATTTTTAATATTTTATTAAGTCGTAATGTTTCAAGTACAATGCCGCCATCTACCGCCAAGCAGCCACCTTCTTGAGCGGAACCCCCACCTCGTGGTGAAACAGGTATTTTATGCTCATTAGCAAATTGCATTATTTTTATTATTTCTTCCGTCGAGCCAGGCTTTACTACTGCAACAGGCACTTTAGGAGGAGAAACACTAAAATCATTAGTATAGGTTAAGCGTACGAATTCCTGAGCAGCTACATATTTCTCCCCGACTATTTCAGTCAGCCCTTTGATTATCATATTGTTGTCCACCTTGTCACACTCCTTACCGGTCAGACTGAAAATTTATTTAAAAAGCTCTTGTTTCATTTTTCTTACCAAACCTTCCGGATCTTCTGCTTGCCATACACGACGTCCAATAGCAACACCGTGAGCACCGGCTTTAACTATATCCCGGATCATTTCCAGAGTCCCTTCTTCGCCACCTTTGTTTTCGCCGCCGGCAATAATAATTGGTAAACCTACTGAAGAAACCACGTGTTTATAAGCTTCAGGATCTCCAGCGTAATTAGTCTTGATAATATCTGCACCCATCTCCATACCTAAGCGGGAAACATGGGCGATTGCGTCAATATCGTACATTTTATCAGCTGCCGGAATCATCTCTGCTAGTACCGGCATATCATAGCGGTGAGCTTCTTCTATGTACTTGCTGATAGTTCTTTGCATTTCAGGCTCGGCGCCACGCCCAAAGAAGATAGATAAAGCTACTGCATCAACGTCCATCTTTAAAGCAGTTTCCATTGTTGCGGCCAATACTTCTTGCTTCCCTTCAGGACTTGGCCCGCAAGTAATGCTGACTCTTAAGCAAATTCCTATATCGGGAGTGATAACAGACTCAACTTGTTTTAAAAAGCCAGGTGTAACCAGTAAAGCATTGGCTCCTCCTGCTAAAACCTTAGTAACAATGTCTTTAGGGTTGTCAATACCCTTTTGGGGTCCTAACCAAGCACCGTGATCCAGAGGAGTCATTAAACATCTCTTTTCTGGTCCTACAAACAATCTTTCCATTCTTCTTTTTTTACCTATCATTAGTGCACGTCCTTTCTTAAATTAAACTTGTAAAATTCAGCAGCTGACTAATCATGTTTGTAATAATCAGCACAGCTTGCAGCAAAATCAGAAAATTTACGATAAATGCGATAAGTCTTATCATATGCTAAAGAATGAGTAGGATCATAATGAATAAATTCAGGTTGACCAAAGGTTGACAGCAGGCTTTCTTCAAAGTCTGCCAGGTCTAAAGCCGAGGCACATATAGCATATAAAACTTTGGTTACGGTATCCTGTCCAGCGTAGATTAAAACATTTTTACCACAAACATCGGCAATTATTTGTACTAAGCCAGGAACTCTTATGCCTCCTGCAGCTAAAGCTAACTCCTGAACTTTTACACCACTTTCTTCATATAGATCTATCAAGTGTCTTAAGCTATAAGCTATCCCTTCCATTACCGCCCGTGTCAGGTGCCTGGCATCATGGCTTAAACTTAGTCCGTAAAAACCTCCCCTGACATCATCGCTCCAGTAAGGGCTTCTCTCTCCTGCCAAGTAGGGAATGAAACATAGTCCTTCACAGCCGGGACTGATTTCCAGAGCAGCCGAAAAAAGATCGTTGAAATCTTTCCCTTTTTGTTGACCCTCAAGGATTTTCTCATATAACCAAACCAGAGAGGCACCGGTAGTCGAAGAAACTCCGCCATAAAGCTTATAAGGCTCCAAGTTTACCGTATAAAGAGCATCACCTGGTAAACTTGGCGACATGTCTTTAGGTATAGAAGCAAAGATCATCGAAGAACTTCCTAAAGAACAAACTACTCTGCCTGTTTTATGAGGAGCTCCTCCAAGTAAAGCAGCAATATCTCCCATTCCAACGAGGATTTTAACTTCTGGGTTTAAATTTAATTCCTCAGCTAATTCGGGGCGAATTCTGCCTCCTTCTGAAAAGGGAGATCTTATTTCCGGCAACACTTCTGGCTCAAGACCTATAAGCTCAAGCCTGGATTCTGCCCACTTGTGAAGATCAAAATCATAAAGACCTGTGCCTAAGACTTCCGTTGAATCAGTACAAAACTCACCTGTCAAACGCCAACGAAGATAATCTTTAGGCCATAATATTTTTTTAACTTTTGCTAATTTTTCTGGATAATGTTTGTGTAGCCATAGCAATTTCGGTAGGGTATATGTGCTGTTAAGTTGGTAAGATGGTAAATTCAGCTTTTGCAGCAATTCGTGGGTCTCAACTGCGGCTCTGCGGTCAAGCCACATGATTGTAGGTTGAATGGTAGTGTGATTTTCGTCTAGTAAAATTCCAGTATGCATTTGTCCGGTAAAGGAAATTGCTAGTAATTTATTTAACGACGAAACTTTATTTAATTCTTTTAAGGCTTTTTTGAATGCCTCCCACCAAAGCTCCGGGTCTATTTCAGCCCAACCAGGCTTAGGTGTTGAAAAAGTATAACTTTGACTGTTCATGTTTATGACCTTACCTGTAAGGTCATAAACAACTGCTTTTAGCGAAGAAGTACCAACATCAATTCCTAAAATTGTCCCTTGGACTTCCTTCATTTAGTCTCCCTCTACTTCCATTATGACCTTCATACCGCCACATTTGGCGACAATGTCTAGTCCTTTTGCCAATTCTTCTAATGGAAGTACGTGGGAAATAAGCGGTTCAACTTTAACAGCGCCGTCTTCTATGAGTTTCAGAGCCTCACGGAATTCATAACTGGTACTGTCTGCAGAACCAAGGATATTTAATTCTTTATAATGGATTAAATTAGGATCGATATGTAATTCATCTTGCGGATAAATTCCTGCAAAAATATTTAAGCGTCCGCCATAACCTAAAGCTTTCACAGCTTCGCAAATAAGGGGAGCTGACTGAACAGTTACGGTAATTGCATCTGCTCCGCGCCCGCCGGTAGCTTCCATAATAGCATCTACCATTGAGGTTTCAGAGCTGTTAATAGTCATTTCTGCCCCTAACTCTTTAGCTAAATCTAATCGTTCCTGAATTAAATCTACAGCAATAGTTCTTGCCCCAAATTGACGGGCTACTTGTAAATGCATTTGGCCAATAGGACCAACTCCGATTACTGCTTCCACTTCGCCAGGCTTTAAGTTAAGCAGGCGCTGACCACGGAAAACAGTTGCTAATGGTTCGGTGCAAGCAGCAGCCTTCATGCTAGTACCTTTTTTAATAGGATAAATATTAGTTCTTGGGAACTTGGCATAATCAGCAAAACCGCCAGGTAAAAATTCTAAATTACTGCATTTGTTGCCTCGCCCTTGGCGACAATTAACACAGTAACCACATTTAACTCCAAAGTCGCCGACGACTTTATCGCCAATTTCTAAATCTTTAACTAGTTCCCCTTTTTCTACCACAGTACCTGAGATTTCATGACCTAAAACCCGTGGTAATGAAACCTTTTTCTTACCTAGATAGGCACGTAAATCCCAGGGGCAAATACCTGCATAGGCAACCCTTACCAAGACCTCATTGGGCCCAACTTGGTAAATAGGTTGTTCCCTTAGTTCAATTTGTTCTGGAGCAGTTAGATACATTGCTCGCATAGTTCCTTCCACATCTACTCCCCCTTTTAGAAAAATTTATTTTTATTTAATATTTTGGAAAAACACAATTTAACGACTAATGTGATTAGATGTAACCCGAATAGAGTATTTAAAGCGATCAGCACGGTTAACCACACGAGAATACTCGATTGGCATATCATCAGCTCCGTAAGCTACCCCTTCGATTAAAAGCAGGGGCGCGCCATACTGAACATGAAGCAACTTAGCTTGTCTGCTATTAGCTACAATAGCCTGTACGGTATCCTCAACTTCTTTAATATTCAGATCTTTTTCTTCCAACAAAGACCATAAGGAAAGTTCTTTTGATAGTTCTTCCTCTTTAAGATCTATACCTTCAGGTAAATTAAGGTAAGACAGGCTGTGACCGATTGGTTCGCCATCAACAGTACGTAACCGCTCTACAAACCACACTTTTTGTCCTTCTGGAATTTTTAAAGAAGTCGCTACGGTACCTATGGCCTTTTCAACCCCAAATTCCATCAAAATAGTTCCCGGCTTATGACCTGAGCTAATCATATCAGCAGAAAAACTATTTAAGCGATCTATACCGCGCCTTATCTTAGGGCCTGCCACAAAGGTACCAACTCCTCGCTTTTTTACCAGATACCCTTCTTGCACGAGCTCCTGGATAGCTGAGCGGACTGTAATCCTACTTAAGTTGTACTTTTTACCCAGCTCCTTCTCAGATGGGATTGCATCTCCTGCTTTAAGTTGACCGTTATTAACCATGTTTAATATAATGAGTTTTAGTTGGTAATAAAGTGGAACCGGGGTATTTCTGTCAATTCTATTTATGGTTAACCCCACACCAATACTCCTTCAGCTAAAGAAATTAATAATATTATGTTGTCATAACAACATAATATCCCCCCTTTTTTTATTTGTCAAGTCTTTGTATTTAGAAAGTAATGAAAATTAATGTTTTGAAGAATTTTAGCCCATGAAAGAAATATGGCAAAGAGGAGAAAAACATGAAAAAAGGAATGCTTTTGTTACTTTCAATAATAATGATATTATTATTAAGTGGTTGTAACCAGACTCAGGATACTAACCCCAACGAGCCAGCTGGGGTTTCTTTTGAATCTCTCCGCTTATTGGCGGCAGAACATCCTGAACTTGATTTTGGAATATCTCGACATGATGGGCAAAGGACAATTAGGGATTTTGCAATAACAGAAGATGGTAATTTACTACTGCTTGAACTATCCGCTAAAGTATACGAGTATTCACTAAAGGGCGAACTACTAGGAAGTTACGATTTTGGTTTTGACGAGAAGGGTCTCACAGCATATATGTTTACTTGCGATAATCAGGGAAATTTCTATTTCATCGATGGTCATAATTGTCTGATTATCAAGGCAGATAGAATTGGAATATTAAATACTGCCTCTCTTGGAGAGAAGTCTATTATTACTGAACCAGGGCTAATAAAAAGTATTTCGGCTTTAGAGGAAAACATACTTATTGTTGCAGCTACATCGCCAGACGATTTTCTTACTTATACTTATAAATTGGATGTTTCGGGGGATAATGCTATTTGCATCACGGAACCTCAGGTTGGAATAGAATTGGGGAACGGACTATCATATAAGAACGAGTTAATTACCAATGAGGATGGGGGATTAACTAGTGGCACCGCTGTGACGATTTATGAAAATGGGGTAGAAAAAAACAAATTTGAAGTGCACTCGAGAAACAATTTTATTGTTGGTCTAAATATATACGGATTAACGCAAAGTGGTGGATATTTTGCTAGAATATTTGAATTTCTTGCTGATGGAAATACAGCTCAGGAGACATTTGTAATTCTTGACGATCGAGGGAAGGTTATATCAATATGTGATGGTTTTCTTAAAAATGATGATCTTATCAGGGGATATAACGATAACACATTCGTTTTACGATTTGAGGCTGATGGTATAACCGTATTTCCATTACTTGAATTGTTTACTACTAATGAAGATGAAAGTTGGTTCAAATAGCAATCGGTAAAGAGAGTTAAATTGCTCAGCGTTTTAGGCATCAACCTGGAAGGTCAAAATAAAAGGCACACTTCTTACGTTATTCTAGCTAAACTGGCCGTAAAGACGGTGTGCCTTCGTTAAGTATCTTTTACTGTTAAATATCCATTTATACACTTTCAAGTTATCATATGCTGGCTGGCCCTCAACTTTTCATAGGTCTCAACCAACATGTACTCCATAAGGACATTTCTAAACGGTTCATCATCTAAAACACGCGTAAAGAAGGACTGATTTTGGTTCAGTCTGTCAATTACTTTGTTCATAAACACTTTTTCAAAGGCAAATCTAAAATCTTCAATGGTATTTGTTTTAGCTTTTCTAACCAAATCCTCATCAGCAGCAAAATCTTCTTTTATTTGCTCTACCGACAACTGATCGGCTTTTGTAAAATTAGTTCCAAACCTTTTATTAAGTTTTT
>DUOV01000138.1 GCA_012838615.1 Clostridia bacterium | reverse complement strand
TAAATACTTCTCTTTGGCCGCTCTTTTTAACAACCATCAGAGGCACTTCTTCAATCTTTTCATAAGTTGTAAAACGTTTACCGCACTCTAGACATTCCCTTCTTCTTCGGATAGAATTACTATCATCAGCAGGACGTGAATCTACTACCTTAGAATCACTGTAACCACAAAATGGACACCTCACGGAACTTGCTCCTTTAAAACAATTTTATAAATATACCCACAATATATGGGGTAGTTTTAATTATAGTCCTCAATATGTTGTGTGTCAAATATTTCCTCTAAGCGATTTAACTACTTAAATAGCCAAAAATCGCTTTTTTTCGACTATAATCACCTCTAATTGCCATTCTTGAAATTTTTAGCAAAAAACAAAAAAATGCATCAAGAATATGCTGGGACGCACTTCTTGATGCACTAATTAAAAAGCTAGAATTCCCATTCATGCTTAGGCTCAGTAAAATGCTGAACTTCTACCAGTATAACATCGATCCCCATTTTTTTAATTTTTTCCCAAGGAATAACTATATCCTCATTTTTGCCGAATAGGCCCATAAATTTTCCAGCTCCCGGCAAAACAATAGCTGTTACCCTTCCCCTCTCCACATCTAGCTCTATATCTTTAATGACTCCTAATCTACGCCCATCTAACACATTAACAACATCTCGCATGCGTAAATCAGATATTTTTATCACTACAGCCACCCCCACTCTTTTACATGTATATGAGTAAAGGTATGAAAACTTGTCTAAAAGTTATGAGTTTACGGCACTTTAAGATCTGAGGTATGCACATCTATCACAGTTGGTACATTACTTGAATGAGCTTTAGCAAGAGCTTCTTCCAGTTCTTGCTGACTTTCCACTTTATAACCTTGGCAGCCACATGCTCTAGCATAGGATGCAAAATCCGGATTATTAAGTTCAGTTCCTAAGGGTGTCAACCCTTTTTGTACCATTTTATTTTTTTCCATACTTAGGAATTTATTATTAAACACGACGATGGTAATTGGAAGCTTATATTTTACGGCTGTAAGTACTTCTGACATTGTCATAGTAAAGCCACCATCACCAACAATTGCCATTACCTGCTTTTCCGGGTAAATGAGTTTAGCAGCTATGGCTGCCGGCACTCCAAAACCCATAGTTCTCCACTTGCCGGAAAACAAAACTCGATTACTTCTAGGTCTAAAACCTCTGCCAAACCAAAGAGTGTGCTCCCCCGTATCTAAACAAATAATCGCCTCATCAGACAAAGCGTTCTCAATACTTCTTATAACTGCAGCGGGATGCATGGGAGTTGTCACAGTCTCAGCTTCTTCATCCAGTATTTTTTGCCACTGGGCCTTGACCTGGACTATCTTTTCCTGCCATTCTTTATTGGGACTAAATACATTATCTTTATATAGTTGAGGTATCACCTCTTCCGCCTTTCCTACAATACCATATGACACAGGAGTTGTTGCTCCAATGTTAGCAGGATTCATATCAACCTGGATAAGGGGAATTTTCTTAGAAACGTATTTACTAGGCCACCAATTGGCCCCTATAATCAAACACATATCTGCCTGGCTTAATAAGCTTGTCACAGCCATATTTCCGGCTTGCCCTAGATTCCCGATATATAAGGGGTTGCTGTAATCTACCACTCCCAAGCCTCCTAAAGTCGTAGCAATAGCACTACCCCAGCCTACAGCAAGTTCAGCTACAGCTTTTTTAGCTTCCCTACCCCCTTCCCCAACAAGTATAACAGGACGTTTGGCGCCGGCCATTAACTGAACAGCACCGTCAAGCACATCATTTGTAGAAATTGGGTTGGTCTTGAGGTACGGTCCAAAAGGTATTACCTCATCTGAAGTAGACTCTTGAAGAACATCTACCGGAATACTGATATGGGTAACTGAACGGTTAACTATGGCCTTTCGCAAAGCCTTTTCCATTACTTGAGAAACCCCTGCCTGGTCGGTTATTGGACTGGTATAGGAGACAAGGGGGCTCAATAATGATTGTTGTTCAATATATTGTTTAACATTAGTGCCAATATCTTTGCGACTCACTTGACCGGTTATAGCTAAGACAGGCACGTGATCGAGACAGGCATCGGCCAGACCATTTAACAAATGGACAGTACCTGGTCCACCATCTGCCAAACAAACTCCAATTTCTCCTGTTAACTTAGCTTGAGCGGAAGCCATGAGAGCCGCCCCTTCTTCATGCTTAACAGCGATAAACTGAATCTGATTCTGCTTGGCCAAGGCATCCATTAAGGGAAATATACTATCCCCCACATAACCATAGATGTACTTAACTCCCCAGGCAGCAAGCTGTTCAAGTATTGCCATAGCTACAGTTTTCATCTTTTTATCACCTACTGATTTAAATTTGCTTTTTTAAAAATTAAGCTAAAAGAAACACGGTAACCCCAGAAAGATTATTTAAAAAGAAATAGCCCAGGGAACATCCCGTGGCTATAAACTTGTTTTTTAAATATGGCTTTTGCTTTTCTGACTTTCACCTTTATCACCTTGAAAAACTTCAAGAAACTTAAGCTTTACCTTTACTTTTTTTTCTGATGCTTGCTCTTGTTCCTTCATCACAGGTGTAGCATTATCTTTAGCCAGACTGGTAGATATATCTACAAAACAAAGAGGTGGAAATAAGACGCACCACCAGTTTTGTCCGTTTCCTTCTCCAATAATGACTCGTAAAGCTTCATATTCTCCGGCAGGCAAGACAAAATTTCCATAACTTTTGGTTGGAAACAAAAAGTCTCCATAGGCCAGCCTAACCTCATAAGATTTTCCCCAATCGACCACTTCCTGCCGTGCTTCTTGCAGGATTAAATCTTGATTGGCCAATATTATTTCTCTAGCCTCTTCAATGTTTTGAGCCTGCTCAAACTGATTGCCAATGACACTTACCAAACGATCCCTGACTGCTCTTTTCATGGCTTGATCCTCTAAGGTATCACTATTAGCAATCACGTGAAACCTGATCAATTCTTGCTCTGACTTATGAAGAACAGGCCAATCATTGATGTAACTATGAACCGCCATTGAAAGTACAGCAACTATTACTAAAAATAAAATTCCTCTCCTCATTTAACTACTCCCCCTAAACAAATTTTCTCATATGTCCTAAGGCTGCTTTTTCCAGCCTGGATACTTGGGCTTGGGATATGCCAATTTCATCAGCTACTTCCATTTGAGTTTTACCTTCAAAAAATCTTAAGGTTAGAATCAGCTTTTCTCTTTCCGTGAGTTTACTCAAGGCCTCCTTTACGGCTATCCCTTCCAACCAGTTTACGTCTTGATTTTTTTCATCACCTATTTGATCCATGACAAAAATCGGATCTCCACCGTCATGGTATATGGGCTCAAAAAGAGATATGGGTTCTTGAATAGCATCTAAAGCAAAAATAATTTCTTCCCGCGGAATGTTTAGCTCTGCTGCAATTTCATTAATAGAAGGTTCTCTGGAATTCTTGTTAATTAGCGAATCTCTTACTTGTAAAGCTTTATACGCTATGTCTCTAAGGGAACGGCTTACCCGAATTGGGTTGTTGTCTCGAAGATAGCGACGAATTTCCCCAATGATCATCGGAACTGCATAAGTAGAAAAACGGACATTTTGGGCAAGATCAAAATTGTCAATTGCTTTCATAAGTCCGATACATCCAACTTGGAAAAGATCGTCTACATACTCACCTCTATTTGTAAAACGCTGAATCACACTTAAAACCAGGCGAAGGTTTCCATTTATTAATTTTTCTCGAGCAGACTCGTCACCGCTCTGCATTTCTCTAAATAACTTGCGCATAACTTCGTTGGATAAAACAGGCAATTTTGAGGTGTTGACACCACAAATTTCTACCTTATTGACCATCAACTATGTCTACCCCCACCCTTTAAGATTAAGCAATTATTTTACTAGCCCAACTTTGCTGAGTCTTTTTTAATTATTTCCTTTGTTAGAAGGTTTTATACTGGTCTGGCAAAGATATAAATTTCTTGGCAAAAAAATACCACCCGCTGAAAGCGGGTGGTGAATAGGTGGTTTAAGTATCATTTATTCCATTCTATTAATTTCCTTGCGAAGTCGTTTAATTATTTTTTTTTCGAGTCTGGAAATGTATGATTGGGAAATACCTAAAAGATCAGCTACTTCTTTTTGCGTCTTTTCCGTACCATCTATAAGGCCAAAACGAAATTCCATAATCTTTTTTTCCCGGGCTGTAAGCTTTTTCATAGCCTGCTGCAAAAGCTTTTTGTCCACTTCTTCTTCAATAGATTTGTAGATAATATCATTTTCTGTACCTAAGACATCGGAAAGCAACAACTCATTGCCGTCCCAATCAATATTTAAAGGCTCATCAAATGATACCTCTACCCTTGTTTTATTGTTGCGCCGCAAATGCATCAATATCTCATTTTCAATACAGCGAGAAGCATAGGTAGCCAACTTAATCTTTTTCTTAGGATCAAAGGTATTAACAGCTTTAATAAGTCCAATAGTTCCAATGGAAACTAAATCTTCTATTCCTACGCCCGTGTTTTCAAACTTCCTGGCAATGTAAACTACCAAGCGCAAATTACGCTCAATTAATACTCCTTTAACTGCTAAATCCCCAGTTTCTAATTGAGCAATTAAATAGGCTTCTTCGTCTGTCGACAAGGGCGGGGGTAAAGCTTCGCTGCTGCCCACATAGTATACTTCATCAAGTAAATTAAGCTTTTGCAGCAGTTTAATTAAAAAAAGCTTTAATCCCCACTTAAGTTCTATAAACTTTTGATGAATCAATTATACCCTCCCCCTTAAGCACTTAAAGCCTCATGTAACATCTCCACATGCAACAACGCCCGGTAATTACCGCTGGAAGTCAAAGCTTTTTGACTTACCCCTACAACCACATCCTGAACCCTTATTAATTTATCTTCAACTTTTATGTATACCATATCTGGCCTGAAAGCCAGCATTAGCCCATTAGTAGTACCGATAGACTGAAACGGTACTAGACGCATGCGTTTTGACCACCAACTGTTTCCCAAACACTCAACAATTTGTTCAAAATCCGGTTCATCTCCCCTGTCATAAATGTTTTGTAAAGCTGAGGGAAAAATATTTTTTATAACACCATATTCTATAATCATTACCGGCTTTTGACTCAGTGGATCTTTCAAGCGATTGCCGGTATCAATAAGGGCTTTTACAGGAATAGAGTAATTTCTCACCCGAATTACAACAGGTATATTACTATAGGTGCCTAACAAAGTTCTTTTTAGATAGGCAGGACCATACCTGCCTATAACTAGCAGAGCACCTACTGCCCAAAATAACCAAGTACCTCCTACTCGGTTGAACATGACTAAAGCGCCATTCATAACTGCATAGGCTCCTGGAGTGTTATCAAAAAAATATATTGCCCCAAACATGGCTCCCGCCGCGCTAAAAGCTACCATATAAAAATAACCTAAGGCTTTAATAATTTTAAGCCAAGAAGGAAGGACAAAAGCTGTAAAGATCATTAACAAAGAAAAAATAAATTTAATACCATAGAAAAACAACCAGTGAAGCTCAGGTAAAAAGACAGCCAAGGAATATAAGGAACCAAGCAAGGCAGCAAAGGTAAGTCTTTTAAAGGAAGTCTCTAACTGCCCTAGTTTCGCTGTGGCCCACAGAATTCCATAGTCCATAAGGAAATTAATCCCGAACACAATATCTAAATAGATAATATATTCCTGATCCACTTGGTTCCCCCAAACACACGCTTTTAAATAGAAAAGGATACCACTTCTACTATAAAATATTTCAAGAGTCAAAAATTTAGCCCTTTAGCTTACAAAAATATTATACAATACAGCACTTACAAATTTTGTCACAACCTGGCCCCCATGTAACTTTCCGCAATCAACCTTGTTTTGCCAAGCTACCTTACTTGGCGCTGTTTTTAGACAAAAAAAGGTTCTATAATAAATGTTGGGGTAACAAAAGAGGAAAACAAGAAAAAAAGAAAAATAAGAGAGCATACCCAAAAACCAAACCCGTAATCAACCCATATCATACAAGGAGGTATATTGGATATGCTCT
>DUOV01000137.1 GCA_012838615.1 Clostridia bacterium | reverse complement strand
TTCTAACAAACAACCAAAAAGAGGTAAATCCTTATGTAGTAAGGCTGGAAAAAGATCCTTACTAAAATCATAAGGTTTGTCAGAAGGGATATACTCTAAAACATCAGGTTCAATAATATATATACCGGTATTAACCTGATCACTAAAAACTTCCCCCCAACCAGGTTTTTCTAAAAACCTGTCTATACTTCCATCCTTATGTGTCAAGACTACACCGTATTCTAACGGGTTATTAACTGATGTTAAAATTAGAGTTACTAAAGCCTTTTTCTTTTTGTGAAAATCGATAGCTTTTTGCAAATCAAAATCAGTTAAAGCGTCACCGCTAATTACGATGAAAGTATCGTCAAGAAAACTTTCAGCATTCTTGACACTTCCTGCCGTCCCTAAAGGATTAGTTTCTGTAAAGTAAGTTAAAGAAATATTCCATTCCCTTCCATCACCAAACCAGTTTTCTATCTCTTGAGGAAGGTATTGTAAGGTTACGCCTATTTCTTCGATCTGGTTTCTTTTTAATAATTCTATTGTATATTCCATAACCGGCCGATTTAAGATGGGTACTAAGGGTTTAGGAATAGTGCAAGTCAAAGGTCTTAATCGAGATCCCTCTCCTCCGGCCATTATAATTGCTTTCATTTTAAGACCTCCCTTCGATACTTTTATCAGTTGTAAATTCTCTACTTCCCCATGGAACTTTTTCAAATTCAAGTAAGATTTCTGAATAGATTTCTTTAGTTTTTTCGGCAATTTTACCCCAATCATATTGTTTTTTTACTACTGCTAAACCATTAGTTCTGAGTCTCTCACCCAACTCTTGGTTTTGTAATAGTTTGATTAAATTTTCGGCTAAAGACTTAGGATTACCCGGAGCAACTTTGAGACCTGTAAATTCATTTTTAACTATTTCAGCCATACCCCCAGTATTAGATACCACTACTGGAGCTCCGGCTGCCATAGCTTCCAGCACCACAATGCCAAAAGGCTCATATAAGCTTGGAAATACAGCTGCCTGAGCCTGGGTGTAAAGAGCTATTTTCATTTCTTCTTCTATGTAACCTAAAAAACTTACGTGAGACTCAAGTCCTAGATTTTTTGCTTGCTCCTTAAGTTGAGCTTCCATTGGACCTTTACCCGCTATAAAGAAGTGAACGTCAGGTACAGATTTTATAACTTCAGGCGCGGCTTCCAGTAGTACCTGAACCCCTTTTTCCCTAACTAAACGCCCAATAAAAAAAACTATCTTGTCCGGACCAAAACAAACATTTTTCAAAGTAGAGTTGCGGAATTTTCCCAAGTCAATTCCGTTTGGTACCAGTCTTATTTTATCTAGCGGTAAATTAAACAATTTATTAGCTTCTTGTACCATATGCTGGCTGCATACAATGACTCTCCAAGCTTCATAAGTCAGCCACCATTCAATCTGATTTATATAATGTTGTTCTGCTGTATGAAGGCCATGATTACGACCGGCTTCTGTAGCATGAATAGTGGCGACAAGGGGTATTTTATAAGCGTTTTTTAAGACTTTACCGGTAAACCCTACCAACCAGTCATGGCAATGAATTAAATTAAAAGGCCCCCAAGTGTTTATTAAATTAATTGCTTCTTCAATGAAACGATAGTTTAAATGCTGAATCCAAGTTAGAAAGTTTGGTGTTTGCAAAGGATATGGTTCAACCCGATAAATCCAAAGGTTATTTTTTCTTTCGACTTTTGGCGCATGATTTTTCCCAACTGTTAAAACATGAA
>DUOV01000136.1 GCA_012838615.1 Clostridia bacterium | reverse complement strand
TAGACGATAATGGCATCTTCGCCACCTCTGGAAATAATTATTTCGCCTGTTTCATCCAGCCTGCGAATAATCTGGACAATCCGCTGCTGGGCTTCCTCTACATCGCGTAAGCGCGTTGGCCCCAAAAATTCAATGTCTTCCTTAAGCATTTCAGCAGCACGTTGAGACATGTTTTTGTAAATACGGTCTGCCACTTCTGTACTTGAACCTTTGATAGCCAAAGCCAGATCTTTAGTGTCAACCTCCCGAAGAATTCTGCGAATAGATGTATCGTCAAGATTAATAACATCTTCAAAGACAAACATCCGCTTTTTGATTTCTTCAGCCAGCTCCTGGTCGTCTGCTTCAAGAGATTCTAAGATAGTTTTTTCCGTACCCCTGTCTACTCGGTTTAAGATATCTACTAAGGTGGTAATACCTCCGACAGCGGTAAAATCGTGATCAACCAGGGATGAAAGCCTGTTTTCCAAAATTGCTTCTACTTGTTTAACAACCTCAGGAGATGTTCTTTCCATTAAAGCAATACGTTTGGCAATTTCTTTCTGCATTTCATCAGAGAGGCCACTTAAAACCATGGCAGCTTGCTCCGGTTGCAGATAAGACAGTATCAAGGCAATAGTCTGAGGGTGTTCGTTGCCTATAAAGTTTATCAGATGTTTTGGATCTGCTTTCCTGACCAAAGAAAACGGTCGAATCTTAGAGCTTTCTGTTAGCTTCTTAATGATTTCATTAGCTTTGGCCGGACCAAGAGATCTCTCCAAAATTTCTCTGGCATATTTTACACCGCCATGGAGAAGGTATTCTTGAGCTTCGCTCAGCTGTAAGAATTCATCTACGACCAATTCTCTTTCTTCTATATCGACAGTAGTTGTATTAGCTATTTGATAAGTGACTTTTTCAATATCAGGCTCCGGTAGCTGCTTCAGGACAGCAGAAGACAGTTCTGGGCCTAATGTCATGAGCAAAATTGCAGCTTTTTCCAGACCTGTCAGGCCATGCTTAGTCATAAATCAACACCCCCTAATCTTCTGCTAACCAAGCTTTTATCAGTTGGGCTACCTCATCTGGTTTTTTACGAGCCACTTCTTTTATCTTCTGCTGCTTATCTTTTTTAACCTTTTCTTCAGGTGTAAGCTGCGGCACGACTTCTTCCATCGGAATAGCCGGAACTACCTCTTCAATAATAGGCTCAGCCAGTTCTTTCTTCATCCTTCTTCTGCGCCTTATAACTGCTATAACTAAAATCAACACTACTCCTAATCCACCGACTAGGTAAGGCAGGTAAGCAGGATATGGTGCTGTAGGCTGTTCAGTCTCCGGCTGGGTCGGTTCAGTATCTTCTTCTCCAGTATCAAAGGTCATACTGGTTACGCTTATCTGATCTCCCCTTAGCTCTTGAAAACCGATAGCTGCAGCTACAACTCTTTCCATTTCAAGTAGCTGTTCTTCTGTTAGTTGGCCGTTGACAACTACCGAAGCAGATAAACTTCTGATTTGGCCAGGTGCTCTAACAGTTACCCTTCTTATTTGATCTACCAAATAATTGGTAGTAGTGCTTTCATGCTGATAAGTTGAATCCATTGGATTAACTCCTACATAACCTGGTACCTCCGGAGTCAGGTTGGGATCTCCAACGGGGCCACCCATCGAACTGCCTGTACTTTCTTCAGCTACTGTTTCTTGTCCAACAACGCTTCCCTCACCATAATCAATAGTCTCTTCTTCTACTTGATCGAAATCTAAATCGGCAGAAATCATCACCACAGCTCTGCCCTCGCCAAAAATAGCAGACAATAGGTTGTGGACTCTTTTTTCCAAATCTTTTTCAAAGGCACGGCGCAACTCATATTGAGTTTGATGTACAAATGTGCTTTGCCCATCCAGATTTATTTCATCACTTAACACTCGGCCAGAAGTATCAATTATCTTTACATTTTCCGGAGGCAAATTAGCCACGCTGCTGGACACCAAATCGATAATGCCCTTGACCTGCTCAGGCCTGAGCTTAGCCAGAGGCTTAAGCTCTAAGGTTATGGCAGCTGAAGCAGGCTTTTCCTCTTCAATAAAGAGACTCTCCTTTGGCAGTACCAAATGAACTCGGGCCTCTTCTATTTCAGCAAAAGCCATAATAGTTCTTTGTAATTCTCCTTGGAGGGCCCTCATAAAATTCACATTGTTATCGAACTCTGTAGTACCAAGCCTCTGCTGATCAAAAATCTCAAAACCTATATCACTATTGTGAAGAACACCGGCTCCGGCCAGTTGGATCATCACTTCGTAAACCTGATCTTTAGGTACAGATATGGTTTTGCCTTGATTTTCCAGCCTATAGCTAACACCAAATTCTTTAAGTTTTTCAACTATAGCGTTGGCATCCGTAGGGTTAAGATCGGTCAATAAAGGGGCGTACTCAACTTTTGTCAGCCATTGAACAAAAAAAACTGCTGCCAATACTACTGCTATCCCCAAAACGATAATTATTGATTTTTTGGTGCTGGAAAGCTTGTTCCAGCGTTCCGCTATGATTTTTAGCAAATTGTTCACTCTAAGCACCCTTTTATAGTTGAAGTCATAATACCTAGTCTAAGTTTTAAATCAAAAAGTTTTATATTAGTGCCAAAGGTTGTGAGCGAAAAATAGGCGATTTGTTAAATTTGCATTCTGGAAAGTTCCTGGTAAGCTTCTACTAATTTATTGCGAATTTGTACTGTTAGTTGGAGAGCTAGATTTGCTTGTTCCGCAGCAAGCATTACATCGTGCAGTTCAACCTCACCGCCGGCTATCAGCTGCTGGGTTAACTCATCTGATCTAAGCTGAAGTTGGTTTACCTCTTGCAGTTTTTTATGTAAAACTTCACCAAAATTAGCATCAAAAGCGTCTTTTGGTTTTTCAGCCTTTGTCTTATTTAACAGCACCGGCTGAGGAACCCACTTACTAACTTTCATTACTTATACCTCCTACCCTTTACCAATTTCCAACGCTTTAAGAGCCATGGTTTTTCCAGCATTTAAAGCTGTAACATTAGCTTCATAAGATCTGGTTGCTGTAATCAGATCGACCATTTCCGTAACTATGTTAATATTAGGCATGTGGACATAGCCTTGTTCGTCAGCATCAGGGTGGGTGGGATCATAAATCAATTTAGGTGGTGTTTGATCCTGGTGAATAGCTACAACCTCCACGCCCCTGCCGGCTGATTTAGTAGGATTTTTTATTGCCTTATCTAGACTTTCGGCAAAAACGGCTACCCGACGTTTGTAAGGGCCACCTTCTGCTGTTCTGGTAGTGTTGATATTGGCAATATTGCTGGAGATTAAATCCATCCGTAAGCGTTCAGCTGAAAGACCGGAGGCGCTAATCCCAAAGGATTTCATCAAACGCATGCTTTATCGTCTCCCTTCGTTAATAACATAACGTAAAGTGCTGATCTTTCCGTTAAGTCTATTTATAGCTGCCTGATAATTAATAGAATTGGCAGCCAGTTGTACCATTTCTACATCTATATTTACGTTATTCCCGTCTTCCCGAAGTGAAGTCGAATTATCAGTTCGCACCTGAGGTTTAACATCCTCAAGTTGCTTCCTGCCTTTTAAATGTCCTGGCCGGCTAGCAGTTATTTCCATCTTGTCCTTTGAGCTAAGGGCTTGCTGGAGACTTTCCTCAAAAGATACGAAAGAGCGCTTGAAGCCCGGGGTATTTACATTAGCGATGTTATGAGCCAAAACATCCTG
>DUOV01000135.1 GCA_012838615.1 Clostridia bacterium | reverse complement strand
GTACGGTCTAGTCGATACATCCGGCAAGGAAGTTGTTCCATGTGTTTATGACAACATAGGTGAATTTAAAGACGGTTTGGCAGGAGTGAGTAAAGACGGAAAGCACGGCTTTATTCATACATCTGGAAAGGAAATTGTTCCTGTCGTTTATGATTCTATAGGGGAGTTTAGATTTGGTCTAGCAGTCGTGAAGAAAGGAGGAAAGTACGGTTTAGTCGATAGATCCGGTAAAGAAGTTGCTCCTTGCGTATATGACGAAATAAGTGGTCGTTTTGAGAACGGTTTGACATTCGCAGAGAAAAACGGACAACTTATCTATCTTAACAAATTTGGCGAGGAAGTTGCTGAGTAGGTTTATAAAAATCCAAATCTTTATAAATAAAGTAACGGGTTTCCAAACATTGACCTTTTCTTTTGGCACTTTGCCGAAGATGGTAATGTAAGGAAACCCATATTTTTAATTGTTTACGGTAACACATCAACTGTCCAGTAAATGATAGGATTGAGTTGACAGGCTAGAGAATTGAAGCAGTAGATTGGATAATAGGAAGAAAGGAGGCAGTTAGGTGTATTTTGGATACGGGGAAAAAGAAATCGAATATCTTAAAAGTAAGGATAAGCGATTGGCTGAAGTCATAGATAGAGTTGGTTATATCAAGCGAAGGGTAGACCCTGATTTGTTTTCATCTGTGGTGCGCCATATTATTGGCCAGCAGATTTCCATGAAAGCGCAGCAGACCATATGGCAGAGAATGAATGATAAGTTTGGAAGTGTCACTCCTGAAAGCATTAGCAATGCTGACATTTCAGAGCTTCAATCACTTGGTATGACATTTCGAAAAGCTGAATACATAAAAGATTTTTCAAATAAGATAACAAATGGAGAATTTATACTTTCTGACGTAGAAGGTATGTCTGATGACGAAGCGATAAAAGCACTATCCAGTCTTAAAGGTATAGGTGTTTGGACTGCAGAGATGATACTTCTGTTTTGTTTGCAAAGACCAAATATTTTAAGCTATGGCGATTTAGCAATACAGCGTGGAATGAGAATGGTGTATCATCATAGAAAAATAGATAAAAAACTTTTTGAAAAATATAGAAGAAGGCTATCACCCTATTGTAGTGTTGCAAGTTTATATTTCTGGGCTGTCGCCGGAGGTGCAATACCTGAAATGAAGGATTATGCTCCAAGGAAAAAGTAGAGGTATAGATATGGCATGGGATATGGTGGTGGAAGTATTAAGATGACTGTATTTGAAAGGATCAAACAAGAAATAATGGCAGATACTATGAATGCTCACTATACAAGAAAAGGGATTTCACCTTTATTCAAAGCGTCTAAAAATGCTCGTATTGTCATAGTTGGGCAAGCACCTGGACGGAGAGCACAAGAAACTCAATTGGTTTGGAATGACTTAAGTGGTGACCGTCTGCGAGAATGGATGGGAATATCACGGGAAGAATTTTATGATACGGACCGGATTGCTCATTTACCTATGGATTTCTATTACCCGGGTAAAGCTAAACAAGGGGATTTGCCACCTAGAAAAGGATTCGCAGAAAAATGGCATCCATTGTTATTAGAAAAAATGCCAAATATAGAAACGATAATTCTTATTGGAAATTACGCTCAAAAATACTATCTTGGTAAAAGAAGGGGGAAAAACCTAACTGAAACAGTAAGAAACTTTAAAAATTATCTACCCAAATATTTACCTTTGGTTCATCCTTCCCCACTAAACATTGGGTGGTTTAAACGAAACCCATGGTTTGAAAGTGAAGTTTTGTTGGTTTTGAAAGAAATAGTGAGAAATTCCCTAAGTAAGTAAATATAGTTGAAAAGACTCAAAGAAAATAATCAAACCTTCAAATGCCATACTGAAAAAGAATGTAGGTTGATAACGATTAGGAGTATTTTTGATGTTGTAGTATTATAATGTAAAACAATTGAAGAGGATTCCTGTGAAACAGCAAGGAGAATGGAGGAACATTATGATTTTTGTATGTTACCCGAAATGCACTACCTGCCAGAAAGCTAAGAAGTGGCTGGAGACAAACAAGTTAGCCTTTGAAGAAAGGCATATCAAAGAAAACAATCCTACAATCGAGGAATTGAAGGATTGGCATAAAAAGAGCGGTCTTCCCCTAAAGAAGTTCTTCAATACCAGCGGATTGCTATATAAGGAACTGAAGTTGAAGGACAAGCTCCCGACTATGAGTGAGGATGAACAGTTTAACCTGCTGTCTTCAGACGGTATGCTTGTGAAGCGCCCGATTCTTATCGGCGATGGCTTTGTTCTGGTAGGCTTTAAGGAGAATGATTGGAAAGCTGCGTTTGGCATCAAATAACTGACCATAGAAACAACATCTATTCCAGTAACTTGTGCCATGTTGAGACATGCAGTCTCTTAGTGAAGCAAAACCGAACTTAGAGATGTAATCCACATTACAAAACGCAACAAAGTGAGCGAAGTAAGGTGTAGTCAGTATTAGTCCATATGTATCCAGAAAGGGATATTCCTGCGATGAAGATAAAGTTAGCGTCTTCAATAAATCCTGTGAACTTGGCTCATTAACGATGACATGTTGAGTGTATTATCTTGATGTCAACCTGGAAAATATTCCCAAAAGGTTAATCGTATTTTTGAGGTACTTGGTGTTTCACTTATCGGATGTTACGACTTGACTGAGAAGCTTTGTAATGAAGTGAAACAAATTGTATCGGAAATAGATAATTTTTAGATGTCACGCAGACATTTCGTTTACCGGGGAATTGAAATATTTTATTATATTTAAGGATGATACAGGTAGTAAGAGAAGCTCGACAAAAACGCAGAACGGGAATCTATCACACTATGTAGAGAGGCATTGACGGGAAAAATATATTTTTAGAAGAAGAGGACAAGGAAAGATTTTTATTCTTACTCTGTATCAACTAAATTGTTGCCTTGGAGGATGAAAATGGTAATGTATATTGCCACATATATCATAGATATAGCCGCACTTTTTTACTTGATAGGTTTATTGAATTCCAGCACTACATTGAATATCTGTCGTAAAAAGCCATTTTTGGTTGGTACAATTCTTACTGTAATTATAATTCTGTGCGAAGCGGGGACGGTATTTACCAACAATGGAAGCTTAAACCTCCGTAGCTTAAACATTTTATGCAATATTTTCGGGTTTGCTCTTACCCCAATGCTCCCTATTGCAATAACTTTAATTTTTGACAGAATGATTCTTAGAACGCATAAACTCTTGCTGGTTCCTACATTAATAAATATCGTTGCTACAGTTTTGTCGCCACTATTCGGATTTATTTTTTATGTCGATGCTAACAATCAGTATATTAGAGGAGATTACTTTTTTATTTTTCTAACAGTTTACATTATAAATTTTTTGCTCCTTGTTATCATCACTTTAGAAGTAGGCAAGAAGTATAATTATCCAATTATGCTGAAGATGGTTGCGTTGTCTCTTTTTACTATCGCCGGCACAAGTATTCAGCTCGTAAATCCGTTAGCCTATTCCTCGTGGCATTGCGTAACATTATCTTTGTTACTATATTTTCTCTTGATATCTGAGTTCGATAGCAGCTTTGACACACTTACCGGTCTCTATAACCGGGCGGCTTTTGATAAAGCAACAAAACAGATAGCGGAGACAAAGGCGCTTTCCGTTATCATCCTTGATATAAACGATTTCAAAAGTATTAATGATACATATGGGCATAATTACGGTGATACTGTTATTAAAGCAGTAGCAGCAATTATTCGAAAATCGTTTAATAAAAATTACACCTGCTACCGTCTTGGCGGGGATGAATTTTCTATTATAAGCAACGAAACAGATCAAGAAAAGATTGAATATCAGCTAAAGACTATGGCAAATAATCTTGCAGAAATGCGAGAGAAAGGTAACCCTTTACCAACAGTCTCTTATGGATATAGCATTTTTCGAGGAGGAGAAAAGTTGGATTTTCATAAAACCTTTAAAGAGGCTGACGATCAGATGTACCACTATAAAAAGATTCAAAAAGCCGACGACCGTACCGTTTTAGTTCACCAAACATAAAAAAGCAATCCAACTTAAACCCTTGATGTGTATCTGCAGGAACATGTCGAGGGTTTATTTTTGGGTTGTTGCCTAGGAGTAAACCTAATTATAAAAGCTTTAAAGGCTAGACAAAAAGGATTTTTAACTTAATTCTTGAACAGTTAAAATAAAGAAGACAGTTATTGAATTGTTTGCAACCTGGCATATGCAGCGAAAATTATAAGTATTAGATTTAAAAAAGTTTGATGAGGGAGGAAAAGCTAAGGTGAATGCCATTTATATCAGAAGAAGTATTAGAAGTTATAAAGAGCAAATTGTTGAAAAGGAAAAAATCGATAAACTTTTAAGAGCTGCTATGCAGGCTCCTTCAGCAGGAAATCAACAACCTTGGGAGTTTATAGTTGTCCAAAACAAAAACACCTTAGAAAAACTATCTCACTTAAGCCCTTATGCTAAACCTGTGGCTAGAGCTCCTTTAGCTTTAGTGCTATTAGCCAATATGGAGGGGTTGAGGTTTCCTGAAAACTGGGAACAAGATATGAGTGCGGCAACCCAAAATATTTTGCTTGAGGCAGTAGAATTAGGTCTAGGAGCTGTTTGGCTAGGTGTAGCTCCTAATAAAGATAGAATGGATTATGTAAAGAAGTTGTTTAATTTACCTGAAAAAATTAAGCCATTTTGTGTATTAGCTATAGGGTATCCTGCCCTAGGACAGGAGAATAAATTTATTGATCGTTATGATGAAAGTAGAGTACGTTACGAAAAGTGGTCATAAGTTAACCGAAACTAGGTATTGAGGTCGAGTCGGTTAGGTGGATACGCTAGTATATATCTTAATACTGCAAGAATACACTTGCTTATATATTTATTTGACAGAATATTCTATCGGTGACATATATCAAAGCCATTTAGGCTAAGGAAGGAGGAACAGCAATTGGATAAACAGCCCCTTACCTTTGATATGATTTTCGATCAAGTTCCTATCGGTATGGCAATTTCCCTTAGCGCTTATCCCAAACGCTCCGATGAGGCTGTCGTAAGAATTAACTCAATGTTTGAGCAAATTACAGGGAGAACAAAAGAGGAACTCATTTCTTTAGGTTGGGCAAAGATTACTCACCCAGATGATTTGGAAGAAGATTTGAAAAATTTTTGGAAGCTTCAATCAGGTGAAATCAATATTTATTCAATGGATAAACGGTATATCAAACCAGATGGAACAATCGTTTGGGTGCATATGATTGTTGCTCCAATTGTTTTATCAAATGAACAGCAATTAAACCATATCTGCTTGATCAAGGATATCACCGAGCGTAAAGCGATTGAAGAAGCACTAAATGAGAGTGAGCGCAGTAAGTCAGTTTTTCTTTCCCACCTTCCGGGACTTGCCTACAGGTGCAATAACGATCCCGACTGGACGATGAAGTATGTTTCCAAAGGCTGCTTTAACCTCACGGGCTATCCTCCGGAGAGCCTGCTGTACAACAGGGATCTGTCCTATAATGATCTTATTGCCCCCGAATACCGCAAAGCCGTGTGGGATGGGTGGGAGCAAACTCTTGCAGCAAGGCAACCGTTTAAATCCGAGTATGAAATTATAACTGCCACCGGCGAGCGTAAATGGGTTCTGGAACTGGGCCAAGGGATCTACAATGAACAAGGTGAAATCGAAGCGTTGGAAGGAATCATTCTTGATATATCAGATCGAAAAGCAATTGAAAACACCTTAAAGTATAACAATGAGCACGATAGATGGACAGGCTTATATAATCGCGACTATTTGGTGTCATTACTTGAAAAGGATATCAAGCTAAAGAAAAAGACAAAAAAAGCCCTCATTGGTATTAACTTAAGTATGGTTCAATTGTTAACAATCAATTATGGGTTTCAGTATTCTCAGAGTCTGATAAAAAAAGCAGCTGAGGCTCTTAGTCAGTATTGTAGTGATAAGCGGATTTTGTTCCAACCCCGCGAGAATCGCTTTATTTTCTATTTCTCTGACTACAGAGACAAAAGTGAACTTGTTGAGTTCTGCCATGTCATTGTAGAAACTTTAGGCTCCTTATTTGTACCTGAAAGAATCGGCGGAGGGATAGGGGTTGTTGAAATTGAGCAGAAGCAAAATGAGGTCGATATTGAACGAGTTTTGAGAAAACTCCTGATCGCTTCAGAAAAGTGTGTCAACTTGTTTGGCAAGGACTTGGAAATTTGTTTTTACGACGAAGAGCTAGAAGCCTTAGTTAACCGCGAAAGATACATTGTGGAAGCTCTTAATGCTATAGCGATGGATGAACATACCAATGATGAACTGTTTTTGCAGTATCAGCCGATTATTAACTTGAGAACAGGCTCAATCTTTGGCTTTGAGGCATTGGCCAGATTAAGGACAGAAAAGCTCGGACTAGTATCACCTTTAGAATTCATTCCAATCGCCGAGAAAACAAAGCTTATTCTTTCCATTGGCGAAAAAGTTATAATCGAAGCATTTCGCTTTTTAAATAAACTTAAAGAGTGTGGTTATGATGGAATCGGCGTTTCAATCAACATTTCCGTAATTCAGCTGTTGAAGCCTGATTTCATTAGCAGGCTGTTTGAATTAATGAGTGGGATGCAGATTAACCCGAAGAATATCAGCATTGAGATTACAGAATCTGTCTTTGTTTCTGATTTTGATAACATCAATAATGTTATTAAGGAATTGAGAAAAGCAGGGTTCCACATAGCTATAGATGACTTTGGGACCGGCTATTCTTCTCTGGCAAGAGAAAAAGAATTAAAAGCTGATTGCATGAAAATTGACAAACATTTCGTTGATGACCTATTAAATGAAGACCTAAAGAAAGCTATAACATGCGATATTATTTCAATGGCCCATAAACTTGGACACTACACAATTGCCGAAGGAGTGGAGCACGATATACAGTTACGGTATTTAATAGAACACAACTGCGACAAAATACAAGGATACCTAATCAGCAAACCACTTGACGAAAAAGAGGCTCTTGAGTTTTTGAAAAAGCATGACAAAAATATGACTTATTCACTTACTTCAAACCCTCGATCTGTTTAACACAAAACATATCGAGGGTTTATTTTTCATTAAATATGATTCTATAGTAGTTGGATAGGTGGAGTTGATTTAGATAAAAAAAATCTCTGCTATTTTAATTATAACATAGTAAAAATGTGGAAAATAGACTGTTTATTTTTGAGCATACTCACATAATATACTTAGGTTATTAATTTAGTTAATGCTAGAACAAGGAGGATATAATCATGGATAAAGTTCGAATTCATGGTGAAGAAAGTATTCAAAATGTTGGGCCATCCCAAATAAAGATGGTTTATCAGCGCTTTGGTGATCCTGCTTTACCGCCTGTCTTTCTGATTATGGGTGCTGGTGCACAAATGATTAACTGGCCTGAAGGATTTTGCTTAGAGTTGGCTTGTCACGATCTACATCCAATTCGATTCGATAATAGAGATGCAGGACTTACAACTCACTTTTCAGATGCACCAGTTCCAGACTTTCCAGCGATTCAATCCGGTGATTTCTCTACAGTAACTTATACTCTTTCTGATATGGCAGCAGACACAGTAGGCCTCATGGATGCGCTTGGATATGATAGTGTACACTTGGTTGGTGCATCAATGGGTGGCATGATAGCTCAAACAATAGCTATAGAGTATCCTCATAAGGTTCGGTCCCTAACCTCTATAATGTCAACTACTGGGGATCATTCAGTAGGACAGCCTGATTATTCAGTATTGGCAAATCTGGGTTCGCCCCCTTATAATGATCGTCAAGCCTACATCGATTGGCAGATTCAAGCACGTAAAGCTATTGGTTCTCCCAAATACCCTTTAGACGAAAAAGCTACGGCCCTAATTGCAGGTCTTGCCTGGGATAGGGATCATGATCCGCTGGGCATGATGCGACAAGCTGCTGCAGTAATAAAATCCGGTGATAGAACGGAACAACTTCGTTCTATTGAGATCCCAACTCTAGTAATCCACGGTGAAAATGATAAAATGATTGGTATAAGCGGAGGACGTGCTGTTGCTGCCGCTATTCCAGGTGCTGAGCTTATCACATTTGAAGGAATGGGGCATGATCTACCAAGCCCTTATGGTCAGTATTTGCAATGAAGATTGCAGATCTGATACATAGAGTTGAAAAAGCAAATTCCTGAACTTTGCAGTAAAAGGAGATTTAGAATGGTTTCACCATATATTGTTTTTAAAGGGAACTGTAAGGAAGCTTTGGAGTTTTATGAAAGAGTGTTCAAGAGTAAAGTCAAAATGATGCAGCCATATGGAGAATATGTTCCTCAAGGGATTAACACACCCCCAGAAAACCTGAATGAGTGGGTTTTGCATGCCGAAATGGAGATCTGTGGCACAAATTTTTGGTTTGCTGACGACGCACAACCTATTACCAAGGGCAACATGGTAAGGTTGACTGCAATAGTACCTACGGCAAAGGAAGCAAAGCGTATTTTTGAAATGCTAAGCGATAGTGGCTATGTTACCCTTCAGCCAGTAGAAACATTTTATAGTACATTTCATGCAGCATTAACGGATAGGTTTGGTGTTAATTGGAATATTGTTGCTGAAGAACCACCGAATAATCTTTAATTCTTATTGATCATTTTAGCTCTTGGATAGCAGCTAAGAACTAACAGGTTGATGTATCTACCTTACGGTAAAGTTTACTAAACTAATAATAAGCAATTATAAAGGGATGATGATTTTGCTCATAATTAGATGCGCAGCCTGTAAAAACAAATTATGGAAATACGATAAAATTGGTAAAGGTCAGGTTTTACGGTGTCACAAAGATAGAATCAAAAAAATTTACAGCGAAAAAATTATTGAAGATGACAAGTTTAAATGCTCTTGTGGCAAGACAATCGGTATCGATAAAGGGACATTTATTAAAATGGATCCCAAAGCTTTTGTGTATAGTGGTACAAAGCGAAATAAATGAATGTCACGGATATGTTTCGTTAGCCGGGGAATTGAATCAAAAAGGAAGGTTTAATATGAAAAGATCTTTAATCATAATTTTAATTCCCACAATTATTTTTATCGTCATAGCTTATGTTGTAGGAGGGAGCAGCCTCATACTGAACGGATTAACCATTTCAATGAACACAGCTGTCCGGTCAGCCCTTATGCTATTAGTATCATTTGTGTTGATCGGACAGATACAGGTTCTTATTACTAAAGAAATGCTTGACAGATGGCTGCAAAAGTTTAGTGGTATAAAAGGAATTATCATTGGTGCTTTGGCCGGGGGAATGTTCCCAGGAGGACCTTATATCTACTTTCCCTTTATTCAAAGTTTTAATAAAAAAGGCATGCCATTTTATATTTTTATAGCTTTCATATTTGGAAAAAATATTTATGATTTTACACGTATTCCCATGGAAGTGAGCTTGATAAATCCTAACATCGCACTAATAAGGAACCTAGTAACTCTTCCGATACCTATTATCGTAGGTTTGCTGGCAAAACAATTTTATAAAAACAGGACAGTTGAAAGTATTTTTTTGAGAGCAGGTGAAACAGGTGCTTCAGACAACCGTAATTCTTAGTTTAGCGGCTGTCATACTTGTATTAGTTAATGCAAGGAAAACAGGAAAACAACTTAAAGGATTAAAACTGGGTCTGAAGCAGCTGCTGCAGACAATCCCTCTTATACTCTGTGCTTTTATTTTAGCCGGTATGATAGAAGTTCTCATTCCAGTAGAATTTGTTCAAAACTGGTTGTCTAAAGAAGCTGGATTAAGGGGAATATTCCTTGGTACATTTGGAGGAATGCTGTTGGCTATGGGTCCATACGCCGCTTTTCCGATTATTACCTCAATAATGGTTTCCGGTGCTGGCTTGGGGACAATTGTAGCCCTTATTACAGGCTGGTGTCTGATTGGATTGAGCAAAGCACCTTTTGAGACAGCTTTTTACGGAGTAAAGTTTTTTACATATAAATTGCTAGTCAGTATACCTTTCTGTTTAGTAGCGGGGTTATTTGCACATGTTGCCGAAATAGTTTTGATGTAGAGAGTAACGGGACAAAGGAACGTAATGAGCCCATTTTAAACATATATAAAACTACGGGGTCAGTATTAGGCAACTTAGTAGGGTAATTGCTGTGGGACGAGGGATAGTTGAGAAGTAAAATAGCTGACAAACGAAACGTCCCCACGAATCTGATAAAAAAATGAAGATAGCCGTCAGTTTTCATGACGGCTGTGTAGTGTTGCGAAATAGTATTTACTCGTAAGCTAGTACAACTTTAATAGTGTTTTCTGCATCAATAGCTTTATTGAAAGCTTCTTGAACCTTCTCAATAGGATAAACGTCAGTAATAATTTTATCCAGATGGTTTTCTTGACTTCTTAGGCTTTCGATAACTTCTTTAATATCTTGGGCAGTATAACCGCGAGAGCCTAAAATAGTTAGCTCCTTCGCCAATACGTATAATGGCACTATCGGAACGTTAGAGGCGTTAAGTGCAACAATAACATAACGGGACAATGTTTTAGCGTTAGCCAGAAATTCTTCCATAACCCCGTTGTAGCCGGCAGCATCAATAACAAGATCTACATCAATTGTTTCTTCACCCATATTGCCGACAAGAGTACCGTACTTTTCTTTTACAAAATCGATTACATTACCGGTACGTGCGTCAAAGGGGATACCTCCCAGTTCTTTAATCATGGCAAGACGATTTTCCTTAATGTCAGAAACAATAACTTCTTCTACTCCCTTTGACTTTAAAGCAACTAATGTACATAAACCAATAACTCCACCACCATAAACCAAGGCCCTTTCACCCGGTTTAGGATGAGCCAGGTTAACACCATGCATAGCCACACTAAAAGGCTCGGTTATTACTGCTTTATCAAAAGATAAATCATCGGGTAACAAGAACAGATTATAGTCGAGAGCAGCTTCCTCAACTACGATATACTCAGAAAAAGCACCAGCCATATCAGCAATTTCATTGGGGCTAAGGCCTTTACCTTCAGGTTTTACTTTGGTGGGGTTGACAAAGACACGCATGCCTGGCACTATACCTTCCACCTGGGCTCCGACTTCTTCAACGACACCAACCATTTCATGACCGAATTGATTTTCCGGATTAATGCCTACAGACTCCCCTTCTACTAGATAAGCATGAACATCAGTACCACAGATACCGGAACGAATATTTTTAATTAAGACATCCCTTTCCCCCGGAGTCGGTTTAGCAATTTCCTCCAGGCTAATATTGCCCACGCCATGGTAAATTGTTGCTTTCATTATTTCTTCCCCTTTCAAATAATAATAAAAATTGTATTAAAAACTAAAAAAGACCAATATTTTTAGGAAACCACTAACTGGTTTCTTAAAAACATTGGTCTTCTGCAAGCTACTTTAGGTAACTTTTTAGACTCCCAAATTAATATTTATACTATTTTGCGGTCAAAGACTACGGTATGCATCCAAAAATCTTTATCAGGTTCGGTATCGAAAATGTTATGGAGTACCTTAGCACCAAACTTTTCTTCCAAATAAGAATTGTATACATGTAAAAACCTTAAAAGTCCTTCATGCCGGGAGGCTCGAACCATTTCACTTCCTGCAGGGGTTTGCGCTATATACTTTTCGGCTTCAGTTAAAAAGCCTTCTCCCCTAATAATAAACATATCATCGTATATAGAGGACTTAATATAATCAGAGCCTTTGCCTACGGTTTCTTTGCAGTACTTTTGTACAAAGATGTTTATCTCATGCTGCAGCTGCTTTACCTCGTGTTCACTAAGTTTTCGTTGAGGATTTTTATTTTTGTCATAGGAAAAAGCACTTTTCATATTCATCCCTCAGCATTTTTAGACATTATAATAAATTTCACAAACATGAGTAAATGAAATTTATTATATCTTTAGTAAAAGTTTATATTTCCTAAGATCCCTTGTCAATTGTAATAACTGGCACCACACCCGCTTTTTCTTTCACATATATTTTATTGTTTTCGGTTTCAAAATTCCTTTTAGCATTTACAAAATTTATTTTATTTTTATACTTTACTTCATCTTTTTCTTGCTAAGTAGCATTTCCATGACGAAGTGTTACAGGGGCTTTTCGTTTGTCATAAAAATGAAATATTGTATTACAGGACATATTTTCTACCCAATTTCCTTGATTTTGAGTTAATGTTCTTTTTTATAACTAAATATAGGTTTAAACTGTTAGAAACATAGTGTTGCGGCGGATTTTGCAAACGTTGCGTGATAAAAGGATATATAAGAGTTAAAATGTTTTTGAGGTGAGAAGGGTGACAGAAAAAAACTTAGGAGAAAAGTTGGCTCAATTTCGCAAGGAAAATAATATTACCCAAGAAGAATTAGCCGAGTATCTGTTTGTTACAAGGCAAGCCGTATCAAATTGGGAAAGAGGCATTACAAAACCAGATTTTACAACCCTTGAGAAGATATGTGGAAGACTGGGTGTCGGAATTGATGAATTTGTAAGTAGTAGAACTAATAAGCCACAAGGACAAAGGGATACGGATAAAAAAGAAAGAAAGGAGTTTATTGTTTTATGGGGCAGCCCTATTTCTTGGCATTGGAATATTTATGACTATTGGCTTAATATTCAATACCCCTATGGTTTGGGCAGCTTCTTTTTTTTCAGGCGCAGCAGTATTTCTTGTTACTGGGCTTACAGTTCATGGGGTAATTACACTTCTTCGAAAAGACAATAATGTTCTGTAATAAGTGCTACGGAAACCTTGCGCATTTTTGACATATACAAAACCATAGGGGTCAGCATTAAGCCACTTGGGCTTTTTATCCTACTTGCCTCTGGCCCGGGCATCGATAGTGTTCCTGCTGTTCCCTACTGACAAAAAGCTACTGTCGAAAGTGTGACGGTAGCTTTTTTGCCTCCTACTTCATAATACCCCCTCCTGTTATGTTTAGATCCTGTCATAATTTTTGCCTGTTTGTCTAGAATAGGAAAGCAAAACATATAATTTTTCAGTATGTTTTTTGCTTTTGGATCAGCAAGAGGATTGTTTCGTTTGCCTCCTGGGGAAGTAAAGGGACGTCTCTGTTTTTTTGTGTTTTTTTATTGACTTGGAAAAAAGCAAGAGTATAATTAGAGTTAGTAGAGTACTAGACCATATCTGATAGAGGAGGAGCACTAAAGAAAGATGGGTAGGACTAGTTAAAAACCGGCTAAAATTGCTTGAGTATATTTTTAAGGGAGAGATTGGTATTAACTACAAACGTGAATTTATTGGGGAATTGCTAGGAACCTTTATTATGGTTCTGTTTGGATGTGGTTCCGTGGCAGTATCAGTTTTGTTTAATACCCACCAAGGCTTGTTTCAAATAGCAATTGTTTGGGGCCTCGGCGTAAGTCTTGCTATTTACGCTACAAGACACCTATCCTGTGCCCATTTGAACCCGGCAGTAACTCTGGCAATGGGTAACCAGTAAAAGAATGACAATAAAAAAATTGCCTACCTATTTTGTAGCACAGTTTCTGGGTGCTTTTCTTGCGGGATTAGTATTATATTTAATTTTTAACCCTTCAATTGTAGTAGTTGAAAATACTCGGCAAATTATGCGCGGGACGACAGAATCTATGGAAATAGCGAAGATGTTTGGTGAATACTATCAATTGCCTAGTAGTACTGTTGCAGTATCAATGCTATTGGCGATGTTGGCTGAAGGATTTGGAACATTTTTACTTGTACTTATGATATTCTATTTAACAGAAGGCTGCAATTTAGGACGGCCGGGATGATAATATGGCTCCAATTTTCATAGGTTTAACAGTATCTTCGATTATTTGTCTCATCGCTCCTCTTACTCAGGCTGGATTAACTCCTACACGTGAATATGGTCCTCGAATAGTAGCCTGGATTTGAGCCTTCTTTGTTTACATACTAGCGACTTTGCTAGGAGGGCAAGTTTCTGCTTTGCTATTCACTCTCGTATTGGAGCCGCTTATGAAAAAATCGAACGATCAATGCAATTGCACTAATTAAATTTTTCGAAATAATATGAAAGAAGGGATAATATGCAAGCAAGAATTATTTTGGTTGGCGGATTTTTGGGTGCCGGAAAAACATCACTCCTTTTTGAAGCTGCCAATATACTCACCAAAAGGGGAAAACGTGTTGGTTTAATTACCAATGACCAAGCACCTGAATTGGTCGATACAACATTTCTTCAACACACAAAGGGAACTATCTTAGAAGTGAGTGGAAGTTGTTTTTGCTGTAATTACGAGGGTTTTACAGAAGCAATTCTTCATTTAATAAAGGACCAACAAACTGATATCATAATGGCTGAACCGGTAGGAAGCTGTACGGACCTTTCAGCAACAGTATTGCAACCTTTGAAGGACCATTTTGGAAAGGATTTTGTTATTGCTCCGCTGACAGTACTCATTGGTCCAGAACGTCTGTCTGATCTTCTAGACGGAGGGGATTCAGGGCTACATCCTAGCGCTGCTTATATAATTCGGAAGCAGCTTGAAGAGGCAGATATAATAGTAATTAGTAAAACCGATTTGTTAACTCCCGATACAGTTAAAACATTAAAGATTCGTACAGCAAAGGAGTGGCCAAATGCTACGGTACTTGCAATGAGCTCCAGAAGCGGGGAAGGTCTGGAAATGTGGTTGGATGAAGTGATTAAGCGTGTTGATTCCGGAACACGCTTGGCAGAAATAGATTACGATATTTATGCTGAAGGGGAAGCAGTTTTGGGGTGGCTCAATGCAACCTTAAAGTTGAAGGGTGAATCTGTTGATTGGGATAGATTCGCAGAGAATTTACTGAATGCACTAAGCCGTCAATTTGATGACTTGAATTCTGAGGTTGGCCATGTTAAGTTGATAATTGAAGCCGGAAATAATTTTGTGATTGGTAACTTGACGGGGCAAAACGAGTCTTTAGAGTTACGAAGAAGTACGGGGGTTGGAAATGAAGCAAAAATGACTCTGAATGCTCGAGTTCAGATGGAACCGGAAAACCTTAAGAATATTGTATTAAAGGAAATTGCCGATGTCTGTGGAACTGAGGTTGTTTCAGAAATTCTTGCTTTGAAATGTTTAAGCCCAGGGCGTCCTAATCCAACTCATCGTTACAAATATGTAGTAACAACACCTGAGAACTAGCAATACTAAATAGATATTTTTCTCTCGTTGACTCTTGCCTATCCCTCTTGTAGTAGAAATAAATAAACTGAAAAATTGCTGTAAGAGATATACCTAAGTCCGTAAAAGTTGAGAAAACCAGTATGCAAAACAAGAATGAAAGGACGACAAAATGAGGAAAACATATAAGTTCGAAGCGATAATTAAGAAAGTTCCGGATATTGACGGAGCATATGTAGAAGTTCCCTTTGATATACGAGAGGAATTTGGAAAAGGCCGAGTAAAAGTACATGCCACATTTGATGGAGAAGGTTATGACGGAAGTATTGTAAATATGGGCGTTAAAAAGGAAGATGGAAGCATTTGCTATATCATAGGAGTTCGTAAGGATATTCGCGCCAAGATCGGCAAACAACCGGGTGACAGCGTGAAAGTGACCATAACAGAAAGAGAGAGCTGAAGATTATATGAAAAAGAATCCACTAGTCGCGCCCGTGTTGAAGTGGGTAGGCGGAAAGCGACAGTTATTACCAGATATAGAAAAACACATGCCAAATAAATTTTCTACTTATTATGAACCCTTCTTGGGTGGCGGTGCGGTCTTATTTGAACTGCAACCTCAAAAAGCTGTGGTTAATGATATAAATGAAGAACTGATTAATGTCTATAAAGTAATACGAGACCACGTCGAAGAACTGATCGAAGATTTAAAAAGACATAAAAATGAAGCGGATTATTTTTACAAAATAAGGGAATTGGACAGAGATAAGGAAAAGTACAATCAATTAACCAGTACCCAAAAGGCTTCAAGGATTCTTTATCTCAACAAGACATGTTATAATGGCTTGTTTAGAGTTAATCAACAGGGAGAATTCAATACCCCCTTTGGTAGGTATAAAAACCCTAACATCGTAAATGAAAACACACTAAGGGCAGTAAGCAGTTATTTTAATAAAGCGAAAATTACTTTTAAATGTGGCGACTTTGAAGAGGCCGTAAAAGGTGTAAGGAAGGGTAGTTTTGTTTATTTTGACCCGCCTTATGACCCGGTTTCAGTTAGTGCAAACTTTACAGGATATGACAAGGGTGGATTTGATAGAGATGAACAGATAAGGCTTAAGAAGTTGTGCGATAAACTAAACAGTAAAAAGGTAAATTTTTTGCTGTCTAATTCAGCTACAGATTTTATTCTAGACTTGTATAAGGATTATAACATAACGATTGTGAAGGCCAAGAGGGCTATAAACTCTAAAGCAGATAAAAGAGGAGCAGTCAACGAAGTACTGGTGAAAAATTATGAGTGATACCAAAAATGAAGCTGCCTGGAAGCAGCTTTTTGAGAAACATAAGATATTAGAAAATATTGAAAAGCATGGAGCTTTTGAAATTACTTCCAGGCAGATAAACGAATTTAGAGAAGCAAGACTGATGACAAAGTTTGATCATCGAAAAAATTTACCGGAAATATTTAAAAAGCATAAACTCTCTATTCTTCCGATTACCAGGGGAAATTATTTAATTTCTCAGTTTGAAGCTTATAAGGACTTGGAAGAGACAGAAAGTGCAATAAGCAAGATGCCCTTTCCAACTCACATTGAGAGTATTGATTTTGAAAATATTACGAGTGAATCTGCCGCACTTAATTGTGCTTATGTCTCTGGTATATTAGCTGACTTTATAGGAGATGAAAAGATATTACCGACAGTCAGCGGGAGGATGAGCTCTGAGACTTTTAGTTTCCTAATTAAGACCCATTCTGGAGCTGATGTCCGGGTCAATGTTTCTAATTCCCAAATTGAAATCGATGGAGGGTATGAAGGTTTAGAAACTCTTACTCTAGTTGAAGCTAAAAACTCTCTTTCAGATGACTTCCTAATACGACAACTATATTATCCTTACAAACTGTGGAGCAATAAACTCGAGAAAAAAGTTAAGCCGGTATTTTTAACATATTCAAACGGGATATTTACTTTTTACGAATACTTTTTCCAGGATCCTGACAGTTACAATTCCCTTGTACTGATCAAGCAAAAGAAGTATAGCATTGAAGAAACAAAAATTACCTTTGAAGATATATTAGAAGTGCTAGAGAAAACAAAAATTGTTAGAGAACCGGAAATTCCATTCCCCCAGGCAAATTCTTTCAAGAGGGTAATTAATTTATGTGAGCTTTTAAATGAATCAGAGTTAACTAGGGATGAAATAACTGCAAATTATGACTTTGACCCAAGACAAACAAATTATTACACAGATGCCGGAAGATACTTAGGGTTAATACAAAAGAGACGGGAAGATGGTCAGGTATTATTTTCTTTAACTCATGAAGGACAGAAATTGTTTAGATTAAAATATAAACCAAGGCAACTAAAGCTTGCAGAATTAATTTTAGCTCATCGTGCTTTTAATGACACTTTTAAATTATTTGTAAAATATGGAGAACTGCCTTCTAAACAGGAAATCGTAAAAGTTATGAAGGGAAGCGATTTATATAATGTGAGGTCAGAGGATACATTTTATCGACGGGCATCGTCAATAATAGGATGGATTAATTGGATTTTAGAATTGACCAGATTATAATACATAATCAAGCGGCCACAAGGTCGTTTTTTTCAACTAGGAATTTACGACAGAGAATCCATGTAAATGGAACTAAGGACTATGTAATTTTATCGGAATAATTACAAGATAAGATTCTCACAGAATAAACAAAATTGACTGCTAAATTCATTGTTAATTTAATCTTGGTAATATATAATATAGTAAATAAAAACTTAATAAAGAACGGATCAGGTGCTGATAAGTGCTTTTGATTGCCAAGGCACAAGTCAGTGAAAAGGAAAGTCGGGACGAGCCCGCGCGGTCACGCCGCTGTAAAAGTGAAGTTCTTCAAAGATGCCACTGGGAAACTGGGAAGGCTTGGAGAATGATGATGCTTGAGCCAGAAGACCTGCCTGATCTAAATCACCGCAAACTCTACGAGCGATAGGGGGGTGTATTTGCATGAACGCAAAGTGTTTCTTTGTGTATACATAACCTCTTGACAGTTACGTTGAGAGGTTTTAATTGTTTTACCGTAATTTTGGAAGGAGGATGGTTATTCATGCCAAATAAGAAAGTATGGATATTTGGTTTAACTTTAGCACTTTTGTTATTGCCCCAGCCTGCTTTTGCAATGCATATTATGGAGGGCTTTCTTCCGTTAGAATGGTGTATAACATGGAGTGTACTGACAATACCCTTTGTATTTGCAGGTTTCTTTTCCATAAAGAAGACTATAAGTGAATATCCAAGAACCAAGATGTTACTTGCAATGGCAGGAGCTTTTGCTTTTACCCTTTCAGCACTCAAAATACCTTCAGTAACAGGAAGCTGTTCTCATCCGACAGGCGTGGGTCTGGGGGCCATTTTATTTGGGCCTACAGCGATGAGCGTACTTGGAATTATTGTGTTGTTGTTCCAGGCTGCTTTACTTGCTCACGGAGGACTTACAACACTTGGAGCTAATTCTTTTTCCATGGCAGTTGTGGGGCCTTTGAGTGCCTATTTTACCTATAAATTGGTTAAAAAAGCCAATGGGCCCCAATGGTTGGCAATTTTTTTGGCAGCGGTACTTGGTGATTTATTAACTTATGTGACTACTTCAATACAGCTTGCTCTTGCTTTCCCGGCCGAAATAGGAGGCTTTTCCGTATCCCTTGCCAAATTCTCGGGAATATTTGCTGTCACCCAGCTACCGCTGGCTGTTAGTGAGGGTATTTTAACTGTATTGATATTTAATGCAATAGCTTCTTATGGCAGTAAGGAACTTAAAGATTTAAAAATACTGTCTGAGGAGGTATAAAAATGTCTGCAGAAGTTATAAAACCTGAAAAAACTAATAAAAGCATCATAATAAATGTGCTACTTATGGCAATTGTTATAGCCCTTGCTGTCTTGCCGATTTTGGTACTTAAAGATGCGGAATTCGAAGGCGCTGATAGTAAAGCGGAAGAAGCCATTACCGAGATAGATTTAGATTATGAGCCCTGGTTTTCACCACTATTTGAGCCTAAAAGCGGTGAAATTGAGAGTTTACTTTTTGCTCTTCAGGCAGCAATAGGCACAGGGATTTTGGGTTTTGGGTTAGGCTATATGCGAGGTCGGGGAAAGAGAGAGAAACATCTAGATCATGATTTACATAGATAAATATGCTTATATGTCCAAATTAAGACAGAAGGATCCCATGTACAAGCTGATCTTTGCAATTATTACTCTAGGAGTTGGGCTATGGGCAAATTCTGTTGTGACGTCTCTTTTAATAATAGTAATAATGAGTTGGTATACCGTCCGTAAAGGCGGGATACCCCTGACCATATTCATTAGACTGATGATGCTGCCCATGGCCTTTCTGGTAATTGGTGTTTTAATTATAGGAATAAATGTTTCAGAGGATATAAATATATTTTTAGCCTATATACCTGTCTTTGGGACCCACATAGGTGTGTCTCTGTCAGGGTTACAGCATGGGATTATCATATTTTTTAAATCCCTGGCAGCTGTTTCATGCCTTTACTTTTTAGCCCTTAATACTCCAATGGTGGACATATTGAACACTTTGGCAAGACTTAAGATACCAAAACTCTTTATTGAGCTTATGGGGCTGATCTACCGTTTCATATTTGTGCTGCTGGAGACCGTAGATACGATGTTTACAGCACAAAAATCCCGTATGGGTTATGCCAGCTTTTCTTCTGGTTACCGCTCCCTTGCCGCCCTTGCAGCAACTCTCTTTGTTCGTTCTTACAAGCGGGCCGGCGATCTTTACACAGCTCTTGAGGCCAGAGGATATGAAGAGGAAATTAACGTGCTGGCAGAGCCCTTTGAAACTGGTAAGACCCAATATACTGGGCCCATATTCATAAATATTTTGTTGGTTTTAATTACTTTGCTTTTTAAGACGTAGTTATGGAGGAGTATTATAGTGGACGGTAATGTTATTAAGGCAAGGAATCTGCATTACACTTATGCAGATGGGACCCAGGCCCTAAAAGGTGTAAATATCGATATAAAGAAGGGAAAGACTACTTCCATCTTGGGAGGAAACGGTGCGGGAAAGTCAACTCTGTTCTTGACTTTTAACGGGATTCACAAGCCTTCCTCTGGGGAGATCTTGTATAACGGAAAACCTCTGGAATATACGCGGGATGGATTGAAAGAACTACGCAGCAAAGTGGGAATAGTATTTCAAGACCCAGACAACCAGTTGTTTTCAGCTAGTGTATACCAGGATATATCTTTTGGCCCTATGAATATGAAGCTACCGAAAGACGAAGTGCGAAGAAGGGTTGATCTGGCAATGGAGAGAACCGGAGTGGCCCATTTGAAGAATAAGCCTACTCATTGCCTAAGCCACGGGCAGAAAAAACGAGTAGCGCTAGCAGGAGTACTTGTTATGAAACCGGAAGTGCTTGTCTTGGATGAGCCTACAGCAGGGCTTGATCCCATGGGCGTTAGTGAGATCATGGTATTGCTGAGAGACGTGCAAGAGGAACTGGGGCTGACCATTGTGATTGCAACCCATGATATTGATCTTGTGCCCCTCTATTGTGACTACGTATATGTTATGGATCAAGGCAGTATTTTGCTGGGAGGCACGCCGAAAGAGATATTTTCCAGGCCGGAGATGCTTAGAGATGTCCATCTAAGGTTGCCTCGCGTTGGGCACCTGATGGAGATACTTAAGGAGAACGATGATTTTGAGTTTGAAGAGACGGCAGTAACCATATCCCAAGCACGCCGAGAGTTGAAGAAATGGAGAGATATGGTTACACAATCGCTACGCTAGTGAGAGCTGCTTTAGCGATGTGGGTCAGGTGATAACTGAATAAGGTAGTCTGCAAGTTTGGCACTTTGCCAATTAAAAGGGAAATGGGTGAAAATCCCATGCGGTCCCGCCGCTGTAAAGGGGAGAAGTCCTTGTAAGACCACTGGGCAACCGGGAAGGTAAGGATGACCATGAACCTGAGCCAGAAGACCTGCTTGCAGTCATGTTCATTATGCCTACGGAAGATAGGATGATAATAGCAGCGTTTCATTTATGCTTAAATGCCTCTTATCTTTACTAGGTAGGAGGTTTTTTGTTTCTAAAATTTTTTGGAAATGAGGCCTTAATATGCTTGATGGAATTGAAATAGTAAATCCTCATGACATTGAAAAGAAAAGTTTTGAAATCTTATCGTCCATACTTGGAGATAGGAAGTTTTTACCCCTTCATGAGCCTATAATCAAAAGGGTTATTCATACTACAGCAGATTTTGACTATGCTGATACTTTAAAAATAAGTGAAGGTGCTGTTGAAACAGCCATGAAAGTCATAAAATCCGGGTGCAATATAGTGACCGATACCAAAATGGCGGCATCAGGCATTAATAAGAAGTCTCTGGCCAGGTTTGGCGGTAAGGTAGTTTGTCTAATGGATGATGAAGGGGTGGCAGTTGAAGCCAGGAAACGGGGTGTGACAAGGGCTTCAGTTTGTATGGAAAAACTGTCAAAGGATGAAAACAACAGAATTTACGCTATAGGCAACGCTCCTACAGCCTTATTAAAATTATATGAACTTATAAAACAAGGTGCCATATCCCCGGCTCTGATAGTTGGCGTGCCTGTTGGTTTTGTTAATGTAGTTGAGTCCAAAGAGCTTTTTAAGAAGTCCGGAGTGCCATACATAATTGCTGATGGGAACAAAGGCGGAAGTAACGTTGCAGCAGCTATTATTAACGCTATTCTCTATCAAATGTAAAAAGCGAAGTCGATGTAAGGGGAGTAAATTATGCAGGGCTATGTTACGGTGAGGGGTAAAAAATTAAGAAAAGGGTATACCACAGGTTCCTGTGCAGCAGCTGCATCTAAAGCAGCGGTGTCAATGTTGATTATAGGTGAAAAGCTGAAAAGCATTGCCATCGATACACCGGCAGGAGTGAAGCTGGAACTTGAGATTGTGGATATAGAATTTGGCCAAGGCTATGTGAAATGTGCCGTAGTGAAGGATGGTGGTGATGATCCGGACCTTACCCATGGGCTGAAGATCTTTTCCCAAGCCTTTTTGACCGAGCAGCCCGGAATAAAAGTTTCAGCAGGTGAAGGTATCGGGAAGGTTACCTTACCAGGTCTCAAGGTAGCCGTAGGAGAACCTGCTATAAATCCGATTCCCATGAAAATGATCAGAAAAGAAGTAGGGGAGGTATTACCTGCAGGCAGGGGTGTTGAGATAATTCTTAGTGTACCTGGCGGAGATAAAATAGCGGCAAAAACCTTCAATCCAAAGCTTGGCATTGTCGGGGGTATCTCCATCTTGGGAACTACAGGAATAGTAAATCCTATGTCAGAAGAAGCCTGGAAAGAATCCCTTGCTCTTGAACTAAGGGTTATGGCTGCCAAGGGGCTTAGGAGAGCAGTTTATATTTTTGGAAATTACGGGGAGGATTTTGCTGTTAAGAAACTTGGACTAAAGCAGGAATATCTAATTAAGGTAAGTAATTTTATGGGCTTTATGTTAGATAAGGCTGTGGAGTACGGATTCGAAGAAATTCTTATTGTCGGACATTTAGGAAAGCTGATAAAGGTAGCAGCGGGAATTTTTCAAACTCATAGCAGATTTGCCGATGCCAGGATGGAAATACTTGCAGCTTATGCCGCCCTTGAAGGGGCAGAGTACTCTATTGTGTCAAGTGTTTATGACTGCAAGACAACGGAAGCGGCTTTAAACATAATTAAGAAAAACGGACTGGAAGGTATTTTTAGCAGAATAGTTGCTAACGTCTCTAAACGCTGTAGTGACTATACTTGGCAGAAAATAAAATTTGGAGCTGTATTGTTTGATTCTGATAATGAACTGTTAGCAGCAGATAAAGGCGCGCAAGACATATTACAACATATTAGGAGTAAGAGAAATGAACCGTAAAATCTACATAATTGGCATAGGTCCTGGGAATAGAGAGTATATCCTGCCTGCGGCAAACAAATTGATTGAAAGCAGCGATGTGCTAATCGGCGG
>DUOV01000134.1 GCA_012838615.1 Clostridia bacterium | reverse complement strand
TGTTTCTATTTCCCAGCTAGGTTCTCTTGTATTTGGTAACAAGGATATTTTATCTGTACTTCTTACTTCCTGAGGGCTTTCAATTAATTCCCCGTTGACAAAAATCTGAACATGCTCTCCTGGAATAATGATTGCCACATTGCCACCCGGTTCAGGATCAGTTACTACAACCTTTCCATCAAGCACAGCTACTGTACCATGTTTGACATTATTTTTACCGTTGGCATCCATACAATCGGCTCCTTCCAGTTAACAAAATAAGGACAAAACATATTCGCTTGTCCTTACATGTAAATATTCTTTATAGATTTTTCTAATTCCTCTTTTGTTTTAACTATATATAGCTGTTTTTTGTTTTCCTGCTTTAGCTCTCTGTTCCCTGGTCAGTATTTTTTTACGCAGGCGAATACTCTTGGGAGTTACTTCGACTAATTCGTCATCGTTTATGAATTCGATAGCTTCTTCCAGAGTTAAAATTTTAGGTTCTTTGAGGCGGATAGCTTCTTCTGCTGTACTAGAGCGCATGTTTGTCAAATGTTTTTTCTTACAGACGTTTACTTCCACATCTACCTCTCTGTTGCACTCGCCTACAATCATGCCCTCGTAAACTTTAGTTCCGGCTGTAATAAAGAGTGTGCCCCGATCTTCTACAGAGTGAATACCATAAGTTGTGGCTTCGCCAGTTTCGGAGGCGATTAGGGAACCATTGTAACGGGTCTTTACTTCTCCTTTAAAGGGTTGGTAGCCCTTAAAAAGATGGTTCATTATTCCCTGGCCATGAGTCTCAGTTAAAAACTCGGAACGAAAACCGATTAAACTGCGGGAGGGAATGCTAAATTCTAAGCGCAACTGTTCGGCGCTAAGGTTAGTCATGTTTACCAATTCAGCTTTTCTGGCACCAAGGTTTTCCATAACCGGCCCCATATAATCTTGGGGAATATCGACGATTAAAGTTTCAACCGGTTCCAGAATAACGTCATCTTTCTTTTTAAAGATTACTTCCGGTCTGGAAACTTGGAGCTCATAACCTTCCCTACGCATGTTCTCTATTAAAATAGATAGATGGAGTTCACCCCGGCCGGATACTTTAAACACATCAGGACTATCAGTTTCCTCTACTTCCAAGCTAACGTTGGTATTAAGTTCTTTAAGAAGCCTTTCTTTAAGCTTCCGGGAAGTTACATATTCTCCTTCCTGGCCGGCAAAGGGACTGTTATTGACCATGAAATTCATGGATAAGGTAGGTTCATCTATAGCCACTCCCTGTAATGGCTCAGGGTTTTCTAGGCTGGTAATTGTCTCCCCTATGGAAACATTATCAAGACCGGCTAATGCTACAATTTCTCCTACGGTAGCTTTAGTTATTTCTTTTCGTTCCAGCCCTTCAAAACTCATCAGGCGGCTGACTTTGCCTTTGGCAATATGGCCATCTGGGTTTACAATAGCAACCTGCTGGCCGTTTACAATAGTACCACGGTTAATTTTGCCTACCACCAGGCGGCCAATGTAAGGGTCGTAACCAAGGCTGGCAGCCAAGAGTTGCAATCCTCCGTCGGGATCTCCCTGAGGACATGGAATATGCTTTAAAACAGCTTTAAAAAGCGGAATAAAGTTTTTTCCTTCTTCCTTTAAATCGGCCGTTGCCACACCGCGCCTGGCTGAAGCATAAACAACGGGAAAGTCCAGCTGCTCATCGTCGGCACCCAGTTCTATAAACAGATCCAAGACTTCATCGATAACTTCTAACGCCCTGGCGTCGGGCCGATCAATTTTATTGATTACCACAACTATCTTTAACCCCATGTCTAAAGCTTTGCGCAAAACAAATTTAGTCTGAGGCATAGGCCCTTCGAAAGAATCCACTAAGAGCAGGGCTCCATCTACCATGGTTAAGACCCGCTCCACTTCACCCCCAAAATCAGCGTGACCTGGTGTATCTACAATATTTATTTTTGTGCCTTTATATAAAACAGAAGTATTTTTGGCCAGGATTGTAATGCCCCGCTCCCGCTCTAATTCATCAGAATCCATTACCCGCTCCACAACAACTTCATTTTCCCGGAAAACACCGCTTTGTTTTAATAAACCGTCTACTAAAGTTGTTTTGCCATGATCGACGTGGGCAATAATGGCTATGTTTCGTATATCATCTCTTTCCACTAATGCTTCCTCCTTTTTTCAGCACTACTTAGTATAACAGTCTGCAAAAAGGAGAGCAACTATTCTTTATTCTTGAAAAGATGAAAAAATCACAACCACCCGCTAGGCGGGTGGAGTAAACTAAACAATCTAAAAAAGCCTATAATTTATACTCCATATCACGTTTGGAAATATCAAAAATACGTCGTCATCCATTTTTGATTAATAGTTTTACAAAGTAGAAAGACTTATACTGTTAAGTTACTTTTTTGATATGATACAACTTTTTTTAGAATAAGCTGAAAAGCTAAAGAAACTAACGGAACAAGAACGGCAAAAGCTATTGCCACTCTAAGCCCATACTGTTCCATTTTTACTCCGTAAGGAGCTCGAGCAGCAAAAAAATCAGACAACCACCCTACAGCTTGACCGGTGGCTGCTGTGCCACAATCGCCTCCACCTGCTAGCAAAGCAAATATGATCGCGCCAGTATTAGGGAGACTGTCAGCAGCCACAATAAGCGTACCTGTCCAAAGCATACATGAGCAAAATCCTATTAAGCCGAAAGCGATTAACACCATCCATACATAAGGAGCAACAGCAACAATTGCATAACATAGTACACAAGCCAGAGAACCTAATATCATCAAATTATTAATATTAAGCCCTGCCCCTTTCTTAGCATACAGAAATCTGCCCAGTCCAAGCATAGCAGCAAATAGACACATTCCTCCTACGTCTCCTACCATTTTAGGAATACCTAGCCCTACTTCCAGATAAG
>DUOV01000133.1 GCA_012838615.1 Clostridia bacterium | reverse complement strand
GTGCTAGTAGCTTGTACCGGTTGTAGCTTCGGTAGACCTATTGAAGAACTTGGTATTATTATAGGAATCGGCATTGATAAAGGGGAACGTGAGCACCACGCCGTAACTATCACCATGCCTCTTTTCGAGAGGGAAGCTGAAAAATCGGCAATCCAATTAAGCGCTGAAGGGAAAAATGTGGAAGACGCTCTCTCAATAATAAATCAAAATACAGATAAAGATCTGGTACATGGTCAGATTAGAACTATCGTCATTGGCGAAGAGCTGGCCAGGGGCGGAATTGATGAACACGTGGATATTGTTACGAGAGATCCGGATTTCCCACTCAATGCAGCTATACTGGTAACTAAAGGTAAAGCCAAAGATTTTTTAAACTATAAACCCCCGGAAAACCCTAGAATAGGAGTATATACCTGGGATCTAATGCAATCGGCTGCAGTACGGGGCTATATGATGGATGCAGATTTAATTACATTTTATATTAAACATAATGCAGAAGGCTGGGATCCCTGTCTGCCCTATTTAGAGCTTACGGATAAAGGGATTGCCCTTATTGGCAGAGCCCTGTTTCAAGATACCAAAATGATAGGCTCTCTAAACGTGGAAGAAAACAAAATTTTGACCATTCTTGATGAACAAGTGGGCCTTACGCCTTTATCCTTTGATGACCCCTTTGAACCAGATGTAGATGTAAAAGACAGAAAATATGTTAACGTACAAATCAATTCTGCTAAAAATAAGGTAAAAACACGCTGGGAAAATGGACAAGTAAAAGTTACTATGGAAGTAAGGTTAGCTGCCGAGGTTGTTGATAAGGAGTCTCTTACTAATCTGATAAATCCAGATACTCTTGAACGCTACGAAAAAAGTTTTGCTGAGCAGTATACCCATCGGGCTGAAAGGCTAATTGCTAAATTTCAGGAGCTACAGACAGATCCACTTGGGATCGGTGCATATTTTCGGATGCAAAATTATAAAACCTGGAAGGAAATGGGGGGTGAAAAAACCTGGCGGGATTATTGGCTGGCAGCTGACGTTGAGGTAAAAACCGAATTTGAGATTCGCCGTTATGGCGTTATAATTAAATAATTATAGTATCTTATACTAAGTTATTTTACAGGTAAAAAGTTTGTAGTTTGTCAAACAAGTTGGCCACGACGTAAGTGAGATAAGAAAGGGAAACGAACTAAAGAATGGCGGTATTTTATATCTTGTGTTATTGTATTCATGAGGAATGATTGCCATAACAAACCAAAGCCCTCTCATTTCTCACTATTTTTGCTCTTTATTCAAGATGTAAATGTAGTTCTACACAACCTCTTTTACGGTAAAAATTCTTACTTGAAATTTGAAGTCCCATGTGTTTTAATACTGCTGTATGTGATTAGATTTGGTTATAGGGGGTAGGCCAAATGACAAAACAACACAAAACACCTATTTTTGATGCAGTTAAGAAATATTTTCATGAAGGTACTGTACCTTTTGTTGTACCAGGCCACAAAAAAGGTAATGGTCTACCTGAGTTTAAAGAATACGTGGGAGCAAATGTTTTAGGAATAGATGTAACTTGTTTTCCTGATACAGATAATATATGTAACCCAAAAGGAGTTATTGCTGAAGCAGAAAACTTAGCTGCCGAAGCCTATGGGGCAGATCGAGCTTATTTTTTAGTCAACGGAACAACCGCCGGCATACAAGCTATGATTATGGCTGTTTGTAAGCCGGAAGACAAGATCATCTTACCTCGTAATGCTCACAAGTCAGCTTTTGGCGGACTTATTATGAGTGGAGCAAAGCCTGTTTATATTGAGCCGGAAATGAATCGGGAATTTGGTATTTCCATGGGTGTTACTCCGGAAAAGGTAGAGTGGGCAATACTTCAACATCCAGATGCTAAAGCGGTCTTTTTAGTTAATCCTAACTATTATGGAACAGCATCTGATCTGGTGAAAATAACAGAAATAGCCCATGCTCGCGGCATACCGATAGTTGTAGATGAAGCTCACGGTGCCCATTTGAAATTTAATGCAGGGCTGCCTATTTCGGCAATGGAAGCAGGGGCCGATTTGGCTGCTAGTAGCACCCATAAGCTAATTGGTTCTCTCACCCAAAGTTCCATGCTGTTTTTAAAGGAGGGTTTGGTTAATCCTAAAAGGGTAAAAGCTGCTTTAAACCTTACCCAGACTACAAGTCCTTCTTATCTCCTGCTTTCGTCTTTAGACGTAGCCAGAAAACAGATTGCTATCCAAGGTAAAGAACTTATCGGCCGAACTGTCGAACTGGCCAAATGGGTTCGTGATGAGCTTAAGTCAGTTCCGGGCATAAAAGTCTTTGGGGAAGATTTGGTAGGGCAACCGGGTTGTGCCGGTTTTGATCCGACTAAAGTTACTATTAATGTGCGAGACCTAGGCTTGTCGGGTTATGAAATGGAAAAGATTTTGCGTTCCCAGTATCGTATACAAGTTGAACTTTCCGATTTGTACAATACCATGTTCTTAATCACTTTAGGAGATACTTGGGAAAGTGTTACCTACTTGGTTAACTGTGTAAAAGAAATTGCTCAAGAAAGAACCTATGATAACGTAATCAAAATCTGTCCTCCTGTACCGGCAATTCCTCCTTTGAGCATTTCGCCGCGGGAAGCTTTTTACAGTCCTACCCGTGTTCTTAACCTTCAGGAAGCAGCAGGTGAAATTAGTGCGGAGGCAATTATGGCTTACCCACCGGGGATTCCCTTAATTTGTCCCGGTGAAGTTATTACCCAGGAGATTATTGATTATGTTAACATTCTTAAACAGGAACAAGCTGATTTGCAGGGCACAGAGGATCCAAACATTAATCATATTAAAGTTGTAGACCTGGCTGCAACTAAGGAACTGGCAGATGAAGAAATATATACTCAATCAGTATAAAGACGGCAAGAATAATTTGCCGTCTTTATACTACCAAAGAAATTATATCTTTGCGGTTTTGTGAAGCTAGCAGGGGGAGTGGCGAATTCGTCTGCTTTTAGTTGCTTTAATTCAAATTCTATAGAGGAATTTGACAAATTTTGCAGAATACTGGTTCATATCTTTTTAAATTAATCCTTAGCTTAAAGTTTACAATCTAGGTGCCGTACAGGCACCATTTTCCTGTTCTTCAAAATTTAAATGTTATTCAAGTTACGTTAAAGCATAGAGGAAATAAATCACCTTATCCCGGAGGTAATAGAGTGAGAACAGCAATAATCGTAAATCCGGCGGCAGGAAGAAACAGATCGGCCAAGCTTTGGCCAGACTTGGCAAAAATTTTGCAAAACCGAGCTTATAGTTTTGAATCCTATTTTACAGCGGGTCAGGGGGATGCTACCAGGCTAGCTGAGGATTTATCAGGCCGAGTGGAGCGTATAGTGGTAGTGGGTGGTGACGGAACTGTTCATGAAGTTGTACAGGGTATTGTGGAGCGAAAGGTAGAGTTGGCTGTTATTCCCACAGGAACAGGTAACGACTTCGTTCGTTCCTTAGGTATTGCCAAAGATCCTGTTAAGGCCTTAGACCTTCTTTTTCAGGGCCGAGCCAAAAAAATCGATGTAGGGAGAGTAAACAACAGGTACTTTGTTAATGTGGCAGGTTTAGGTTTTGATGCGGCAGTAGTCCATGCTGTTAACACCAGCTATAAGTACATTTCAGGAACAGCAACCTATTTGTTGGCTCTCTTAAAAACCTTAATCACTTATCAAAATGCTAACCTAAAGGTTAGGGTGGGGGATAAGACTTTGAACAGTAGCTCTCTCTTAGTAGCCGTTGGTAACGGTTCATGGTACGGCGGGGGTATGAAAATTGTTCCCGATGCCATACTAGATGATGGGCAGTTAGACATCTGTATAGTCGGTAATATAACTAAACCTGAAATTTTATGGTCCCTACCTAAAATATTTAACGGCAGTCATGTTACTCATCCTAAGGTTACGATGCTGAAAGGACAGGAAATAAATATTGAAGCTGAAACCCCTATGGTTATCCAGGCAGACGGAGAAATAATTGGACATGCTCCAGCCAGGATAAGGGTTTTACCCCAAGCTTTAACCGTTTTGGTGCCGAATTAAATACCAACTTGAGGCGTAAGTGGCTAAAAATTTTCGCTAAAGTAGGCATGTAAATACTTGACAATTAATTTTCCAATTTGTATTATATAAGTGGCTGTTAGCACTAATCGAAGGTGAGTGCTAACAAATTATATTATTTAATTACTTAAAGGGGGGAAAATAATAATGATCAAACCATTAGCTGATCGCGTAGTGGTAAAAGTTATCTCCGCAGAAGAAAAAACTAAAGGTGGTATTGTGTTACCGGATACCGCTAAGGAAAAACCTCAAGTAGCCGAAGTTGTAGCAGTTGGTCCAGGTAGAATCCTTGACAACGGAAACAGACTGGCACCCGAGGTTAAGGTCGGCGATAAAGTTATTTTCTCTAAATACAGCGGTACTGAAGTGAAGATCGATGGTGTTGAATATTTGATTCTTAGGGAAAGCGACATTTTAGCTATCCAGTAATAAGAACTAAAGGAGGGAATCTTTACATATGGCAGCAAAACAACTATTGTTTGATGAAGAAGCCAGAAAAGCCCTGGAAAGAGGAGTTAACACAGTTGCTGATGCTGTAAAAGTAACCCTTGGTCCTAAAGGGCGTAATGTGGTTTTAGAAAGAAAATATGGTTCACCGCTTATTACTAAAGACGGTGTAACTGTAGCCAAAGAAATTGAATTGAAAGATCCTTACGAAAATATGGGGGCTCAGCTTTGTAAAGAAGTCGCTTCCAAAACTAATGACATTGCAGGTGACGGTACAACTACTGCTACAGTACTTGCCCAAGCTATTGTAAAAGAAGGAATTAAAAACGTAGCAGCAGGAGCTAATCCTATCTTTTTGAAAAAAGGTATGGACAAAGCTGTACAAGCTGCTGTTGAAGAGATTAAGAAAGTTAGCATTCCTGTAGAAACTAAAGAAAGCATTGCTCACGTTGCCAGCGTTTCTGCTAACGATTCGGAAATTGGTCAACTTATTGCTGACGCTATGGAAAAAGTCGGCAAAGAAGGAGTCATTACCATCGAAGAATCCAAAGGTATGACCACTACTGTTGATGTAGTAGAAGGTATGGAATTCGATCGGGGTTATGTATCTCCTTACTTCGCAACTAATTCAGAAACTATGGAAGCAGAATTAGAAGAACCTTATATTTTAATTTACGAGAAAAAGATCTCAGCTGTTCAGGATCTCCTTCCCCTCTTGGAAAAGGTAGTTAAGACTGGTAGACCTTTACTGATTATCTCTGAAGATCTGGAAGGTGAAGCTTTAGCAACTCTGGTTGTTAACAGGATCCGCGGAACTCTAAATGTTTGTGCTGTTAAAGCACCAGGATTTGGTGACCGCAGAAAAGCCATGATGGAAGACATCGCAATTTTGACCGGAGGTACCTTCATCTCAGAAGATCTTGGTATAAAATTAGAAAATGTTGAACTTGACATGTTAGGTCAGGCTAAAACTGTTAAAGTTAACAAGGAAAAAACCACTATTGTTGAAGGTTTTGGTACAAGCGAAGCTGTTGAAGCTCGTGTTAACGTTATCAAACGTCAGATTGAAGAAACCGATTCTGACTATGATCGGGAAAAACTACAAGAACGCCTGGCTAAACTTGCTGGTGGCGTAGCTGTTATTAAAATTGGTGCAGCTACCGAAACTGAAATGAAAGAGAAAAAGCACCGCGTAGAAGATGCTCTTTCTGCTACCAGAGCGGCTGTGGAAGAGGGTATTGCTCCTGGTGGCGGTACAACCTTAATCAATGCCATTCCTGTGCTGGATAAAATAGAAGCTACCGGTGATGAGCTGGTAGGTATTAAGACTATTCGCAGAGCTTTAGAAGAACCTTTACGTCAAATTGCTGCCAATGCAGGTTTAGAAGGATCCATTATTGTAGGAAAAGTTAAAGAATCTGCTAAAGGCGTTGGCTTTGATGTTATTTCTGAAGAATATGTTGACATGGTTAAAGCAGGTATTGTTGATCCGGTTAAAGTTATTACCAGCGCTTTGCAAAACGCAGTCAGCATTGCTTCCATGCTCTTAACAACAGAAGCGTTAATTAGTGATATTCCTGAAAAGGAAAAACCGGCAACACCTCCTATGCCTGATATGGGATATTAAGTATCAAAAGCCTTCCTGGTGGAAGGCTTTTGTTCTTTTTAGGGAATTTATATCTTTGCGGTTTTTGCCAAGTCGGCGGGGAAACAAGCATTTTCCCCGCTTTCTTATTAGTAAGCAGTCTTTACTTTTTGAGCAGGAATTTGCCTACTCAGCCAGAAATACAAATAATAATGATTACTAGAAAACCAGGGATTGAGGAGGCCTTTAAATGGAGCAGGTAAATCGAGAACAGAAAGTTGAACTGCTAAAGGTAGCTTGGCAAAGATTTACAGAGATGGGAGAATTGATGCCTGGGATCAGACCGGTTATTGCCCGATCCTGGTTACGGTGTAAAAGGTACGGTTTAAGCTCTCAGGGACAACCAGAAAGAAGTTTACATAATACCGAAGATCCAGGAAATTATTTAGCTAAGTTAGAATTTAAAGAAGATATTTTAGGACCGGTGCTTAAAGAAACTTTGACCTGGCTTAACTCGGAAGCCATTATTTTGCTGATCCATAATTCCAGCAGAACTATTATGGAGGTTGTGGGTAATTTGCCCTCTCCTTTTGCTTTGTTCTTTAACAAAGGACAGCTTGTTTCTGAAAGGGTATTCGGTACCTTTGGACCGGCTTTGGCACTTCAAGGTGAGAAGCAAATAGAGGTTATAGGTGCTGAACATTATTTGGCTTTTCTTCAATCTTACCATTCAGTTGCCGCACATTTTTTTATAAACGATGAACCTTGGCTGTTAGGGGCTGTTATTCCCATGGAAAGGAGCGGGCCTCAAACCTTGGGTCTTTTACAAGCTGTTACTCAAATCTTGAACTTAAAGTTACAAAGTTTTTCTTCATATTATGTTAACTCAAGTACTGAAAAAAGAGATGTCATACCTTTAGAACAGTTGGAAAAGATGGAGGTTATTAAAGCTTTGAAAGTATGCCAAGGAAACATAACCCAGTCCGCCCTTATGTTGGGCATATCCCGCAATGCTTTATATAATAGGATTCGTAAATATAATCTGGATCTAAGACAAGTGATTGTAAGTTAATTTCAGAACTTTGCGAACCACCCCATTTTAATTAATACGGGGTGTTTTTTAATGTAATTTATCAGCTAAAAATGGTCAAACAATATTTACTCACTATTTCTTAGGTTTCATGGGCGTAACATCATATTGTTATTGTTTCAGGGAAGAATAAATAAAAAATAAATTAGCTTGACATAACTTTAGAAAACAAATATCATCTAATTAAACCCCTCCCCTATGGGGGAGGGTAGATAGGATAATAAGAGGTTGATAGCATGAATGAACAAAAAAGACAGGCTGTTCAGGCTTTACTTACAGCTAAGGGCCAAATTGAGGCAACAGTTAAAATGATTGAGGAAGGAAGATACTGTATAGATGTATCAAACCAAATAATGGCTGCCCAATCCCTTCTTAAAAGAGCTAACTTATTGATTTTAAAGCAGCATATGAATCACTGTGTCAAAGAAGCTTTTAAACAGGGAAACGGAAGCGAAAAAGTCGACGAAATAATAGGAATTCTAGGGAGAATAGCGGATAAATAAGCAACTTTTGCTTTTGAGGAGGAAGTTAGATGGCTAATAAATTGATAAAGATTGAAGGCATGACCTGAGCTGCTTGCGCTAGGGCCGTGGAACGGGCTGTAAGCAAGCTTGATGGTGTACAAGAGGCTAATGTTAACCTGGCTACTAAAAAATTAGGCGTAAGCTTTGATGAGTCCAAAGTTTCTGTTGAGAACATCTATGAGGCGGTAGAGAAAGCAGGATATAAGGCAGTAGATGATACCGCCCTTAAAACTCTTAAAATAGAAGGCATGACCTGTGCTGCCTGTGCTAAAGCTGTAGAGAGGGCTGTAAGCAAGCTCAATGGTATAGGTGATGTCAATGTGAATTTGGCTACCGAGAAACTCACGGTTAGTTTCGAGCCGGCGCAAGTAAGGCTTTCTACCATCAAGCAGGCAGTAGAAAAAGCAGGCTATAAAGCAGTTGAAGAAGAAACCCAAGTAGATACAGACAAGGAGAAAAAAGATCGGGAGATAAAAATTTTGTGGGAAAGGTTTATTATATCTGCCATTTTTACAGTTCCCCTCCTATATATAGCCATGGGGCATATGATAGGTCTGCCCTTGCCTCGTTTATTTGATCCTATGGTAAACCCCTCTGTTTTTGCCTTGACCCAACTGTTTCTTACAATACCTGTGGTAGTAATGGGTTATAAGTTTTATACAGTAGGCTTTAAAACTCTCTTTAAAGGCAGTCCCAATATGGATTCCCTAATTGCCATAGGTACGTCAGCTGCTGTTCTGTACGGCATATTTGCCACCATCCAGATTCTTAAAGGTAATACCGGCTATGTAATGGACTTGTACTTCGAATCAGCGGCAACTATTATAACTTTAATCACCTTAGGTAAATATCTGGAAGCTGTGTCCAAAGGGAAAACCTCTGAAGCCATTAAGAGACTGATGGGTCTGGCCCCCAAAACAGCCACAGTTATTAAGGACGGAAAAGAAATAGAAATCAATATAGATGAAGTTGAAGTGGGAGATGTAATTTTAGTCAAACCGGGAGAAAAAATACCTGTGGATGGGGAAGTAATTGAAGGCTCTACCTCAGTAGACGAATCAATGCTGACCGGTGAAAGCATTCCTGTTGAAAAAAATGTGGGCGATAAAATCATTGGCGCTAGCATTAATAAAAACGGCACGATTAAGTTTAAAGCTACCAAGGTCGGTAAAGATACAACCCTTGCCCAAATTATAAAACTCGTGGAGGAGGCCCAAGGTTCTAAAGCACCGATAGCCAAACTGGCTGATGTTATCTCGGGTTATTTTGTACCTATTGTTATAGCTTTGGCTATTCTGTCAGGTTTAGCCTGGTATTTAATAGGTAAAGAATCGGCAGTATTTTCACTTACTATATTTATTTCTGTTTTAGTAATCGCTTGCCCTTGTGCCCTTGGACTTGCAACACCTACGGCTATTATGGTTGGTACCGGCAAAGGAGCAGAACATGGTGTATTAATTAAAAGCGGAACTGCTTTGGAAACAGCCCATAGAATAGATACAATAGTGTTTGATAAAACAGGAACTATTACAGAAGGTAAGCCAAAGGTTACAGATATAGTTGCTTCTGAGATAATAACGGAAAATGAATTACTTCGGTTAGCCGCTTCAGCTGAAAAAGGCTCTGAACACCCCTTGGGTGAGGCGATTGTCAAAGAGGCTGAAGAAAAAGGAGTAGATTTTATCAAGCTTGCTGATTTTAAAGCTATTCCAGGTCATGGCATTGAAGTAAAGATTGATGAGAAAAATATTTTACTAGGTAATAAAAAACTGATGGTAGACCGCCAGGTATCTTTGGAAGACTTTGAAAAAACGTCAAATAGGCTGGCGGAAGAGGGCAAGACCCCAATGTATGTGGCTATAGATGGAAAACTCGCAGGAATCATTGCAGTTGCTGATACCGTAAAAGAAAACAGTAAGAAAGCTATAGAGACCTTGCATAAGCTGGGCATTGAAGTAGTAATGATCACCGGAGATAATAGAAGAACTGCGGAGGCTATAGCTAAGCAGGTAGGCATAGACAGAACTTTAGCTGAAGTGCTACCCCAAGACAAAGCTAATGAGGTTAAGAAACTGCAGGATGAGGGTAAGAAGGTTGCTATGGTTGGCGATGGTATTAACGACGCTCCCGCTCTAGCCCAAGCTGATATTGGTATAGCTATTGGCTCGGGCACAGATGTGGCCATGGAATCTGCAGACATAGTCCTGATGCGTAGCGATTTAATGGATGTACCTATTGCTATCCAGCTGAGTAAAAGCACCATTAAAAATATCAAGGAAAATCTATTTTGGGCCTTTGGGTATAACACCTTAGGTATACCTGTGGCAATGGGTATCCTTTACCTGTTCGGCGGACCACTTTTAAACCCTATGATTGCAGCCGCCGCCATGAGTTTAAGTTCTGTATCAGTACTGACCAATGCTTTAAGACTAAGAAATTTTAAGCCAGTTGTATAAAAATATATATTTACAGATGAGGAGGGCAAAACTATGAAAAAGAAAGTCTTAATTGAAGGAATGAGTTGTGGACATTGTGTTAACCATGTAAAAGAAGCCTTAAGTGAATTTAACGGTGTAACTAACGTAGATGTAAACCTAGATGGTAAGTATGCTATCCTAGAAGCTACTGGTGAAGTAAAAGATGAAGAGCTTAAAACTGCGATTAATGAAGTAGGTTATAAGGTGATTGGGATTGAAGCTTTATAATAGGAGTTGATTTCTTTGATGGGTTATAGGTATGGTATGATGGGTTATGGCTGGGGATGGCTTATGATGATCTGTCTTATAGTCTTGACTATTTTGGCAGTTATTGTCCTTATACGCTACCTCCAGTTTTCGGGAAAAGAAAATTATCGAGCGGTAGAAAACAATGCTCTTAATATTCTTAATGAACGATATGCCAGAGGAGAAATAACAGAATAGGAATATAGAAGAAAGAAAGCAGAAATTAAAGCTTAAAATTGCCTGAAAAATAGACCCTGTAAAGGTTTGAATAACCTTCATGTGGTCTATTTTGTTTCCAAAGAACTTGCTTCAAGTTTAAATAGTTTTAAAGTATAATACCTTTAGCTATAAATGAACTATATTTAAAAGGTGATAATAATGCTTCATGCATTTTCCAGAACAGAATTGTTGCTAGGTAAAAAGGCTTTAGATAAACTACAAACTAGTAAAGTGGCAGTTTTTGGCATCGGGGGAGTAGGTACTTTTGTTGTTGAAGGTTTAGTACGTAGCGGTGTAGGCAAATTTGTTCTCATTGATGACGATTGTATTTGCTTAACCAATCTAAACCGCCAGCTTCACGCCACCAGAAAAACTGTAGGCAAACCTAAGGTAGAAGTAATGAGAGATAGGATTATCGAAATTAATCCTAAAGCGGAAGTAGAAATTCATCAAGAATTTTACCTCCCACCTGATTCAGGTGCAAAGCTAATTCGTCAGGACTATGATTATATTGTTGACGCCGTTGATACTGTATCAGCCAAAATAGATATTATTGTCAATGCCAAACGTCTCGGCATTCCCATTATAAGTGCTATGGGTGCGGGCAATAAGTTGGACCCCACCCAGCTGGAGGTAGCTGACATCTACGAGACTTCTGTCTGCCCTTTGGCTAAAGTAATGCGCAAAGAACTAAGAAATAGAGGGATTAAGTCTCTTAAAGTAGTATATTCTAAAGAACAGCCGCTTAAGCCAATTGAAACAGATGATAATAGTTGCGGTACAGGATGTATTTGTCCTAAAGGGACAACAAGAAAATGCACCGTCCGCAATCAGATTCCCGGTAGTGTGTCATTTGTTCCTTCCGTATCTGGCTTAATTATAGCCGGTGAAGTTATAAAAGACTTGATCAGAGATATTCCCAGGGAGGGTTAAGCGTGGCCTGGAATGAAAGATATTCAAGGCAAATAGCCTTTAAAGGTGTAGGGGAAGAAGGCCAAGAAAAACTTAGTAAAGCCAGGGTATTAATAGTTGGGGCTGGGGCCCTTGGGTCTGTTATTGCCAATAACCTTTGTCGAGCAGGAGTCGGTTTTTTACGCCTGGTAGATCGGGATTATGTTGAATTAAGTAATCTCCAGCGACAGGTAATATATAATGAACAAGATGTTAAAGAAAACTTACCTAAGGCTGTAGCAGCAGTAAATCATTTACAAAAAGTTAACTCAGATATAACCTTAGAACCTGTAGTTTGTGATGTTAACGGGGGAAATATTGAAAAGCTTATGGAAGGTATTGACTTGGTACTTGACGGAACAGATAATATGGAGACTAGGCTCTTAGTAAACGATGCTTGTCAAAAACTACAAATACCCTGGGTTTATGGCGGTGCATTAATGAGTTATGGCATGTCCATGAACATCATACCCGGGGAAACGGCCTGTTTTCGCTGCTTTAATCCCAATATTCCTCCTCCGGGCTCAATGCCTACTTGTAGTTCAGCAGGAGTGTTAAGTATGATTACCGGCATCATAGCTTGCATCGAATCTACAGAGGCCTTAAAAATACTGACTGGAAGTCCGGAAGTCAGAAAAAATCTCTTTGTTATTGATATTTGGAATAACTCTGCCGATTATGTTGAAATAGCTAAAAATCCTGAATGTCCTACTTGCGGACAAAAACAATATGAGTTTTTAGAAAGTATGAAAGGTTCCTATACAGCTAAATTATGTGGGCGGGATTCGGTGCAAGTTGTACCGGCTCATGCCGGAGAGGTAGATTTAAAAGCTGTGGCCGAGAAGCTAAAGAATTTAGGTACAGTTAAAGTCAACCCTTTTCTTTTAAAATTTACTGCAGAAAATATTGAAATAAGCCTTTTCAAGGACGGCAGAGCCATTATAAAAAATGCTAAGGATGAAAACATGGCTAAATCTATCTACGCTGAGTATATAGGTTTATAAAAAGGTTGGGATTAGATGCTAAATAATGTTCTTAAACAAAAATTAGAAAATTTAAATAAGTTACTGTTAGACCTAGAAAGTGTTGTTATTGCATTTTCCGGTGGGGTAGACAGTACTTTTTTAGCGGCGGCAGCTTATCGTGTCTTAGGAGATAAGGCCCTGGCTCTCACAGCCTGTTCCGAAACATTTCCGGAGTGGGAAAAAAAGGAGTCTTTGTCTTTGGCTGATTTGATTGGTATAAAACATGTTTTTGTGGAAGCTAGTGAACTTAATAATGAGGATTTTAGAAAAAACGGCCCAGACCGCTGCTATTATTGCAAGAAAGAACGTTATAGTGTACTTGTCCAATGGGCCGAAAACCGTGGCTATAACTGGTTGATTGAAGGAAGTAACGCTGACGATTTACAGGATTACAGACCAGGGCTTAAAAGCCTTCAGGAGATGGAAAAAGTAAGAAGTCCTTTGCTGGAAGTAGGCTTGACCAAGGAAGAGATCAGGCAAATTTCCAAGGAATGGGGCTTACCTACATGGGTGAAACCTAGTGCAGCTTGTCTTTCCTCACGTTTAGCCTACGGTTTATATATTACACCAAAAAGGCTGGCCCAGGTAGAAAAAGCAGAAGAGATAATTCGCCAGTATTGCCAAGGTCAGGTTCGGGTCAGACATCATGGAAATATTGCTAGAATTGAGGTTGAGCCGGAGAATATCCCCTTAGTGGCAGCAAATCGCCAAGTTATTTGGTCTAAAATTAAAGAGTTGGGCTTTACCTTTGTGACTTTAGATTTACATGGATATGGCACCGGGTCTATGAACTTGGAGCTTGATAGTTTAACTACTGCAACATAAAAAGAATATTAACTTAACAAGGACAATATTGACATAAAATCGTCCCCTTGCTATTAATTGAGCAAGGGGTTTTTAAATAGTTAGGGGAGAAGAAAAAATGGGAATAAAAGTACTCTTAGCTGAAGATGAGGAAAAAACCAGGGAATTAGTAAAGGTTTCGCTAGAAAAAGAAGGGTATCAAGTTCTTGCAGTATCTACCGGTCAAGAAGCTTTGGAAAAGTATGAAGCAGTCCACTTAGTAATACTGGATGTCATGATGCCTCAAGGCGACGGGTGGTCCGTATGTAAAGAGATTAGAAAAAACAGTAAAGTACCGATTATCATGCTGACTGCAAAGGCTGAAGAGGCAGACAGGTTAACAGGTTTTGAACTTGGAGCAGATGATTATATTACAAAACCTTTCAGCCCCAAAGAATTGATTGCTAGGGTTAAGGCTGTCTTGAGGAGGGTTGAAGGGGACGCAATTATTAGTGATGAAAGTCTTAAATTTGATAACTTGGAAATAAACACTTTAACCAGGCAAGTTATATGTTGTGATCAGTTGGTTAACCTAACCCCTAAAGAATTTGAATTATTATATTGCTTGGCTAAAAGACCGGGGAGGGTGTTTACCAGAGAACAGTTATTAGAATGGTTATGGGGGTTTGACTTTTATGGGGATGTACGAACGGTAGATGCCCACGTAAAAAACCTCAGAGAAAAGTTAAGTCAAGCAGCTCCTGACAGAAAGTATATTCATACTGTGTGGGGTGTAGGTTATAAATTTGAAATAAGCATTAACTAAACAAAAAAGCGTTAAGCAGGGCAAGGGTTCACTTGCAGTTTACCCCAGGGTTTTTGCCCTGTAGCTTTTTTGGCAAGTGAGTAGCGAATGAGCGGCAGCCCGCAGAAAGCAGTACCGCAGCGACAAACATTTGGCCCATTATTGGAGATAAACTTAGTGCGTATTCTTCCTAAAATGCACGTTAGCGGATTTATGTGAAGTAAAGGTTATTTATATAACGAGTAACAAATAGAAATTTGGAAAGGGGAAGCATATGCAATACTATTCACAAAAAGAACTTGATGATGCGTTACAACTCATATCTTCGGCTATTAGTAATTGCGAAAAGATGAAATTAAAATTTGAAGAGGGTACATCACAGCATTCTCTTTTAAAGAACAGAATTAAGGCATTGTATATTTCAAAGGATTTAATAGGAAATGATTGCAATCTGGGACAATATACTCAATCGGATTTAGAAAAAGCATTATCTCCCGTAATTTCAATCATAAACAAAACTGAAAAAGCACGAAGTAAATATGTTGAAAGAACTACCCAATATAAACGATTTACCCCTATTATAAGAGCCATGTACATTGCTAAAGACTTCATAGAAAATGAAATAGCTAAACGAGTTTAACGGCAAGCCCGCTGTACCGCCGACTGCAAAACAGCCAAGATAGAATTTACTTTAGCAATATAAAATGCTCCGTTTTGCGGAGCATTTGCCTCTGACTGCAGTTTATAAAATTTATGGTTGTACTTCTCCAACTTTTCCTTTATCTATTAGGTCTTTAAGCTTAGCTACTATATCAGGTAAAAAGTAATCAACTCCATAACGGTAGGCATTGGGACCGGCAACTAAAAGAAGTATGGCCACAGTATAAAGAATCGGGTTAGTACTGGTTGTACCGGCAAGCATAAAATTTAGATTCATAAAGGCTCCGCCTAGTAAAGCAAAAGTAGTGAGACAACCTACAATAAGTCCAAGACCGACAGCAAATTCTCCGAAAGCTACAAGATATGTTAATATTTTAGCATTGGGCAGAGCAAGATGCTCTATAAAAGCGGCGTACCAGCTTTGTACTGCAGGGTGGTCTCCCGCCGCTAGTGAAAGGGAGTTGTTCAGAAATCCGGTAATGGCAGCACCTGCTTTGTCCCCGGTCCAAGCCGGATTGCTGATTTTACCAAGACCTGCTTGTAACCACTGATAACCGAGCCAAAGCCTAACTACAGTCCAAAAAATTGCAAGTTTTGGTTCCTTAAAAATACGATTCAAACAAATTCCCTCCTTCACAAGTATGCTTGGTTCTAGGTAAACTCAGTATAGTACAAATTTTTGAAGAAAGTTTGAAGAAAACCGGCTGGACTAAAGGTTAAGGGATAAAAAATATTACACGAAAATCTAACAGTTCTATAAAGTCTTAAATAAATCGACAAAAAAATGCGGAAGGTTAAACTTCCGCAACTTCTTGGTATTGTAGTCGGTAAAGCTGGTAGTACCTTCCTCTTTTGGCTAACAGCTCTTGGTGAGGTCCGGCTTCCACCAAACGGCCATGGTGAAACACTAAAATACAGTCGGCATGTTGAATGGTGGACAGCCTGTGAGCTACGATTAAAGTGGTCCTTTGGGCTGTTAATTTTTTTAATGCATCTTGAATTAGTAGTTCAGTTTCCGTATCTATATTGGCTGTAGCTTCATCTAAAACTAAAATGGCCGGGTTATAAGCTAAAGCTCTGGCAAAAGCCAAAAGCTGCCGTTCGCCGGTAGAAAAAGTGGCACCTCTTTCGGTTACCGGTTCTTTGTAACCCTTGGGGAGGCGTTCAATAAAGTGGTTGGCGTGTACATATTCAGCTGCTTTTTTGATATCGTCTAAAGAAAGCTTCGGGTTACCTAAGCTGATATTTTCAGCAACATCTCCGGCAAAGATAAAAACATCTTGCATTACGACTCCGATGAAACGACGTAAATCAGTTAGAGGGATGTCTTTAATGGGAATTCCATCGATACGTATTTCACCTTTTTGCACATCATAAAGCCTGTTTAACAAGTTGATGACTGAAGTTTTGCCTGCTCCCGTAGCTCCCACTAAGGCAAAAGTCTGTCCCGGTTCTACGGTAAAAGAAATATCTTTTAAAACCCAATCTTCACCCTGATAAGCAAACCAAACATGGTCAAATTCTATTTTTCCCTTAATTGACGGTAAAATTTGGGGGCTAGCGGGTTCAGTTATGGTAGGTTTTGTATCTAATAGACTGAAAATCCGCTCGGCTGAGGCCATAGCTGATTGTAAAATGCTATATTTTTCAGTCAAATCATTAATAGGGTGAAAAAATTGTTCTATATAGTTAATAAAAGCATAAAGTACGCCGAAAGATACTGAGCCTTGGATTACTTTTCCGCCACCATACCAGATAAGGAGAGCCAAGGCGAGAGCGTACATTAAATCCATAGATGGCCTGAAAGTGGAAAAGGATAAAAGCTCATCCATATTAGCCTGGTGAAGTTTTCTGTTATATTTTTTAAATTCTTCGTATTTAAAATCCTCTTTATTAAAACTTTGGATAATGCTCATACCTGACAAATGCTCTTGTAAGAAAGAGTTTACTTGGGCCAGGTTTGCCCTGATAGCTCGGAAAGCTTGGCGGGCATAAAGCTGATAAATAATTGTAGCCAATAAAATTAAAGGTATTACGGCAAAAGAAACAAGGGCCAGAACCGTATGGAGTCTGAGCATAACTATGATAATCCCAGCCAGCAAGAAAAAATCTTTAAATAAAGTGATGATTACACCTGAATACATCTCTTGCAGGTTTTGAATATCGTTAGTAACTCGTGTTACCAGCCTTCCAACCGGGTTAGCATCAAAAAAAGCAATATCAAGTTTTAAGAGGTGGTTGAAGACTTGTTTCCGTAGCGTGTAAATTATGCGTTGCCCAGTAATTTCCAAAAGTAGGGCCTGGCTATAGTTTAGCCCAAAAGATGCTGCGATTAATAATAAGTAGAACAAGACCAACCTCAATAGTGCACCAGCATGTTCTTTAAAACTGCTTGTATTACTGGCAAAAGCAGTCAGATGGTTATCTATGGCTAATTTAATCAGATAAGGTCTGGCTAAATCAGCCAGGGTAACTAAAACAAGCAGTAATATTGTCACAGCCATCTGAAAGATATAAGGTTTAATATAAGCAAGAAGACGCTTCATTAAATGGAAATCAAAAGCTTTCTCCTCTGCCATTTCTACTTGGAATTTTTTGTTGCTCATTTTCTAGTCCTTTCCCGCTTCTTCTAGTTCCTCTTCTAAAAGTTGTTTCTCGTATAACTCGAAATAAGCTCCTTTTTTGGCAAGAAGCTCTTGATGGGTGCCTTCTTCAAGGATGCTACCATTGTCTAGATAAATAATTTTGTCTGCGTGAAGTATAGTAGAGATACGATGGGAAATCATGATAGTAGTTTTGTTAACTGTTTCTTTTCTTAATCCTTGTAAAATGGCCTTTTCTGTTTTAGTGTCCACAGCCGATAAAGCATCATCAAAGATAAGAAGGGGCGGATGATTAAGTAAAGCCCGGGCAATAGCAACCCGTTGTTTTTGGCCCCCAGACAAAGTAACTCCCCGCTCACCTATTACCGTCTTTAATCCATGGGATAGTTGAGGTAAATCTTTGGCCAGTTGGCTTACCTCTACAACATGTTTAAGTTCATCGTTTTTGGCTTTTCTACCAAATAGAATGTTCGCTTCAATGGTAGTTGAAAATAGGTAAGCATCCTGAGGTACGTAACCAAAGGAACCTCTTAAATCTTCTAATCTAATTTTTAATATATCTTGACCATCCAGGAAGATGGTTTTTTCCGGTGGCTCGTATAACCTGAGCAATAAACGAACTAAAGTAGATTTGCCACTTCCTGTTCGGCCTACGATTCCTAGCGTTTCGCCGGCCCTGATTAGTAAATTGAGATCTTTTAAAGCAGGCTCTGAACTACCTGGATAACAGTAAGTCAAATTTTTAATCGTTATACTTCCTTGTGGGTGGGGCAAACTAATAGCGTCAGGGGCATTTTTAATTTGAGGTTCTGTGTTAAGAATAGAATTTATGCGAGCTTGAGAAGCAATCCCTCTTTGAATCACGCTGAAAACCCAGCCTAAAGCCATCATAGGCCAGGTGAGCATAGAAAGATAGCTGTTTAACTTAACAAAACTTCCCAGGGTAGTTTCCTGGCGCAGAATGAGGACTCCTCCATATCCTAAAACAATAATAAAGCTTAAAGAAGCAAAGAAATTGACTAAGGGATGTATTAAGCTAGAAAGCTTAGCCTGATGTATGTTAACTTGGGCATTGAGCCGGTTTATTTTTTCAAACCTTGCTGCTGTAAAATTTTCACGGGCATAAGAAACTATCACCCGCATAGCCGAAATGTTTTCCTGGACATTTTCGGTTAGTTGACTGAAAGCTTCCTGGACTTGTAAAAAACGTTGATGTAAAGGATGGCTGAATAAGGTTGCTGCAAGGGCCACCAGCGGTAAAGGCAATAAAGATAACAATACTAATCGGGTATCAATAGTCTTAAGCATTAAAATTACAGTAGCTATCGTTAAAACAGTCGAATCTATAATCATAACCAAGCCCAGTCCAAAAGCTGTCCGGACTGAGCTGACATCATTAGTAGCGTGAGCCATTAAATCACCGATCCGATGATGGTTATAATAAGCTGGCTCTAAAGTTTGGAGATGGCTGTAAAGCAAGTCCCGCAGATGAGTCTCTAAAGAGCGGGTTGTTTTTTGCACTAAATAGCGCCATGAAAAGCGTAAGATGCCGATTATTACTGAAATACCGATTAGCCATAAAGCGTAAGTCCGAATTATTTTTGGTGTCAAGATTCCCTGCTGTAAATAATCAGCTAGCTGCCCTAAGATCTGAGGAGGTAGCAGTTGTAATAAATCTACAGCAATTAAACCTAAGATGCCAAAAAGATAATACCATTTATAAGTTCTGAAAAAATTTTTTAACGTTAGAAATTCTCTCATTTTAGTGCTCCTAGTTCATGCTATTTAAGATTCTAACGTAAGATAAGCTAATAGGCTAGCTACAAAAAAATATTGTGACTAATATTATAACTAAAAAACACAAATTTTTTCACATAGTATTTTTCTGCTGTGGTATAATAACCATAATTGTAAGGGAGGAGGTAAAATATTATGAAAGAAAGAGTAGAGGCAGCTTTAAACAAAATTCGACCAAGCCTTCAAGCTGATGGCGGCGATGTGGAATTAGTAGAAGTTACAGAAGATAACGTAGTAAAAGTTAGACTACAAGGTGCTTGCGGCAGTTGTCCCATGGCCCTTTTAACCTTAAAAAACGGTGTTGAGCGTGTTGTAAAGGAAGAAATTCCTGAAATAAAAGAAGTTGTTTCTGTAAATTAGTTGTATCAGGGGCGCAAAATAGCGTCTCTTTTTTGTTGCTAAAGGATTTATATCTTTGCGTTTTTGAAAATTCGCCAGCTATAAAATCTTAAGTGGCTAATCTTCTCAGGATAGCTGCTTTTTATTTTATCTTGCTTTCATTTTGACAAGGACTTTGTTAGAATTTATACAAAGAGAGTAAAAAGGCAGATTTTGACTAAAGAGTGAATAGAGAGGTCTAATAGTGCGAAAAATACCTGTTAAGTATTTACAACCGGGCATGGTTGTTGCTAGAACTGTTTATAGTGATGACGGATTTGTACTCTTGGGCTCAGGTAGCATAATAAAAAAACGCTATATTTATCAACTGGAAAAATTTAACATAACATCTATTTATGTTGAAGATTCTCTTTTGCCTGATGTGGAAGTTGAAGATGTTATCTCGGAAAAGACACGTATAGAAGCTGTTAAAACGGTTAAGGATATGTTGAATACTATTAAGCGGGAAGCTAATTCTGGACGTTTTATTATTGTACATAGCAAAAAACTCGCCAAAACTATTCAGAATATTATCAGAGATATCCTAAGCAACAAATCACTTATGGTTAATCTAATGGATATCCGCTCAACAGATTCTTATACTTTTGCCCATTCGGTCAATGTTGCGGTTTTATCAATCTTAACTGGTGTTGCCATGGGATTAAGTGAAAGCTCCCTTTACCATTTAGGTATAGGTGCTATTTTACACGATGTTGGAAAAGTCTTTATTCCGGGGGAAATATTAAATAAACCGAGTGCTTTGACACCGGGAGAGTATAAGGTTATTAAGCGCCATTCTGAATTCGGGCTCAGCATTGTAGAAAAACACCCTCAAATAAGTGCCTTATCTAAACGGATTATTTATGAGCATCATGAAAGATTTGACGGGACAGGTTATCCTCAAGGCTTAAAAGGGTCAGATATACATCCCTTTTCCCAGATTGTGGGTATGGCTGATATGTTTGATGCCTTAACGGCTGATCGGATTTATAGAAAAGGTTTTTTACCTAATGAAGCATACGAGTTGCTGGCTGGTTCCGGTGGCAGGCTGTTTGATTATGAATTGGTAAAAGTTTTTCTAAGTCATATTGCAGCTTATCCTGTTGGTACTGTGGTAAGATTAAATACAGGGGAAATAGGAATAGTTGTCGATACCCCCAAGGGATTATCAACTCGTCCTACTGTACGTATTTTATTTCAACAGGACAGGCTGGTAAAAGAACCTTATGAAATAAAGTTGGCTGAAAACCTAAGGGTTTTAATAAGTGATGTTATTAATGAGGAAGAAATGACTACGTTAAAAACTGTAAGAACTGTAAGTTAAATAATAAGATAGTTAGATTAAAGGGGAGCTGATGTAAATGCCTACTTATGATTATGTTTGTGAGGATTGTGGCAATAGATTTACCCTGTTCATAAGCTTGAGCAAAAAGCATGAAGCTCGTTGTTCTGAATGTGGGAGCCAGAGTGTCAGGCAGTTATTTACTGGTTTCCTATATTCCAAGCCTGGTGGTTCAAGTAGAGGCTCTTCTGGCTGTAGCGGGGGAAACTGCAGCTGCTGTTCTGGGTGTTAATTAATTGAACATATAATTTTTATCAAAACAAATATTTTTTCTTGACATGCATAAAACCCCATACTATACTACAAGTTAATAAAAAAAAATTTTCGCCACAACAAGCTATGACAGGAGACAAGTCAAAGCTTTAATTCTAAGGTTACAGAGAGCCGGGTTAGCTGAAAGCCGGTACCTTAAAAAGTTTTGGTATCCCTCCTCAGCTGCTTTGCTGAAAGATTAGTAAGTAAAGCCGGAAGTGTCCGTTACTGCACAGGCGTTGATAGACGCTGAATTAAGTGGTCATATATATGACAATCAGGGTGGTACCGCGAGAATACCTCTCGTCCCTGGCATACTTTGCCAAGGACAGAGGTTTTTTTAGTATTAGGATTCAAATAAAATTTTATGAGGGAAGTGTACCTAGGGTTCCGGGTGCCTGCGGTGTCATTAGAAACCAGTCATTAGTCTTTAGTATTTAAAGCAGCTACATAGGCTTTTACTAACGACTAACGACTAAGGACTAACGACTCAGCTACGCTGTCTGGTCCAAGCGGTACAGACAAATACGGCTATTTTTATTAAAAAGTAGCTAGGTATTTGTTACACCGTGAGTATAAAAGGCTCTGCGGATAGGTTCTCCTCATCAGAACTTATCGCAGGGTATTTTTATAGAATCAGAAAGTATAAGTTTTCCGATTTTAAAAATAAACTAAGTAGTCAGCTTTCGTCTAAAGGACTTGGTGCAAACTTAGTTTTCTAATATTTTCACTAAGCTGGTTATTACTTTACCCTTTATATAATTTTTACAATTAACAGTTATACTAAAGCTTAGTTTAGCTAATTTAAAATTGTAACTCACTACTCTGAGTTTTAATACAAAATTCATAATTCAATTAATTATAGGAGGTATCGTTATGAGTTTAATTATTTACTTGGACGGTAGATTTGTTAAAGAGGAAGAAGCTGTTGTCTCAGTTTTTGACCATGGTGTGCTTTATGGTGATGGTGTTTTTGAAGGAATTAGAGCTTATCATGGACGGGTTTTTAAACTTAAAGAACATATTGACCGTTTATATGAATCGGCCCATGTCATTCAACTAAACATTGGTTTAACTAAAGAGGAAATGACGGAAGTTGTTATCGAGACTTGCCGTAGAAATAATTTAGATAATGCCTATATTCGTTTAGTTGTTACTAGAGGCAAGGGTGATTTAGGCCTTGACCCGCGGAAGTGTCCTAAAGCTTCAGTATTTTGTATTGCCTCCGGTATTCAATTGTATCCGGAGGAATTATACCAAAAAGGTATGTCAATAGTTACTGTACCAACAAGACGAAATAATCCGGAGGCTATTAACCCGCGAGTTAAATCCTTAAACTACTTAAACAATATTATGGCCAAAATGGAAGCCATTTTAAGCGGAGTACCGGAAGCCCTTCTTTTAAATAACGAAGGGTATGTAACAGAAGCTACGGGTGACAATGTTTTCATTGTTAAAAACGGAGTACTTATCACACCTCCACCTTTCGTAGGTTTGTTGGAAGGTATAACCCGTAACACCGTTATGGAACTAGCCAGGGAAAAGGGTATAGATGTTCAGGAAAAATTGTTTAACAGACTGGACGTATATGTAGCTGATGAGTGTTTCTTAACTGGTACTGCTGCCGAACTGATTCCTGTCGTAAGTGTAGACGGCAGACAAATCGGAAACGGACAGCCAGGACCGATGACTAATGATTTGATCAAAGCTTATCGGGAACTCACTAAAGTTAACGGTCCCCTGATCAAAAATAGTTAGGAGTGACAGCATGCGCAGCCTACAAATGAAACAAGGGGTTGAAAAAGCACCTCATCGTTCTTTGTTTAAAGCATTAGGACTTACAGACGAAGAGTTATCCAGGCCAATCATAGGAGTTGTTAACGCTCAAAATGAAGTTGTACCTGGCCACTTACACTTAGATCAGATTGCTCAGGCAGTAAAAGCCGGAATCCGGATGGCTGGAGGAACTCCTCTTGAGTTCCCAGCTATTGCTGTGTGCGATGGAATTGCCATGAATCATGCTGGGATGAAATATTCCTTAGCCAGTAGGGAATTAATTGCCGATTCCATAGAAATCATGGCTACAGCCCATCCTTTTGATGCGTTAGTCTTTATACCAAACTGTGACAAAGTAGTTCCAGGTATGCTGATGGCCGCTGCTCGCCTAAACTTACCTTCTATTTTTATCAGCGGCGGTCCTATGCTACCAGGTATTCACCAAGGTAAGAAAGTGAGCCTTACTGACATGTTTGAAGGGGTAGGCTCAGTAGGGGCAGGTAAAATGACTGAAGAAGGATTACAGGAACTTGAAGAATGTGCTTGCCCCGGTTGTGGTTCCTGCTCGGGGATGTTTACGGCCAATTCTATGAACTGCTTAACTGAAGTGCTGGGTATGGGCCTTCCTGGTAATGGAACTATCCCGGCAGTTAACGCCAATCGTATTAGGCTGGCTAAAAGGGCCGGAATGCAAATTATGGCCTTACTAGAAAAGAATATCCGACCCTTAGATATTATGACTAAGGAAGCTTTTGAAAATGCCATAGCAGTAGATATGGCTCTAGGCTGCTCAACTAATACAGCTTTACATTTACCTGCTATTGCCCATGAAGCAGGAGTAAAAATAGGTTTTGAGGATTTCAACCGGATCTCGAAAAAAACACCTCATTTATGCAAACTTGCTCCGGCGGGTAATCATTTTATTGATGATTTAGATATGGCTGGAGGTATCCCGGCTGTAGTCCTTGAGTTATCTAAATTAAACTTGATCAACACTAATTCACTAACAGTAACTACCAAACAATGGAATGATAATTTGGCTGGGGCTAAAGTAAAGGACAGAAAGATCATTCGCCCGGTAGAAGATCCTTACAGCCCTGACGGTGGCTTGGCTGTTCTTTGGGGTTCTTTGGCACCGGAAGGTGCAGTAGTGAAAAAAGGTGCTGTTGCACCTGAAATGATGGTTCATACAGGTCCGGCTCGGGTTTTTGAATCAGAAGAAGAAGCCGTAGAAGCTATTATGGGGTTAAAGATTAAACCGGGGGATGTTATTGTTATCCGCTATGAGGGACCAAAAGGAGGTCCTGGCATGAGAGAGATGCTCACACCTACTGCTGCTGTATCAGGTATGGGGCTTGGCGAGTCAGTAGCACTTATTACTGATGGTCGTTTCTCGGGAGCAACTAGGGGGGCCTCCATCGGCCATATTTCTCCTGAAGCAGCGGAAGGAGGACCTATAAGTTTAGTCCAAGATGGGGATTTGATTAGCATAGATATTCCAAATAATAAGTTAGATATTTTAGTGGAAGTTGATGAACTGGAAAAGAGGAAAAAACGTTGGCGTAAGCCTGAACCAAAGATTACTAAAGGATATTTAGCCAGATACGCGAGATTAGTTACTTCGGCAAGTACGGGGGCGATTTTTAATGACAAGTTTACCACTTAAACAAAGGGAAAAAATGTTGCATGAGGTGAGCCAAGAACTCCATACCAATGAATTTACCGGAGCAGAAATTCTGCTCAAAGCACTAGAAGCTGAAGGAGTTAAGGTTATATTTGGTTATCCGGGGGGTGCAGTACTCCCAATTTACGATGCCTTATATAAAAATAAGAATATTACTCACATTTTAACAAGACATGAGCAAGGCGCAGTTCACGCAGCCGATGGTTATGCACGTTCCACAGGGAAACCCGGTGTTTGCATTGCAACCTCAGGCCCAGGAGCAACGAACCTGGTAACAGGTATCGCCAATGCCTATATGGATTCGATCCCTTTAGTGGCTATTACAGGACAGGTAGCTTTAGCTGCTTTAGGTCGGGATTCATTTCAGGAGGCAGATATTACAGGTATTACTACACCTATAACTAAATACAGCTACCTGGTTAAAGACGTTAAGGATTTGGCCCGAGTAGTCCATGAGGCTTTCCATATAGCCACTACCGGCCGTCCGGGCCCTGTTTTAATTGATATACCAAAGGACATAACTACTAAGAAGGCGTCTTTTAATTATCCACCTGAGCTGGATTTGCAAGGTTACCGGATTAATAATGTAATAAATGCTACCCAGATAGGTAAAGCTGCTCAAGCCATGTTGGAGGCTAAACAACCTCTTATCTTTGTAGGTGGGGGAGCTGTTGCTTCCGGAGCTGCTGAGGAGGTTACCAGTTTAGCCCAAATGTTAAGTTTTCCTGTGACCTATAGCTTAATGGGCAAAGGTGCCTTTACTGACAATGATGAGTTGTGTTTAGGTATGGTAGGTATGCACGGCACGGTAAGTGCTAATTATGCCATGTGGGAAGCCGATTTGGTTATAGGCATCGGGGTGCGGTTTGACGACAGAGTTACTGGGGATTTGTCTACTTTTGCTAAAAACGCTACGGTAATTCATATTGATATTGACCCAGCTGAGCTGGGCAAAAATGTATATGCCCATATTCCTATAGCCGGCGATGTAAAGCAAGTTTTAAGGGAACTTTTAAAAGTTCTTAAAGCTAAAAGTGTTAAGCCGGATCTTAAACCTTGGCTGGAAAAAATTGCAGGTTGGAAAAAAGAGTTTCCTTTACGCTATGAAAAATCTGATCGGCTTATTAAACCTCAATTTGTAATTCAACAGATTTATGAAGTCACTAAAGGCGAAGCTTTTATCTGTACCGAGGTGGGTCAACATCAGATGTGGACTGCTCAATATTACGCTTTGTCTGAGCCTCGAAGGTTTATTTCTTCCGGAGGCCTCGGTACTATGGGATTTGGCTTACCGGCTGCCATGGGCGTGCAAATAGCTCATCCTGATAAAATAGTGTTTAATATTGCCGGTGACGGAAGTATCCAAATGAATTCACAGGAGTTTGCTACGATTGCCCAAAATAAACTGCCTATTAATGTAGCTATTTTAAATAATCATAATCTAGGTATGGTTCGTCAGTGGCAGGAGTTATTCTTTGAAGAAAGGTACTCCCACACTAATATGTCCGGTCAGCCCGATTTTGTAAAGTTGGCGGAAGCTTACGGACTTAAGGGATTGCGCATTACAAGACCGGAAGACGTACGTCCGGCTCTTGAAGAAGCTGTTGCTTCACCCAGTTGTTATATTCTCGATTTTCATGTGGATGATACAGAAAATGTATTTCCCATGGTTCCCGCTGGTGCATCCATCAATAATATTTTAGGGAGGTAGGGAGAAGTGAAGCATACGTTAACTGTCCTTGTTGAAAACAAGCCGGGGGTCTTAACCCGGATTGCCGGACTCTTTGCAAGGCGGGGGTACAATATTGAAAGCCTTGCCGTAGGCAGAACAGAAAATCCTGCTATCTCCAGGATGACTATTGTAGTTGAAGGTGACGATCGGGTTATCGAACAAGTTGGTAAACAGTTATATAAGCTCATTGAGGTAATTAAACTTACCGATATTACTAACGATGAACATGTGGATAGGGAAATGATTTTAATCAAGGTTAATGCTGATCCGGCCATCAGAGGAGAGATTATGCAAATAGTTGAGATTTTCCGGGCCAGGATTGTAGATATTGGTCGTAATAGCTTAATCATTGAGGCTACGGGAGATGAAGGCAAAATTAATGCTATAGAAAGTGCACTTCGTCCTTTCGGTATCAAGGAAGTTGTTAGAACGGGAAAAATTGCTATGGCCAGAGGTGCAAAAAGCAAAAACGGCAGGAATCAGGAAGCCCTGTAAATGCCATTTTGAATGGAGGTTAGAAGAAGGTGAGGCTCACAGGCGCACAAGCGTTAATTAAGTTTCTGGAAGAAGAAAATGTTAAATATATATTTGGTTATCCCGGAGGATCCGTATTAGCCCTTTATGATGCCCTACTAGAGTCAAGTAAAATAACTCATGTTCTGGTCAGACAGGAGCAGGCTGCTGTTCATGCGGCTAGTGGGTATGCTAGGGTAACAGGAAAACCTGGCGTCTGTATAGCTACTTCGGGGCCAGGGGCGACTAATCTGGTGACCGGCTTGGCAACTGCTTATATGGATTCAATTCCTGTAGTTGCCATTACCGGCCAGGTCAGCACAGATATGGTTGGAACTGATGCTTTTCAGGAAGTTGATATAACCGGTATTACCATGCCCATTACTAAACACAATTACCTGGTTAAAAATGTTGATGATTTACCAGTAATAATAAAGGAAGCTTTTCATATAGCCAGTACAGGCCGGCCGGGACCTGTACTCATCGATTTACCTAAAAATGTGGCGGGAAAAGTTTTTGATTATAGGCCGGTAGCAAAGGTTGAACTACAAGGATATAAACCGACTTATAAAGGACATCCGGCCCAGATTAAAAATCTGGCTGGCCTTTTAGCCCAAGCCGAGAGGCCTTTGATTTGCTCCGGCGGTGGAGTCATCTCCTCAAACGCTTGGGAGGATTTGAAAGAATTGGCTGAAAAGGTGAATGCTCCGGTTACTACTACTTTAATGGGTTTAGGCTCTTTTCCTGAAGACCATCCTCTTTCTTTAGGTATGCTGGGCTTACATGGCACACCATATGCCAATTATGCCGTTCAGAATTGTGATCTTCTTATAGGTATAGGAATGCGTTTTGATGATCGGGTAACAAGTGCAGTCAATAAATTTGCTCCTCAGGCCAAAGTGGTTCACATCGATATAGATCCGGCTGAAATAGGTAAAAATGTGGCAGCAGATTTACCTATCGTGGGTGATGTGAAATTTGTTTTAAATGAATTGCTAAAAAGAATAAATCCTAGGCGAAATGATGCATGGCTGGAGCAAATTAGGGCTTGGAAAAAATCTCATCCCCTTGCTTATGGTGATAATCAAAGCAGTCTTCGCCCTCAATATATACTTCAAAAGCTGGGAGAGTTGACCAAAGGTAAGGCCATTGTAACTACTGACGTAGGTCAACATCAAATGTGGACTGCCCAATACTATAACTTTACTAAACCAAGGAGTTTTATTACCTCTGGGGGATTAGGCACTATGGGTTACGGATTGCCGGCGGCAGTAGGAGCTCAATTAGCTTCTCCAGACTCCCTAGTAGTAGCTGTAACAGGTGATGGAAGTTTCCAAATGAATATGGGTGAGTTAGGTACAGCAACAGAGCAAAAACTTCCCTTAAAAATATTGCTGCTTAACAATTCTCACTTATGCTTGGTTAAACAATTGCAGTACTTTAACAGCGGTAAAAGATATTCTGGTGTATGCTTTACCGGTAATCCGGATTTTGTAAAGTTGGCAACTTCTTATCCAGGTGCTGTAGGCTTGCGTATTGAAAAGCCTGAGGATGTGGAACCAGTTTTAATTGAAGCCTTATCTAACGGCAAGCTTACCTTAATTGATTGCTGTATAAGCGATGAAGAATTAGTTTATCCTGTAGTTCCCAACAATGGGGCTCTGGATGAGATGATTTATTACCCGGGGGGAGAGAAGTAATCGTGAACAGAGTCTATATTTTTGATACTACACTACGGGATGGGGAACAATCCCCCGGCGTCAGTTTAAACATTCAAGAAAAACTGGAAATTGCAGGACAGCTGGCCAAGCTAGGAGTCGATGTAATTGAAGCGGGTTTTCCAATTGCCTCCCCTGGTGATTTTGAAGCTGTAGCTGCTATTGCTCAAAAGATTAAAGGGCCGACTATTGCAGCTTTGGCTCGGATTAACGAAAAAGACATTGACCGGGCTTGGGAAGCCTTGAGGTATGCTGAAAAACCCCGTATTCACACTTTTATTGCTACTTCTGATATTCATATGAAATATAAATTGAAGAAAACCAGGGAACAGGTGCTGGCAGCCATAGACAAAGGTATACGGTACGCAAAACAGTTTACCTCTGATATAGAATTTTCACCGGAAGATGGTTCGCGCACCGATATAGACTTTATGCTCAAGGTTGTAGAAACAGCTATAAATGCCGGGGCAACAGTTATCAACATACCTGATACGGTAGGCTACGCTACCCCAAAAGAGTTTGGTGAATTTATCAGAGCTATCAAAACAGGTGTCCCCAATATGGATAAAGCTATTCTTAGTGTCCATTGCCATAACGATTTAGGTATGGCAGTAGCCAATTCTCTGGCAGCTGTTGAAAACGGTGCTGAGCAGATAGAATGTGCCGTCAACGGGATTGGTGAAAGAGCAGGCAATACGGCATTGGAAGAGGTTGTGATGGCTCTTCTGACCCGTAAAGATTATTACGGCCGGGAGGTTAGCATCAACACGGAAGAAATATACCGTACCAGCCGCTTAGTCAGCTCTTTAACAGGTATGCCTGTTCAATACAATAAGGCTATTGTAGGAAAAAATGCTTTTGCCCACGAGTCAGGGATTCACCAAGACGGTGTGCTAAAAGAAAGAACTACTTACGAAATCATGGATCCGGCGAAGCTGGGTATTATCCAAAACAATATTGTACTGGGCAAACATTCGGGCCGTCATGCTTTCAGGCAGCGGCTGGAGGAATTAGGCTTTGAACTTACTGAAGAAGAATTAGTAAAAGCTTTTATCCGGTTTAAAAACTTAGCTGACCGGAAAAAAGAAATTACCGACAAAGACCTAGAAGCTATCGTGGAAGATGAAACAAGAGCTTTACCGGAAAAATATGTTTTTGATTCCCTCCACTTATTCAGCGGTAGCCGGGTAGTGCCTACAGCCACTATCGGTTTAAAAATCGGCGATGAAGTAGTTGAAGAAGCTGCTTGTGGAGACGGGCCCGTTGATGCAGTTTTTAAAGCTATTGATAAAATCAGCCAATTAGGAGTGTCTTTAAGTTATTACAACTTAAATGCTATTACCGGCGGTAAAGACGCTATGGGTGAAGTTACTGTTAAGGTTGATTTTGAAGGTAAAACTTACCTTGGTCGGGGCTTAAGTACTGATATTATCGAAGCAAGTGCCAAAGCCTACATTAACGCTATAAATAAAGTAGAATATGAGCTTAGTCGTTAGTAAAGTCCCCAGTCGCCAGTTACTGGGGACTAGGGACTGACCCAAGGATAATACAAGGAGGAACACAACAATGGGAATGACCATAACTGAAAAAATTCTGGCTGAACATGCCGGCTTAGAAAAAGTGGAACCTGGTCAACTGATTAATGCCAAGCTGGATATTGTCTTAGGCAATGATATAACTGCACCGGTAGCCATTAAAGAGTTTAAGAAACTGGGCTTAGAAAAAGTATTTGATAAGGAACGGGTTTGTTTAGTTCCCGATCACTTTACACCCAATAAAGATATTAAATCTGCCGAGCAGGCCAAAATGCTAAGAGAATTTGCCAGAGAACAGGATTTAACTAATTATTTTGATGTTGGCCAGATGGGCGTAGAACACTGTCTTCTTCCAGAACAAGGTATTGTAGTTCCGGGAGATGTTGTGATAGGCGCTGATTCTCATACCTGTACTTATGGTGCTTTAGGAGCTTTTGCTACAGGTGTGGGCAGTACTGATATGGCAGCCGGCATGGCTACAGGAGAAGCTTGGTTTAAGGTGCCGGAATCAATAAAATTCGTCTACTATGGCAAATTACAGCCTTACGTAGGCGGAAAAGACCTTATTCTGCACACCATCGGTGATATAGGAGTGGATGGCGCTCGCTACATGGCTATGGAGTTTACCGGTGAAGCTATTTCCGGCTTATCTATGGATAATCGCTTTACCATGTGTAATATGGCTATTGAAGCAGGGGGTAAAAACGGGATTATCCATTTTGATGAGATAACGGAAGCTTATGTTAAAAACAGAGCTAAGCGGACGTGGAAAGTCTTCCAGAGCGATGCTGATGCCAAGTATGCCCAAGTTATTGAATATGATTGTTCCAAAATTGAACCTCAGGTAGCTTTTCCCCATTTGCCGGAAAATACAAAACCTATCAGCCAAGTGGGGAATGTCACCATTGATCAGGTTGTAATCGGATCGTGCACTAATGGGAGGATGGAAGATTTAAGAGTGGCAGCAAGTATCTTAAAAGGTCATAAGGTTCATAAGGAAATTCGTTTAATAGTCATCCCTGGTACTCAAGAGATATATCGCCAAGCTATGCATGAAGGACTTTTTGATATCTTTCTTGATGCGGGAGCAGCTATCAGCACACCAACTTGCGGGCCTTGTTTAGGTGGCCACATGGGTATTTTAGCTAAAGGGGAGCGTGCTCTTTCTACTACCAACAGGAATTTCGTTGGTCGCATGGGACATCCGGAAAGTGAAGTATATTTAGCTAGTCCTGCAGTTGCGGCAGCTAGTGCTGTCTTAGGCCGGATTGCAGCCCCCTGGGAGGTGAAATAGATGAAGTTGGAAGGAAAAACATGGAAATTTGGTAATGATGTAGATACAGATGTAATCATACCGGCTAGATATCTAAACACTTCTTCTCCGGAAGAACTGGCTAGACACTGTATGGAAGATGCAGATCCGTCATTTAGTTCTAAAGTTCAACCGGGAGACATCATCGTTGCAGGTAAAAACTTTGGTTGCGGCAGTTCCAGAGAACATGCGCCTATTGCCATTAAGGCTAGTGGGGTAGCTGCTGTTATAGCCCATTCTTTTGCCCGAATTTTTTACCGTAACTCAATCAACATTGGTCTTCCGATTTTTGAATCCCCGGAAGCAGCAGAAAGGGTTGAGGCCGGGCACCAAGTGGCTATAGATACCGAAAGTGGGCAAATCAAAAATTTGACTACTGGTGAAATTTTTCAGGCCCAGCCCTTCCCGTCGTTTATGCAGGAATTGATTGAGGCTGGTGGACTAATGAACTATGTTGCAAAGAAGGTGAAGGGTAATGCCTAGAATCGCAGTTTTGCCGGGAGATGGTATTGGGGTTGAAATAGTTCCCCAAGCAATCCGGGTTTTAGATATAGTTGGAAGAAAGTATAACTTGGATTTTTCTTATACGGAAGGTTTGATTGGTGGTGCAGCAGTTGACGCTACTGGCACACCTTTACCAGATGAAACCATAGAACTTTGTGAAAATAGTGATGCAATTTTACTCGGTGCCGTAGGGGGTCCTAAGTGGGATAATCTGCCCGTGGCCCAAAGGCCGGAAGCTGCAGCTCTACTTCCTTTAAGAAAAAAGTTAGGACTTTATGCTAATATTCGTCCTTCCATTTTATATGAACCTTTAGTTGACGCTTCGACTTTAAAGAGGGAAGTGATATTAGGTACTGATATAGTAACTATTCGTGAGCTAACCGGCGGACTCTATTTTGGAGAGAAAAAGCGGGAGAAGAAGGAAACCGGTGAAGAAGTGGCTATTGATACCTTAATTTACAGTACCTCAGAAATAGAGCGGATTACAAGACTTGCTTTTGAAGTAGCCAGAAACCGACGTAAGAAAGTTACCTCCGTTGATAAAGCTAACGTTTTAGAAAGTTCAAGGCTTTGGAGAGAAGTTACTAAACAAGTTCACCAAGATTATCCTGACGTAGAGTTGGAGCATATGTATGTTGATAACGCAGCCATGCAATTAGTACGTCGGCCAACTCAGTTTGATGTAATTGTTACTGAGAATATGTTTGGTGACATTTTAACAGATCAAGCTTCTATGCTTACCGGTTCTATTGGTATGCTTCCTTCGGCCAGCATAGGAGGAAAAGTAGCCTTATATGAGCCTTCCCATGGTTCAGCTCCGGATATTGCAGGTCAAGATAAAGCTAATCCTTTAGCTACTATTTTATCCGCTGCCATGATGCTGGAATATTCTTTTAAAGAATTGGATGGGGCCAGAGAAATTCAGGAAGCTGTTAATAAAGTATTAGCAAAAGGTTATCGGACTCCAGATATTATGGAAGAAGGGAAAATACTGGTTGGCACCAGAGAAATGGGAGATCTGGTGTGTCAGGAGTTAGGAGACGGTTAACATGAAACAAGTATTCCTTTATGATACTACCCTACGAGATGGTTCGCAGGGAGAAGGCATAAGCTTCTCTGTTAACGATAAATTAAATATTACTAAAAAACTTGATCGTCTTGGCATCGATTATATCGAAGGGGGCTGGCCCGGATCTAATCCCAAGGATCTGGAGTATTTTGAAAAGGTTAAAGACTTAGGATTGAAAAATGCCAAGGTGTCAGCCTTTGGGAGCACCCGCAGGGCAGGTCTTAAAGCAGAAGACGATCCAAACTTAAATGCCCTTTTGGAAGCTGGGGTGCAAGTTGCAGCTATTTTTGGCAAAACCTGGGATTTGCATGTTCAGGAAGCTTTAAAGGTACCTTTGGAAGAAAACTTGGCCATGATCGAAGACAGTATTGGATTTTTGACAGAACGGGGAATAGAAGTTATCTATGATGCAGAACATTTCTTTGACGGTTACAAAGCTAATCCGGAATATGCCTTACAAACTTTGTTAGCTGCCCAAAAAGCAGGGGCTAAATGGTTAACTCTTTGTGATACTAATGGTGGCTCACTTCCCCATGAGATAGTTGACATCATACAAAAGATCACACCCTACCTGACAGTCCCTCTTGGTATTCATTGTCATAATGACGGTGATTTGGCTGTGGCCAATAGTATTGCAGCCGTCCAATCTGGAGCGGTGCTTATGCAAGGTACTATTAATGGTTTAGGTGAACGGTGTGGCAATGCTAACCTTTGCTCAGTTATTCCCAACTTACAATTAAAGCTTGGTTTAAAATGCCTGGAAGAGAACCAACTAAAGCTCTTAACTGAAGTTTCCCATTACGTAAGTGAAATTGCCAATGTAGTTCAGCCTAACAACCAACCTTTTGTAGGCCAAAGTGCCTTTGCCCATAAAGGTGGTATTCATGTAAGCGCAGTATTGAAAAACCCCAAGACTTATGAGCATATGAGTCCTGAATGGGTAGGCAATAAGAGAAGGGTTCTTGTTTCTGAGCTGTCCGGAGCCAGCAACTTAGAATACAAAGCCCGGGAGTTAGGTTTGGAATTTTTAAACGATAAAGCTAAAATGAAGCAAATTGTTCAGGAAATTAAAAAGTTAGAATATGAAGGTTATCAGTTTGAAGGTGCTGAAGCTTCCTTAGAATTATTGTTGCGTCGGGCTATGAATGAGTACCTGCCTGGTTTCCATTTGGAATCTTTTAAAGTACTGGTAGAAAAGCGGGGAGCACAGGAGATAGTTTCAGAAGCTATGATCAAACTCAGGGTAGGAGATAAAATTGTGCATACAGCAGCAGAAGGAGACGGTCCTGTCAACGCCTTGGATAATGCCCTACGTAAAGCTTTGGGAGAGTTTTACCCTGTGATCGGGGAAATGCACCTGACTGACTACAAAGTTCGGGTTCTGGACGGTAAGGATGCTACTGCAGCTAAAGTCCGGGTGCTTATTGAATCGAAAGATGCCACCAGCACTTGGAATACCATCGGGGTTTCAACTAATATTATAGAAGCCAGTTGGCATGCTCTCTTAGACAGTATGGACTATGCTATTATACGGAAACTTTCTGAGGATTGCCAGAAGAAACAGGAAATGGCAGCCGGGGAAAATTAAATAATTAGGAAAACAGGTTTTTTACTAATAGTTAGGGTGGAGGTACGTTAGAAGATAAAGTACAATTAAGTTCGCAAAAGTAAAAAGGAAAAACCATCGGTAACTCCGAAATTGGTAAGTGACGAGCAAACCAAGAAGGAGTGTTTACCGATGGTCTACTCTAATACTACCCAAAATTTC
>DUOV01000014.1 GCA_012838615.1 Clostridia bacterium | reverse complement strand
TTAGAATTAACCGGCAGTCATCCCCAAAACCCTACCTTTGATGTGCCATGCCGTACAATCTTTGCCGGAGGTCAAAAGGAAATTATTGTTGTAGGTCCCATCGCTGATGCTGAAATGGAAAAGGAAATTGTAGCTGTTCATGAAGGATATTGGGATTAAGTAAAGTGCCCTCTGACTAAAATCATCAGAGGGCACTTTGAGTTTTGCTGTTTTATTCAAATAACTCAGGATGAATTATTTGAGCCATCTGTTCCAAACCATCAACAATCCTAGGTCCCGGTAAAGTGACCAGGTCATCCTCAATGGAATAAACCAGGCCGGATTGAACAGCTTTCAGTTGAGCATAGCCAGGTCTTGTTTTCACTTCTTCAGGTGTGTGAGTATGATTGTTTAGCAGATAAATATCTGGATCCCGCTCCAATAACAATTCTTTGCTAAACTCAGCAAACCGTTCCGGCAGATCCTCAGCAATATTTTTCCCTCCGGCCAGTTCGATGAGATCGTGGATAAAAGAACCTGGACCGGCAGTCATTAAGGGATCGTCCCAAACTTCAAAAAATACTGAAGGGGTTGTATCCGTAGCAGCAATTTTCTCTTTTACCGTTTGGATCCTGTCTTGCAGTTCTTCCTTTAATTCCTTCGCTTCTGTATTCCGGTTGGCTATCTTTCCTGCCAATTCTATGTTCTCCAGGACCTGCTCCACATTTTCTGCATCTAAAACAGCAATTTGGACTCCTAACTCGCTGAAGCGGTTTATAAAATCTTCCTGTATGCCTGCTGCTACAAAAATAATGTCAGGTTCTGCTTCTAAAATAACTTCAAAGTTAGGATTGGTAAAGTCGCCCATTTTAGGCTTTTCCAAAGCTTCTTCCGGGTAATCACAATATTCGGAAACACCTATCACCTGCTCTCCTGCTCCTAAAGCAAATAGAATTTCAGTTATGGCAGGAGAAAGGGAAACAAACTTTTGGGGAGCTTTTTCCAGAACAACTTCCCGACCAAGACTATCGGTAACAGTTAAGGGGTATCCTTCTTCTGTTTTACCTTGGCTTGTATCGGGAGCAGATTTAGTACATGAGGAAAGACTCAAAATCAACATAATACAAAGTAGGACAGCTAATACTTTTTTCATCTGGATGTGCCTCCTTAAATACGTCAGATTCATTGTGCTTTTAAAGTGCTTGGGAATCCTTAGTTAAATTGTGATAAATAGTGGCATTTATAGCTTCAATAAGGTAATCCAGCAAGCTGAACCGGTTGCTCACGTTAGTAAAGTCAAATTTTTGGCCCAAGGAACTGACCAGAAGCCTTTTAGTCGTCATCAGGGCTTGACGGTAGGGAAGCAAGCCCCAATTTACCTGATCCTGGATATGAATAAGGGCCGAGGCTAAATAAATCCACTCATCTCGCTGAGCTAAACAGTTTAAAGCTTCCCGGTAGCGGGTCTGGTTAGCATAGTTCGGATACTTTGCCGCAAAGCGTTTCTCCAGTATCCCTTCAGCAATTTTATAACGTTTGAGCCTAGCCAAAACATTATACTGGCTTTTTTGGCTTAGGCCTGTTTCCCGCTCTAAGGCCCTTTTAGTAGCTGAAATGACAGTTTGGCCGATTAGTTCTCCCAGTTTAGAGTGGAGTCCGGCATCAGTTAAGGTCATGGAGGATTGGGGATTACAAGCTACAATAATCCCATCGGTACCTGAACCTGAGGCCAGACCCGTAGAGTACTGGCTGGGTGCAACTAATTCCTGTAAAGCGACGGTTTTGGCCTCAGTAGCTGTAATAACGCTTTTTACTAAGGCTTCAGGGGTTAAATTAGCATTTATATAGAGCAAAATATTAATTGTTCCCCCAAGGGGTATAAAATTTCCGTCTTGTTCATAATAAGAGGCCGGATCTCCCGCTCGGCCCCCGTTGACATTGATGCCCCCTGTAACGTAGGCCTCAACTGTTAAGTCTTGAAAAAAAAGTTTCTCCATAGCCACATTTTCCATAGAGGCTGAAGTCAAAAGGCCGGCGCTTTTTTGGGGGTCAAGATTAAGCTCTTTAGCAGTTAAAGCCAAATAAGCACCTACAGATCCTCCCGGCAGTTCTGTAGCTTGGTTAACGAAAGGAATTTGGTTATTAAATATGGCCTTTATATTTTTTTGCAGACCGCCGTTTAGCTGAGAAGTAGAAATAATGTTTACAGGCTTTTCAAATTCAATTACCAAAGAGGTTTCCTTTAACCAGACATGATGGCTTTTGGTTTTGTTAAGGCTTTTCACTTAAAATCTCCTTCTGCTTTTTTAGACTCTTTACTTAAGATATCTAAAACCTGGTTCAGATCTGTTACTTCTTGATGGTGTTTAAGCATTTCATGATAAATAGCAGTTGCTTGGCCTTCCGTAAAGTCTCGCTCCGTAATTGGCTCGGTCCCAACCAGGATGACTTTTTTACCTTTTTCACCTACAAGTTTAGCTTGTTCTAAGTTGCCCAGGTTTCCTGGTCCGAAAGGGGTCGGTAATACTAATACAACATCTGCTTGCTCTAATAGTTTTAAATTATTGCTGTATACTTCTGCCCTGATAGCAGTAAAAGGAGCTTCTTCCACCACATCCAGCCCCAAAGATTTAGCTTTATTCCAGTCGCTGTCACCAATATTTAAAACACCACAGCTTAGCTGATACCCTTCCTGAAGCAGCTTCTCCATCACAGTTGCCCCTTGTCCTCCTCCACAAATCAAGTGAACGCGAAGGTTTTTCATTTCTTTTGGTTTCGAGCGTGCTTTGGCCAAGGGTATGACATGAAATCGTTGGTCTAAATTGCTCTGGGTGATAGAAACCTCTATTCCATAAACTTCTTTGATAATTTCTGGAGTTAAAACATCTCTCGGCGAGCCGGCTGCATAAATTTTACCTTGATGTAAAAGAACAATATAAGAACTGTACTGGGCTGCCAGGTTAAGGTCATGAAGGATGGCTATCACCGTTAAACCGTTAGTTTTATTTAGTTTCTGCAGCAGCTCTAAAAGTTCAAGCTGGTGCTGTAAGTCCAGATGAGCGGTAGGCTCGTCCAACAAAATAATGCGAGGCTGTTGGGCCAAAGCCTGAGCCACTATGACCCTTTGTCTTTCACCGCCGCTTAACTCGGTAATAAGACGATCTTTTAAATGCCAGGTATTGGTTAACTTTAAAGCCCATTCGGCAATGGCCATATCTTGAGGGCTGTCTCCCTGAAAACGTTTCTGGTGAGGCATTCGGCCCATTAAAACCGTATCCAGAACAGTAAAGGGAAAGTTTACTTGGGTGTTTTGGGGGACAACAGCCATTGTCTTGGCTAATTCCTGGGGTTTGATTTTAGGTAAGGCTATGTCATTTAAAAAGACGCAGCCTTTCTGGGGTGTAAGCAGAGCACATATATTTTTTAGCAATGTAGTTTTTCCCGAACCATTGGGGCCGAGAAAAGTTATAAAACTACCTTCAGTTATTTTAAGCGAAATATCACGCAGGATCTGCTTAGGGCCATAATAATAACTAAGCTTTTCTACACTAATTGAATCTTTCATTGGCAATTTCCCCTTAATTTTAGAATAAATCTATGTTTTTTCTTCTTAATAAGTAGACAAAAAAGGGGCCACCTAAAAAGGCTGTAATTATTCCTACCGGAATTTCTACCGGCGCTAAAATTGTCCGGGCTACAGTATCAGTAAAAACCATAAAGGTTGCGCCTACCAAGACAGAGGTGGTCAAAAGTATACGATGATCAGGTCCTACTACTAATCTGACCATGTGAGGAATAATCAAACCTACAAAACCTATAGTTCCGCTAACGCTGACTGCCGCAGCCACCGTTAATGCTGAAAAAATAAGAAGCAGCTTTTTTGTTTGTTCTACATTTATACCTAAATTGTGAGCTCCTTCTTCGCCAAGGAGCATGGCATTCAGATCCTTAGCAAAAATTAAAATAAGAAGTATTCCGATAGTGATAAAGGGAAGGGAAGCAATAACCTGTTCCCAACCGGTTCCTGAAAAGCTGCCTAAGGTCCAATAGACGATTTGTTTCATCTCCTGGGAGTGTTTAATCAGGATAAATGAGATAATCGCATTTAATAAAGAACTCAAAGCTACTCCGGCTAATAAAAGGGTGTAGATTGGAACTTTGTTACCTGTACGAGCTAGATAATAAACTACCCAGGTGGAAAAAATTGCTCCCATAAAAGCGTAGATGGGCAAAGTCCAAATACCTAAGTAGTTGCTACTGCCGGTTATGACTGCGACGGCTGCGCCTAGGGAGGCTCCGGCAGAAACGCCTAAAATGTAAGGGTCAGCCATGGGGTTTTTAAATAAGCCTTGCATGGTGGCCCCGGCAGTAGTCAAAGCAGCCCCCGTCATAGCAGCCAGTATGACACGAGGCATCCTCACCTGAAAAATAATGGTTTGGTGAGAAGACGGGAAGGTCGTAGTTAAGTGCTGAAAATCAATAAAAGGTAGTTTGTCCAAAGTTAATAGTAAAGCTTCTTTAAAAGTAATATTTGCTGGTCCTATGGTCATGCAAAAAAGCATGATAATCAAGCAAAGAATAAAAAGAGAAAAAAGAATAAACAGCCAAGATTTTTTCTGCGGATAGATCATAATCATTCTCCATTATTATTAAAATTTAAATTCTTTTATTATTTCTATAAAAGAAAACACTTTCCTTCTCTGGTTCGGATCTCTAAAGAATAAGCATCGCCAAGGCAAGGCTTATAAACTGTAAATTTCCTTATAGCAAGGTTTAATTAAAGATGATATGCTACAAAGTAATACAACAGCTGTTTCCGGGAGGTGTAATAATGACTAAAACTGGCCAAAAGACAGAAGTAAATTTAGCTAACATCATTGATCATACTTTATTAAAACAGGATGCTACCTCAGGCCAGATTAAAAAACTATGCTTAGAGGCTATAAAATATAATTTTAAAAGCGTGTGTATAGCACCTTGTTGGGTAAGGACTGCTGCTGGTTTTCTGGTTGACTCTCAAGTGTTGGTCTGTACCGTAATCGGGTTTCCCCATGGCAATTCGACCATTCAAACTAAGGTATTTGCTGCCCAGGAGGCAGTTAAAGATGGCGCTCAGGAAATTGATATGGTAATAAATATTGGAGCCTTAAAGGAAAAACAATATACTTACTGTTTGGAAGAAATAAGAGAAGTTAAAAATGCCATTGGGACGAACATCCTAAAAGTAATTTTGGAGACGACTCTTTTAACAGATGAGGAAAAAGTACAGGCTGCTTTACTCAGCGTTAAAGCAGGAGCTGATTTTGTTAAAACTTCTACCGGCTTTGCCGGTGGTGGAGCAACAGTAGAAGACGTAATGCTTTTGAGGAAAACTGTAGGCCCAAATGTAGGGGTGAAAGCTTCAGGCGGTATTAGAGATCGGAAGACAGCTCAAGCCATGGTTAGAGCTGGGGCAAACCGCCTGGGCTGTAGTGCAGGAGTAGCAATTGTGACTGAAAAAACCCAAGCCCCGTAAATCTGGTTTTATGTCGGAACTAAAAAGCCCTTAGCCAAAAGGCCAAGGGCAAATTTTATTTCTGTGCTGAACCTAAGCTAGGGACACCCTACTAACAGAACAATATTACAAAATATTTAATATATTTACACTATTTACGTTCTCGGCTACAATTAAACTATGGAAATGTTTTGGGAAAAAAATTAACTAAATTACATCCAGGTGGTATTGATGAAAAAGATAATTGTAGTAGGTAGCCTTAATATGGATATTGTGCTAAAAGTGCCTCATATTCCTGCCCCAGGGGAAACCATATTAGCCACTAATGTCAGTTTGGCTGCCGGAGGTAAAGGGGCTAATCAGGCCGTAGGGATTGGGAAACTGGGCGGAAATGTCTGTATGTTAGGTAGGCTTGGCCAGGACCCCTATGGCCAAGAATTATATGACAGCTTGGAAAAGAATAAAGTAAATACAGAAGGTATAGTTTTTGATGATGATCTTCCTACCGGAAATGCCTATATTTGCGTTTCTGACAAAGGTGAAAACAGTATTGTAGTAAATCCTGGGGCAAATAGCGCTCTTGATCCTGAGCAAATTAAGAAATATGAATGGCTTTTTAATGAGGCCAGTTACTGTTTAATCCAGCTGGAAATTCCCAAGGATACAGTTGAATATGTGCTCCAAATATGTCAGGAAAAAAAGGTAAAAGTCATTTTTAACCCAGCACCGGCAAAACCGTTAAAGGATGAGCTGCTTAAAGATTTATTCCTATTGGTTCCCAATGAAAACGAAATCAGCATCCTTTGTTCTGGTTCGGCCACATTAGAAGAAAAAGCCAAAGAGCTGCTTGACAAAAACGTGCAAAACATTATTGTCACCCTTGGGGAAAGGGGCTGTATGTTAGCGAATAAAGAAGGGATACAGTACTTTCCTGCTGCTCCTTTTGAAGCTGTGGACACAACCGGTGCAGGAGATTCTTTTATTGCCGGGCTTGCCGTAGCTTTGGCGGAGGACAACAATTTAGAGACAGCTATTAAGTTTGCCAGCTATGTTGCCGGGTTGACAATTACCAAAGTGGGCGCCCAGCCTTCTCTTCCAGACAGAAAGACAGTTAACTGTTACATTAATATATAAAAGCAAGGAGCGATAATAACCTTATGTCTGTAGAGAAATATAAGGAAAAAATTTATGCCGGTGTGCTCGGCAAGATTATCGGAGTATATTTGGGGCGACCAGTTGAAGGTTGGACCTATGAAAAGATTCAAGAAACCTTTGGGGAAATCTATTACTATATCCATAAAAAGTTAGAACTACCCCTGATTGTTGCCGACGATGATATTTCCGGCACTTTTGGATTTTTTAGGGTTCTTGAAGATAATAATTGTTCCAAAGATATTACTGCCAAAGATGTAGGCGATACCTGGCTTAATTACATAATTGAGGATAAGACCATCCTCTGGTGGGGTGGCCTTGGACGTTCCACCGAACATACTGCTTTTTGGCGACTCAAAGAAGGCATTAAAGCTCCCCAAAGCGGTTCAATAGAGCTTAATGGTCAAACACTAGCCGAGCAAATAGGTGCCCAGATCTTTATTGACGCTTTTGCCATGGCAGCTCCAGGGGATCCGGAGCTTGCTGTTGACCTTATTAGAAAGGCAGCATCGGTCAGTCATGACGGTTTGGCCGTGGAGGCTGCTTGTTTCCTGGGGGCTATGGAAGCTTTGGCCTTTAAGGAAAGAGATCTGTGTAAGCTTATCAGGGAGGGGTTGAATTACGTAACCTCTTCTTATTTAAAGGGCCTGGTTAACGATGTGTGCAACATCTGTAGCAAAGAAGCCGACTGGAGGAAAGTAAGAGCTGTACTTGACGAAAAATACGGCTATCATAAATTCAATGGTTCTTGCCATATTGTGCCAAACCATGCTATGGTTCTGGCTTCACTTTTGCTGGGAGGCAACAACTTTCAGCGCTCCATCATGATTGCCACATCAGCAGGTTGGGATACGGATTGTAATGCAGGTAACGTAGGCTGCCTCAATGGTATTCGTCTAGGACTGGCCGGTATTGCAGACGGACCGGACTTTAGAACACCGGTTAGTGACTCTATGTACGTAGTTACCGCTGATGGCGGCTCTTGTATAAGCGATGCGGTAATAGAGGCACGAAAAATAGTAAAGGTGGCGGCAGCTTTAAAGAGCGAAGGGGCAGAAGTGTCTGAAAAACGCTTCAGTTTCGAGTTTAGAGGCTCAACTCAAGGCTTCGCCCCTTGTAGTTATAGTCAAATGCTGCCTGGCCAAGTCAGCCTAAGCAATTTAAACGAAACAACCCAGGAAAATGGTTTGCTCATTGAGCTTAAAGCCTTGGCGCCCGGGGTAACGGCCTCTGTTTCAACTCCTGTGTTTATTGATTTTGCCCAAGTCATCCCCAACTACTCTACTATAGCCAGCCCAACCCTTTACTCAACCCAGACTATAAGTACTAGGATTAGAACTTTTGCCGCTGAAAATCCTGATTTTCGCTTTTACATACTCTATTATGACCTAGACAACCATGTAAAAAGGATTAACGGTGAAACTTTAAGCTTAAAAGAGGGAGTTAATAAGTTTGAATGGGTCGTTCCAAATACGGGTGGCATGCCAATTTTTAAATTGGGCTTCGAGTTTTTGGCCGAGAAAAAATTTGACGGTAAGGTGGCCATTTTAGATATAGATTGGAAAGGTGCTCCTGTGGAATTTGCCCAAAGGGGCGTGCTGATGACCTCCCTCTGGAATTTAAATCCCCATTGGTTAGCTATTTGGACAAGTTCGGCCAGGCAATTTCAGCCAGATTTTAAATATACCTACTGTATTTCTCATACAGAGGATAACGGTGTGGTAACGACAGGAACCTTGGATTGGGATGATTATTCAGTAGAATCTGCCCTTTCCTTTAGCTTGCATCAAGCAGGAGGATTAGTGATTCGCAGCAAAGGGCACAGGCGCTATTATGCTGCTCTTTTCTCTCAGGGGCAAAAGGTGGCCATAATAATGCGTAAAGACGAAACAATTAAACAACTAGCTGTTAAAGAGTTTTCTTATGAAGAAGACCGGCTGTACAGGGTAAAACTTGAAGCTAAAGGTCATAGGTTAACCCTTGCTATTGACGGAAGAGAAATATTAAGGGTGGAAGATCCGGAACATAATTACCAGAGGGGTGGCGCAGGTTTTATCATCGAAAAAGGTACAGTTTTGGCAGACAGCTTTATCGTCAAGGCGGTGTAAAGGTAAAGGGCCCATTCAGTCCTAATAGCAGCTAGCACAACACGGGGCATCTATGAAGTTTGTATATAAATTGGTATACCCTCAGTTTATTGCTGGGGGTATTTAGTTTTAGCATATTTAAATATAACAAAAACATAAATACAATATAAACAAAATATAAAAGATAGCGTCAAAAGATAGGGTGTGAACATTCTTTAGTGTAAATGGAATAATCCTCCAAAAAATTGTTAATAATAATACTGCAGCATAAATCGGGCAACGCTGAGGAGCGACCCAACACATGCTGTGGCTTATACGGTGAAACGGTGGGCTGTGAAGTCTGCCGTTTTCCATTTCACCGGTAAGCCCTAAGCGGATAAACCTCGGGAGTTTGAGGGCAGAGCCCTCAAAACCTTATGCCACAAACCTATCTGCAAAGAAGATCATAATCTGGCTATATGCCATTGCCCAGTCCCTTGATGGCTGCGTCCACTTCTTCGTAATCTCCTTAGCCGAAAGAAATACTACTTTTCGGATTGAATCATCTGTAGGAAAAATGGATTTCGTCTTAGTAAATTTCCGCACCATTCTGTGATAGGCTTCCACCACATTTGTCGTATAAATTAAATGCCGTATTTGTTCGGGATAGCTGAAAAACGTGGTGAGTTCTGCCCAGTTAGCGTCCCAGGACCGCAGAATGGATGGATACTTCCTATCCCATTTTTCCCTAAATTCCTCTTTTGCATACTCTGCATCTTCAAGATTTACTGCTCCATATATTTTCTTGAGATCTGCACAGATTTCCTTCCTATCCTTGTACTGCACGAATTTGGTTGAATTCCGAATCTGATGGACTATGCATAGCTGCTGCTTCGTTTTCGGAAATACTGCATTAATTGCTTCACCAAGTCCTTTCAGGTTATCGTGGCAAGCAATGAATATGTCCTGTACTCCACGCTTTTTGAGGTCAGAGCAGATTGATGCGTAAAAACTTGCGCTCTCGTTTTCACTAATCCAGATCCCTAAGATGTCCTTCTGGCCATTCATATCAATGCCCAATACTGTATAGACACATTTATTGATAATCTGGCTGTCCTTGCGACTTTTGAATATGATCCCATCAAAGTAGATGATAGGATAAATTGACTCTAGCGGCCGGTTCTGCCACTCGTTCACTTCAGGCAAAATTTTGTCTGTTATTTTGGAAATCAGTGTCTGCGGAATTTCCACTCCGTAAATCTCACGCAGATTATCCTCAATATCTCGCTGACTCATGCCTTTTGCATACATTGCCATTATTTTTTGCTCGATCTCATCTGTCCGGGTCTGCCTCTTTTCGAGAACTTTTGGCTCAAACTCGCCGTTACGATCACGTGGTACGGCAATTTCGCATTCCCCATAGTCACTAATGATGGTCTTGTGATTATAGCCATTACGGGAATTACCTGAATTATTTCCCGCTACGTCATGTTTTTCATACCCGAGATGTTCATCCATCTCTGCTTCGAGCATTTGCTCGATTGTTCCTGCAAATAGACGTTTTAACTTCGACTGAATATCTCCTGTGCTTTTACAGTCCTGCATTAGCAGCTTGACCAGTTCCATTTCCTTTTCACTAAGGATGTTTTTTGATGTTTTCATGGTATAACCTCCATTCTTCTATATGGAGATTATTTCCATTTACACGGATGATTATTCAGCCTCGCAGCTGGTTCTAACGAAATCATGGAGTTTATTGACCAGCAGGTAACGAAAGACTACGCCAATTTGGTAAAGACAAGTGAAGATTACAGTCAAAATTCCTTAAGCATCAAAGATATTGTAAGTGAATTTAGCGCTACCTCAGAAGAACTTTTAGCTTCGGTACAAAACATGGTTAAAGCCTTGGATGAAATAGCTAGCGCTACAAACGAAGGGGCGGAAGGGACTTCCCAAATAGCCCAGGAATCTGCTCAAATCCTTCAGATAGCTAATGAAGTAAGTCAACTGGCCGAATCAGCCAAAAGAGATTCTGATCTGTTGAAAGACAGCGTTGCAAAATTCAAGGTCTAAAGGAGGTCATAAAGTGGAAAAATCCAACCAGATTGTTGTTTTTAAACTGGAAGATACCTCCTATGGCTTTCCTATAGACCATATAAATCAAATAATCAAGTATGTAGAACCTGTAAAACTGCCGAATACATCCGAGTATACAGAGGGGATAATCAACTTAAGAGGGAGCGTTCATGGACTAATTATGAAGTTGATATAGTCACTACCGTAAACGAAAAAGAGATTGATACAGCTGCAGATATGCCTTTACGTTTTGATAAAGAATGCATAAGCTATATTTTAAATACTACGCAAGGATTCATTATTGTGCTGGATATGGAAAAAATTCTGAAGCAGGATAAACAAAAGATTTTGGCAGGGCCTTAGTTCTTATAAATAAGGCCTTTACTTTTACACGGTACATTAAACAATAAAATATTTCCCTTCCCATTTAATCAGTAGAGTATCTAAATTTAAGTTTTTAGTGACATAAAAGGAACCCAGTTTCCCTGGGCTCTTTAAATATGCTCGTAGCTATGCTGCTCTCATAAGATAATTTTTAGTGCTTTATAAACAACTAACCCCTAGTCGTAGATACTAGGGGTATATCTTGCTTTTTAAAGATTTTGTTTGAGTTTTACTTTACTCTTGACCTAAATTTATCCGACGAGCACCTTGATAACGAGTGCTATAATAACTTTCTGATAAACTGCTGATTATAACACCTGTTTTTGGGGTGGAAGCATGAATAAACTTATTATCACCAATATAAATACCTACATGGTTAATTTTTTTGGCTGAGGAGCCAAAGAAAACTAAATCCCCACTTGTTAAATCTGACTTGTCTACTTTTCGAGATAAGCTTTTAAATTGACCTGACGAAGAATGAACTAGGTCAATTCCAAACTGTTTGAACACATAGCGTACAAAACCTGAACAATCGAAACCTTTAGGTGACTCCCCTCCATAGCGGTATTTAGAACCTAGAAGTGAAGTGGCAAATTTAATTAAAGAATCCATCCTGGTTTGGTTGCCTCTGGAAGCTAATTCGTCAGATCCTGCAGAAGAATTGTTAACAGTATTAGTTTGCCGGTCAGGTATTTGCAAAATCTGACCTATTTGCAGCAGATCGCTTTTTAAGCCGTTGATTTCTTTCAGCTTTTGAACAGTAGTCTGATGCTTCCTGGCAATAGCCCATAGGGTATCACCTTTTTGCACAGTAATTTCTGCGGCTAGTGCTGAACCTGTCCACATGAAGAAAGAACCAATAACAAGAGTAGTTACTAGATGTTTTTTAAGCAATTTATTAAACCACACTTTCATCTGCCTACGGGGTTAGCTGACGGATTCGGGACGAAAGCGATCCCTACCATTCAAGAAGCAAGAGACAAGATGCAGGAGGCAAGAATTAGATCTTGCTTCTGGCTTCTTGCTTCTGGTTTCTTGAACGGATTCACCCCTTAAAGCGGGTCCCCCGTTTTCTTTCCAGAAATTAGGCATATTTTAATACAATTTTTAGTATTCGACGAGTTTTTGCTAATTCCTGCCTAAAAAACAATCAGTTGCATATTAAATGACAGGTATTTCGATTTAAGTTAACCTGACTGTCGCTTCGAATTATGTTATGTAAGTTACTACGGATTAGGGTGTAAAACTAAATACTTAAATCATTGAATAGACTTCAGGATAGTCCTCTAAATTTATTTCGACTATTTCCTTACCGGCTAACCTTTCTACAGGTATGAATAAAATAATACGAGAGTCTTCTACCGACTGTAGGATGGCAATTTTATTAGTATTTTTATCAATAGAAAATCCAAGAACCGTAAAAAGCTGATCAGGTAATTTTACGTAAATGTTTTGCCCGGTTTGCATAATGACCCTCCACCGACTACTATTATTCCCTAATATCTTATTAATCTAAACCTTTTTGGTGCCTGTCTTTAAATGCTAATCCAAAGGGTACTTTTAAATAATTTAGCGGGATGTGATAAATCTCACATTTCTTATGGGCAAAAATCACGGTATTAGTGACAAATATAGGCTAAAATAGGTAATGAATAAAATATTTTAGGAGGAAACATAATGGCAATTAGAAAAATCATTCAAATTGATGAAGATAAATGTAATGGATGCGGTTTATGTATACCTAACTGTGCTGAAGGGGCGTTACAGATCGTTAACGGCAAAGTAAAACTAATTCATGACAAGTACTGTGATGGTTTAGGTGATTGTTTAGGTCATTGTCCCCAAGATGCTTTACACTTAGTGGAAAGAGAAGCTGAAGATTTTGATGAAAAAGCTGTGGAAGAATTATTAAGTAAAAGTAAGAAAGATAAGGTTACTCCTCACCGTGGTTGTCCTGGCAGCAGGGTTATGAATGTAAAAACAGAACCAAAGGCTGACCGATTTCAAGCAGTAGATACTTTGGACGTGGCAATCAAGATTAAATCTCAGTTGACTCACTGGCCTGTACAATTAGAATTAGTACCACCTCAAGCCTCTTTCTTGCAAGAAGCAGATCTGTTAGTAACTGCTGATTGTGTACCTTTTGCCTACCCTGATTATCATTTAGACTTATTAAAGGGTAAAAAAGTAGTAGTTGGGTGTCCAAAGCTTGATGACTTAGAAGGATATGTGGAAAAATTAACGTCAATCATAAAGAATAACGATCTAAACAGTATTACTGTAGCTTTTATGGAAGTGCCTTGCTGCTCAGGAATAGTATGGGCAGTTGAAAAAGCATTAGCCAGGGCAGGGAAAGAAATTCCTTTCCAAAAAATACTAATTACTATTGATGGCAAAAAGGAAATATTAGAATAAAAGCGCTTTAGAGCGCTTTTTAAATTTGTATTTTGTGGAAATTACTGGTATAGTTTAAGTTGCATAGAAATTATAAAATTTAACTAACTTAGAACAAAGAAGAGGGAGATTTTAAATAGGCGTGGAATTATAATTCTAATTGACTAATGATGAGGTGTTAAATTGTGTTGAAGATTATTACAGACAGCGCTGCCGATCTGTCTTTAGAGGTTGCCGAGGAATATGGGATAACAGTTGTTCCTTTAGCAGTAAACATTAATGAAAAGAGTTACCGAGACAGGTTTGATCTTACACCGGCCGAGTTTTATAAAATGTTGGCAAAAGAAAATGCTTTGCCTACAACTTCCCAGGTAACGCCCCAAGCTTTTTATGAGATTTTTCAAAAACTGGTTGATGAGGGTCATGAAGTATTGGCTATAATTTTTTCCTCTGAACTGAGCGGTACTTTTCAATCGTCGGTAATAGCTAAGGATATGGTTAAAACAGGAAGAGTTGAAATTTTTGACACCAAGGGTGCTTCTGTAGGTCATGGCCTGACTGTCCTAGAAGCGGCAAGAATGGCCAAAGAAGGTAAAGATTTGGATATTGTTTTGGCCAAGGCTAAAGAAATGGCTGGCCGGATGGAACATATCTTTGTAGTGGACTCCTTGGACATGTTGAAAAAAGGTGGAAGGATAAGCGCTACGCAGGCTTTTTTAGGTGGCATGTTAAATGTAAAACCTGTTTTACAACTAAAGGAAGGAAAGATTATACCCTTAGACAAAGTGCGTGGTTGGAAAAAGGCCTTGGCTAAACTTATCAATGTCATGGAGGAAAGAGGTAGGGATTTTGAGCAGCAAGTAATAGGCATCAGCCATGCCGATTATGAAGAGATGGCAAAGGATCTGGCCGAGCAGATAAAGGCGAGATTTAAAGTTAAAGATATATTTATTTCGGAAATAGGGCCCGTTATCGGCAGTCATACCGGTCCGGGAACAATAGCTTTATTTTTCCAAAGTTAATTTAAGGGAGTGCTACACACTCCCTTTTAGTCTTCCTAAACCTTTTTTGGTAAAATCCATTTTCATGAAGCCTTAATAGAATATATATTACCCAGGGATACATAATCTGGTGCCTAGAGGTATGTTATTGGGGTTTACCTGTGGATTAGCCCTGGCAATAGCCTCTACACTTGTATTTGTTTGCCTGGCTATAGAATAAAAGGTGTCCCCTTGTTCCACAACCCAAATATAGCCTCCCGGGCAGGCAGGGACATCAAAACGGGGCAGGCAAATCTGGCTTCCTACTCGAAGGTTATGAGGATCGACGCCTGGATTGGCTGCCAGCAGCACTTCTACCGGCACTAAGATTTCCTGAGCAATAGAATAAAAAGTATCTCCCGGGCGGATGGTGTATAAGACTCCTTTACAAGGACGGGGTCTTTGTCCTAATTTACGGATCATGCTTGAGCCTCCTTTCTTTCGTGGCTAGTATAATGTATGAAAAGAAAGGAGGTTTGGTTAAGCCTTAGAAGCGCAAGTCAAATTTGTCTTTATTGCGCATGGCTGTCATGATGTTAATTTTAGCATCCGAATTTTCACGGATAAGATTTTTGACCAACTGTTTCATGTTTTCCCGGTTTGTTTTTTTGTCTACCGGGCAAGGGCTTACAATGATCGGCAGGTTGTATTTGCGGCAAGCATGCATAATTTCTTTTTCCCAGGCAAAGATAAAGGGTCTGATGACCCAAACTTCCTTCCGGGTTAGGAAAGTTTTAGGAGCAAAAGTTGCAATTCGCCCTGTGTAAAGCAAATTCATGAGAAAAGTTTCGACAGCGTCATCGGCATGATGTCCTAATGCCAATACGTTTAGACCCCGCTCCTTCATATAATTATGCAAAGCTCCTCTGCGCATATTGGCGCAGAGAGAGCAGGGGTTGCTTTCCTGTCTGGTTTCAAAAACAATCTTAGCAATGTCGGTTTTTTTAACTGTATAAGTAATATTATTTTCCCGGCAGAAATCCTGAACAGGCTGTAGATCAAGGCCGGGAAAACCTAAATCGATAGTCATTGCTTCCAGATCAAATTTGACAGGGCTAAATTTTTGATAAAGGTGTAAGGCGTATAATAAGGTAATGCTGTCTTTACCGGAAATACCTACTGCCACCCTATCCCCATCTTTGATCATTTCATAGTCGGTAGTTGTTCTTCTTAAAATACCCAATAGTCTTTTCACGTTATCACCTTTAAGCTAATTACAACTAATTTTATAGTCCAATTTTAACTTAAAAATTTTGCAGTTCCAATAGTAAAAAAGAGGGCGAGTGATAAAGGCGAGATTTTTTGCTCTGTTTTCTTAAGAGTAGTATAATATATTTAAGCGAAATTAATTATTAGAGGGAAGGCAATAGGTATGTTTGATTTAGTTCTTAAAAACGGGGTTATTATTGACGGTAGCGGCGGGAAGCCTTTTCGCGGCGATGTAGCTGTGAAGCAGGGGAAAATTGCAGCAGTAGGTTACGCACTCCCTGCTGGAGACTCTCCTGCTATCGATTGTAAGGGTCAATTTATAACTCCGGGTTTTATTGATGTGCATAGCCATTGTGATTTGATTCCTTTTATGTCTGATTCTTTTATTAGAAATTCCCGTATCATGCAGGGTGTTACAACCGAATTAGTAGGTCAGTGCGGTCTTGGAGTTGCTCCTTATGATCCTAAAACCATGGAACCTTGGCGGGATTATTTAAAAGCTATTTTAGGCGATCCCCCAATTGAGTGGACTTGGTCAGATTTTGCCGGCTATAAGGAGACCATGGAGAAAGTTTCCAAACCTCACAACGTAGCCGCTTTGGTAACCCATGGAGCCATCAGGGCAAAAGTTTTAGGTTTGGGTAACGTGAAAGCTACTCCCGAACAAATAAGAGAAATGGAGCATTTACTTGCTCAGGCTATGGAGCAAGGGGCTTTTGGTCTGTCCTTTGGTCTGGCTTATCTGCCTGGCGTATTTGCACCTCCGGAAGAACTGTTGGCTTTAGGCCGGGTTGTGGCTAAGTATGACGGGGTTATTATGGTTCACATTCGTAATCATTCTCTTTTTGTGATTGAAGCGATGAATGAAATGTTAAATTTAGCCGAAAAAACAGGTGTCAAAATGCATATTTCTCACATGCGCTCTTACGCCAACCGGAATTATGGAATCAGCGGTTTGAGACTGATTGAAATGGTGGAAAAGGCCAGGGCTAAGGGTGCTGATGTTACTTTTGA
>DUOV01000132.1 GCA_012838615.1 Clostridia bacterium | reverse complement strand
TACTCCCCCGAAGGTTTGAAAACTAAACAGCTAATTTTGCATCTAGTTTATTTAATAAAATAAAAGGAGGAAAGAAGTTATGAAAAGCAAATGGGTTAGTATTATACTTATAATTGTCATTTTAGCCACGCTTGCCGCTTGCGGCGGAAAGAGCACAGATACCGAGAGTGAAGATACTACTGCTACTACCCAACCAAAGGCAACTGACTCTCCAAGCTCTCCGTCTGCATCAGCTAAGGATACGGAAGAAGCCCACCTGGTATTTTTTACCTGGTTCGGTGAAGCAGAGCGAGATATGGGAATAGCTCTTGTAGACGCGTTTGAGGAGGAGCACCCAAATATCAAGGTAGATGATAACTATATTGCTTACAGTGACTATCATAGTAAACTTAATACCTTAATCGCTGCCGGTAATACTCCTGATGTATTCATTATTAATGAATATCTGGCAAATGAATGGGGTGAAAAGGGCATAGTATTGAATCTTAAAGAAATTTTTGCTGAACATGGCAGAGATGTGGATAAAGAGTATTTGCCTGGTGCCATTTACAGAACAAAACCTGATAATTGTTGGGGACTTGCCTGGTCTCAGTCCGCTACCTATTTATTCTATAACAAGGAATTGTTTGCAGAAGCCGGTATAGAACCGCCGCCGTTGGAAGGAGATCCATGGACTATTGATAAATTAACTGAAGTGGCAAAACAGCTTACTAAAGATGTAAATGGTAAAACTCCAAATGATCCTGATTTTGATCCGAATAATGTTGTAGTGTATGGTTTTCTTAACATGGGAGCCCATCATTGGGCTTATTTAGAAGGTTTACTCCGTACTGCCGGAGTGAGGCTAACGGAAGACGGCCGGACTTGGTCCTTTACCTCTCCCAAAGGTATTGAGGCTATACAGAAATTAGCTGACTTAAGCCTGGTGCATAAATGTGCGCCTCCCCTTGAGATTCAACGTGGTACTTTCAATGAACCGCATGTGAACCTATTGAATGGACAGCTTGCGATGCTTGCTCATGGCAGCTGGGGTTATCAGCTCTTTGCTAATGAAGGATTTGATGTAGGAGTAGGAAAAATGCCTATATTTGAAAAAGAAATTACTACAGCCTCTGGTGCTCCTTTCGTTATCGGAGCTGATACTAAGAATATTGATGCTGCCTTTAAATTTCTTACCTACACTACTTCCTTTGAAAATCAGGTGGCAGCTGCGGAAAAGAAAAACATGATGATGTCTATGATGCCGTCAAATCGTGCAATATTCGAAAACCAACAGATACTTGATCGCTGGTATTCTTTATTCGACGAAACACTTGCAAAGAGTGCTTTAGATATTCTTGAAAAAGTAGAAGATCCAGGTTTAACTTCCAAGGTAAAGGGTCTTGCTGAAGCCATGGATACAAAGGTATATCCTCCGTTTGATAAAGTATGGTTGGGAGAACTCACGGCTGAAGAGCTTGTAAGGCAACTTGAACCGGAAATTGAAGGTTTGCTGGGAGGATTCTGGGGAGACAATTAAACAGCATAAATTATATTTTCACAGGTGTAACAAATGAGTTATCTAGCAAAGACTCGGGGGAGTAATTTAAGAAGCTCGGTTGTAATGAATACACTTGATGGCAAGTGTTCCCACTGCCATCAAGTGTTTTAAAAAGAAGCCGTGCTAAAAAGTCTAGTAGGTGTTAATAAGAAGTGCTTGGAACAGATTTCAGTCGTTAAGAACAAACATGGAGGAATATTGATGGCCATATGGAATATTTTTCGCAGTAATATATCCATAACACAGGATGAAAAAATTCGCCGCTGTAACTATTTAGTTATTCTATTTGAGGGAGGCCTCTATATAAGGGAGGCCTCTATATATTTGGCATGTCATTCTTTGATGCAGGGGTCCTTTCAGTGTTTGTAACTACGTTTACAGGTTCCATGGATCTGGCAGGTCTGCCAGCAAGTATGCAGCTTGTACTTACCTCAGTAGGACAGATAATAGTAGGATCATTTTTGCCTCGATTTAAATATCTCGATGGGTTTGCCCACAAGATATATTCGACCCGCTTTGCTCTTCTGTTGATTCCTGTAATGCTGTTTCTGCGTCTTAATCCGCATTTAGTAGTGACACTATTCATTATCATTTTTGGATTTTTTTCCTTCATGGATGGTTTTACTATTGTGCCGTGGACTGATATCTATACAAGGACAATTCCGCCTGAAAAACGTGGTAGGCTATTGGAAACAGGGTTGCACTCGGTGGAATTGCTAGTATTGCAGGTAGTGCACTTGTAAAGTATATTTTGGACTCAAAAATGGATATAAATACCAGTTACGGAGTAGTTTTTTTAATAGGTACCGTAGCTCTAGTATGCACTGTGTTTATATTGTATAATTTACGGGACATCCATAAAGAGAGGCCTAAGAATGTTAAAACGGTAGGTATATCTGCTTCGTTTGGCCGTATGCTTCCTTTGCTGAAGGAAAATCCGGAGTTTAAGAAGGTTTTAACATGTCGGGTGTTGATAGCAATAAGCAGCATGACCTTATCTATGAGTGTTTTGTTCGGTAGGAATTATCTTGTATTGAATGCCTCGCAGATATCGACACTGGTTTCTGTTCAGATTCTTGGCACTACGCTTGGAGGGTTATTGTGGGGTCAGCTGAGCGCTCGAATCGATAACCGTATGACAGTTAAGGCGTCTTTTTTCACAGGCATAATGATACCCTCAATAGCGCTATTTCTTATGATATTCCATACGGGTTTATCTGATAGTGTAATTTTCGTACTAATGATTTTAATGGTGCTAATGACGGGTATGAATGCTCAGGCATGGTTAATAGGGGCATACAATTATCAGCTTGATGTTGTATTACCGACTGATCGTCCTATTTCAATCATGATGACCTGCATTATCACGATACCATTTGGTATGTTCACGTCTTTATCTGGATTAATTGCAGAACGGTTAGGCTTTATGCCGCTTATGCTGACAATATTTATTGCTAATTTCATCGGATACAATATTTCTCTGCGTCTTTTAAGACGTACTGAAATACCTGAGTATATTAAAGAAATGGAGCAGTGTTCAATCTAGAATAAACATTGATATTATTATTTGCGCAGAAAAAAGGAAACAAAAGAACCGTCCCGAAACTTTATAAGAAAGGTGTGTGACAAATGACTGATTACAAATTTAAGTCCTTTGAAGATTTGCCGGAGATTCATGATTTACCCGACCCTTTTATTGGCCCTGATGGAAAAAGGATTACAGGAAAGGATGAATGGCCGAATCAGAGAGAGTATTTACTCAGCATGCTAGATTATTATTTATATGGCCCAATGCCGCCGACTCCCGCATTGGTGGAAGGTGAGCTTTTAACCCAGGAACAGCGTTTTGGCGGCAATGCTATATATGAAACAATCAAGCTTAATTGTGATGATTTTCGTTTTAAAATTAATGTAATGAGGCCTAATAAAGCAGGGAAGTTTCCGGCCATATGCCATCCTTCTACAGGAATGATGTTAAGATTGGGAAGCATGCCTGTGGAGTGGGAAGCAGTGTGTGATCGGGAATATGTACTTGCCACATATGCCGTCGATGAAATTGCTCCTGACAGACCAGAGGGAGGCGGATCTATATATGAAGCCTATCCGGACTGGAAAGGCAAAGCAATAATGGCGTGGTCATGGGGACTAATGCGGATTTTTGACTATTTAATCAAGTGTGACTATATTGACCAAAATAAAATAATAGTTACCGGCTGCTCAAGAATGGGAAAAACGGCATTGTGTACTGCTATTCATGATACCAGGGTAGCCCTGGCAGGAATAGCAGGCTCCGGATGTGCAGGTCTTGGGTGCTTTAGGATATTGGGAGACAAGAATGGTCCAAATCAGGATCCGAGACGAATAGAAACCTTGGGTTCAATGATGTGTACATTCCCTCATTGGTTCTCTGAACGGATGCTTCCTTTTTGCAGTATTCAACCGCCACATAATGTTAAAAACGAATACCGGCTGCCCTTTGATATGCATTTTGCTCGGGCGTTAATGGCACCGCGTCCCCTCATAGCTACAAATGCTTTGGATGATGATTGGGGCAATCTCTACGGAGATTATGTAACATATCTTGCTGCAGAAGAGGTATATGATTTCCTGGATGCTAAAGGTAAAACCGCTTTCTTCTACCGTGAAGGGCCTCATTACTATTCACGGGAGGAATGGCTTGCCCTGCTCGATTTTGCTGATTACCAGTTTTTCGGTAAAAAGTCGCCAGGACTTGAGCTATTGAACAAACCGATATATGAAACTGTATAAGGTGTCAAGGGGACGGTTCCCCTGTTTTTTTCCCGCAAGATGTAGGTGATTCTTTTGCTCCTGTGGAAGTAAAACCGTCCCCTTGCTTACGATGATGCCTGATTAGGTTGATGCTTAAAGATGTAGAGACTCTACCCCTATGTGCACCTGTTTTGGCAACGCTTAGCTTATTTTATGAAGTTGATAGGTGGAACGGATTTCAGGATACTATGTTTTATATAACAGATACCGGACTTTATCCATTATCTTTAAAGCATTATCATCTAATATACAACAAAATCAGTTAAGCGGCATAAACCCGGTAAATTGATCAGACTAAAACAAACCGCAACTGTAACAAGTCGCAACTGAAACAAGTCGTTTCTGAAGGCCTTAAAGCAGTGAGTATCGTTCTCACAACAGCACCTATACTATTATCTGGCTAAAGAGATATATTGTTAAGTGAATAACAATTGATCACTTAAGGGTTGACAAATAAGAAAGTGTGTCAAAAGAACCGTCCCCTTGACACCCTTGACTACAAAAATTTTATATGTGAGTTTAGAATAAATGTGTTATATTAATAGTAGGAGGTATCTTATGGTTAATTTTGAGTTTGTAAATCCAACAAAAATTATTTTTGGTAAGGATTCCGAAAGACAGTTGGCTCAGGAAATAATAAAATACGGCAATAAGGTATTACTTCACTTCGGTGGGGGAAGTATCAAAAAAAATGGAGTATATGATAAAGTGATAACTGTACTTAATGAGGCAAATATAGAGTATATTGAACTTGGAGGAGTTAAACCTAACCCAAGATTATCATTAATTTACGAGGGCATTAAAATATGTCGAGAAAATGATATTGATTTGATCCTAGCTGTTGGTGGCGGTAGTACAATTGATTCTGCAAAAGGTATCGCAGTAGGTGTTCCTTATGAAGGTGATGTTTGGGATTTCTATACTGGGAAGGCATTACCAAAAACTAAAGTTCCTGTTGGTGTTGTATTAACCCATGCTGCAGCAGGTAGTGAAATCAGTTTCAGTAGCGTTGTTACTAATGAAGATGGTATGCTGAAGAGACCACTAGATCATGAGGTGCTTTATCCAGAATTCTCTATACTTAATCCAGAATTTACCTTCTCCTTATCACCGTATCAGACGAGTTGCGGGATAGCTGATATTATGGCGCACCTAATGGAACGCTATTTTACTAATGTTAGAGGCGTAGGTATTACCAATAGGCTATTGGAAGGAGCTATGAAAAATATTATAGATAATGCACATTTTGTGCTTGAGAATCCACAAGATTACGATGCAAGAAGTGAAATAATGTGGACCGGTTCAATTGCGCACAATAACTTGCTGAATACTGGAAGAATCGGGGACTGGGCATGTCATATGATTGAGCATGAACTTAGTGGATTTAATGATGTTGCTCATGGTGCTGGTTTAGCAGTTATCTTCCCAGCTTGGATGAAATATGTTTATAAGAATAATATTGATTTGTTTGTACAGTTTGCAGTTCGAGTATGGAATGTCGAACAGGATTTCTATAACAAAGAGAAAACAGCATTAGCTGGAATTGCCAAACTGGAGGAATTTTTTAAGAGTATTGGTTTACCAGTTAGATTGAGCGAGATTGGAATTAAGGAAGAGCATTTTCAGATGATCGCTGATAAATGCCGCACATTTCATGAAGATGATACAGTAGGAAATTTAGTTAAACTTTCCAGGGAAGATATTGTAAAAATACTTACTATTGCAAAATAAAAACAAAGTTTAGTCATAGCTTTGTTATACAAATGCGTATATTTCACCTTCTGTGGACTTTATTTGCAGATATAAATGTTATGTAAATAAACTATATTATTTGAACATTGTTATAGCTTGTTCAACTTAATCTTAAGTTATTGGGTCATCAGATGATTTCATAAGGTTATCTACATAAAAGTGGATCCCTAATCGGCTTATTCAAAATAAGCTAAGGGAGATGAATGTTCGTAAGCGTCAAACGCTGGCAGACAGCACTAAGATCTATCAGGCTTCTTACCGCCTAACCATTTATCAAAAGCATTGGAGATTTCAATCCTAAAT
>DUOV01000131.1 GCA_012838615.1 Clostridia bacterium | reverse complement strand
GATGTTCAGACAAAACATTCAGTTGTAGAGAATACAACTTCTGCACCGGCAGACTTTACACATTCTTCAATGGCCGGTCCCGGAATACCGTCCCGGTCACCAAGAATGGCAACTTTCTTGCCTTTTAACATGGTGCTGTCTCCTTTCTTTTTTTTAAATATTAATTTTCTTAAGTCGACAAAATTATTTATAGTAAGCATACCTACAAACTAGTATAAGCCAGCTCACGCCGACTTATACTAGCAGCTAAATGTACTCTGCTTCTTTTAATATTTCTACTGCTTTTTCTTTGTCTTCAGGAGCTACCATAACAATTGGTCCAGTACAGCCCATACCACTAGCCGCGTAAATATTATTCTTCCAGAGCAGTTGAACTGCATCTTCTAACTGAAGAATTTCAATACCTGGAATCTCCTCTGTTACCGGTTTTTCCGGTGGTGGAGTTACTTCCCCACTATCCTCAGCTTTTTGAGCAGCATTAGCAGGGCATTCAAAGGAACTTAACAGCTTTTCCAAGCCAGCTTTTTTAGCGGCAGCAAACTCTGCATTAACCTTAGCTAAAAGTTTGCCTTGAGCCGAATCTCCGGCATAACGGATGGCTCCGGCAATTACGGGTGCTCCAGATGCCCGGGAGATAATGCAGATAATTCTATCATAGTTCTCACCAGCGCCTGGGCCATAACCGTAACCTAAGGCCTCATAGCTTCCTCCGCTGGAATAAGCAGAAAACATTTTCATTAAAACATTACCGGTTAAACTATCGGTAACCATAACATCGGGAACACCTAAAAGTAAGTCATTACCCCTCATTACAACCCCACCGTCACTACGAGCTGACTCTGTAAAGTTTATGGGGTAGCCGTTTTCTTTTAGCTTTTTCAAAGCTCTTTCTACTTGACGTGCACCGTCAATGTTAAGAATCCCAACGGTAGGATTAGCAATACCACTAGCTTTGGCAGCCGCAATACCATAAAGAGTATTTTTAACCATAGCAGAAACCCGTTCGGTAGCAGACGTACCTGTAGTAGTAGCGATAAACATCTCTCTGCCTTTACCCGGTGTTATAACTCTACCGACAGTAGAAACACCAATAGGAAAGCTGTAATGCATGGTAACTGCAGAATCTAACTCACCGCTTAAAAGCATTTTGTCCATCAGTTCGTGAGCTTCTTTTTCGTCTTTGGCCTCTACTAATTCCAAAGAAGTTTCTACTCCTGAACCGATTAAAACTACTTCCAAATCCGGGTTATTTCTTTGAGCAAACTCTGCACCTTTTACTAGTTCTTCTGGTCCATGTTCACTACCGAGTATAGTTAAACCAACTCTAGTTTTACGTCCGAAAGAACCAGTTTCAAGTGCATTAGCCATATCCTCGAAAATCTCGCTTAAGGTTTCGCGAATTATTTTTTCTGCCACGCTTTTCACCTCACCTTCAGTTAATGAATGACATATGAGCGTTAGTCGTTGGTCCTTGGTCGTTGGTCGTTAGTTTCAAAGTGCACTTTAAGCACACTTCTTTCTTTTACTAAGGACTAACGACTAGCGACTAACGACTGCAATTTTGCCTCTAATCTACTTTCAATGCGCTGGCAAAATTCCTCATTGCTTCGGCAACCATCTTGCGAACTTCTTCTTTGTCGAAGCCTGCTTCTTCCACTTTACCGGAGTTCTTTTCCATAACGAAAGACACACCGTCAAATAGGTTAGTCAAACGGCCTAAGAAGAGGCTTCCTTTACCGATAATCATAGCATTATTGAGCTTGCCTTCTAGGATCAGATCGCGGGCAAAACCAATAAAGGGAACACCGGAAGGAATATGACCTTGAGTTGGCGCAAAGCCAGGCATACCAATTTTCTCAACCACATTGTTCAATTGGGATTTTTCAAAGTCGCCGCGCTTAACACCTAAAGCTGCAATCATCTTATAGTTAGCTGTAGGTACGTCACCGGCACCTGCTGGCACAGTAATCTCTGGGTTTTGCATTTCTACAGAGAAACAATCGATTTCAGATAATTTTACTCCGGCATGATCTAAAGGATCTGTAACGATAGCTTGCATAACAGCTTGAGGAGAAGCGCCAGAACCAATCTTATGACGTCCAACTATATCAGTACGAATTACAGGACTTACTCCGTCATTTTCACTAATATGGACAGCAAATCCGCCGATCACATCTTCTAAAGCAGGCATGCCTTTTGCTACGTGATCTCTGGAGTTCATACCTAGTTTAGCGGTAGATCCACCGGCTACAACTACCACGTTTTTGTAGATTCCGGCTTGGGTTAGCGCTGCAGCCTCAACTAAAGCATGAGCAGGTCCCGCACAGAAACTACGAGTATCTGAACCGGTAGCGTTGATGCAGCCACATACTTCACCGATAGCTTTAGCAAAGTTACCGCCACCTCTTTGGTTCATATCGCCGCATGCTTCTTCAGAGCATTCAATGATGTAATCAACATCTTCTGGTTTTAGGTCTGTTTTAGCAAATAATAGTTTTAAGGAAAAAACAGCTGAAGCTTTGCTAACTAAGTTTTCAAACATTACATGTTCAGTTAGAGCTTGGTCAAACTCATGGGCTTTTTTAACACAGCCCACTAGTTTTCCTTCAAAATACATGGGCTCTGCCAGGTGCCCGTCAACTAATTTTTGGATGTCCTCTAGTTTAGCAGGATTTTTATCTAACTTAGCCAGTTCTTTAAGATCTCCTACTACAGGGTGAGCCAACAGTTTTTCTTTAACTGCTGCTTGGAAGTTTTCTTCCAAAAGCACTAATTCGAAGGAATCTACAGCTTTAATTAAGCCTAAAAATTCATCTTCCGGCATTATCTCGCCGTATTTACCTTCACGTTTAGCATCTTGTATAGGATTTTCGTACCAGGGACGAGGTATCTCTTTAAGCTCAGCGGGCAAGATATTGCCAATGTAGGTTTGGTTAGGAGGATATTTTACAACATCCTCAAAACTTCTTAAATGTTCAGGAAGTTTCTTTAAGTGTTCAGATTCCGGGTTTTTACGACGTTCAGAAGTTTGAGTAGTACCTTGGTGAATGACCATATGTGGGGCATGAATAAGTGCATAACTTGCCCCTTTTACAACCGGAAAGTTCATTGTTTCACCTCCAAAAATTTTACCTAAACTATTTTGCGAATATTATAGAAAATAGTTATATACTATGATGGGTAATGGCTAATGCCATTACCCACATAAGTTAAGTTATTACTTGTCAAAGACAGTTTGTCCATCAACCTCGGTTTGTAACGCATCCAAAGCTTTCCTAACTAGCTTTCTGCGTAGTTCCTTTTCTTCTTCCTTACCTAAGGCTGGGTTCCCTAGTGGGTGAGGAATAGCAATTGTAGGAACAATTCTGTTTGCACCTACTGTTAAGGAGATGGGAACTACAGTACACATATGAACTACAGGTAATCCTGTGCTTTCAATTTCTTTAACCATCGTTGCACCGCAACGAGTACAGGTGCCTCAGGTGGAAGTGAGGATTACAGCGTCGACACCCGCTGCTTGTAAATCCTTAGCAATCTCTGCCGCAAATTTCTTAGAGTTGGCAACAGAAGTGCCGTTACCAACGGTAGAATACCAATATTCGTGTAAGGAGCCGATTTCACCGGCTTTTTCCATTTCTCTTAAAACGTCAACAGGAATAACTCTGTCCAAGTCTTCATTTGCGTAGACAGGGTCATATCCACCGTGGGCAGTTTGACCGTTTTCCGGATTTAAGTCTTCAATGCCAGCTAAGCTGTATTTACCATACTTAGAAGCACTAGAAGACTCAATATGATCTGGGTTGCCTTTAGGCACAGGACCGCCGGAGGAAACGATAGCGATTTTAGCTTTGGTAATATCTTTGATAGCTTTAGCAGGCTCTACTCTGTCGAAAACAGGCATTTCGAATTCAGTAACAAACTCTTCGCCTTTAATTTTCTTAATGAGCATATCAACTGCTCTTTTAGCGCCTCTTTCAGAAGCAAAGTAGTTTTTACGAACACCCCTGGCAATATAGCCTTCTTCTTTAGGTGAGCCGATTTCCTCACCTTTGGCTAGTTTTAAAGCCAAAGATGCCATGGGTCCTACCGCTTTTTTCATACCAACTGCAGAGTTAGCAGTTTCTATAATGTAGGCATATTTTTTATACATGTCTACACCTGGGTTTTCAGGATACATACCTGCTACCACAGGAACATTTAACTCTTCGGATACAGCTTTGGCAACAGCACCGCAAGCAACGCCATAACGACCGGCGTTAAATGCAGGACCACAAATTACAACATCAGGGTTGTGCTGTTTAATCATTGAAATAACTTCTGCACTAGCAGATTCTATGTTCTCATTAAAATAAGTATCACCGCAAATAACAGTAGCAACAATTTCAGCTTCATCACCAAAAGCTTGTTGGAAAGCCATACCTGGCCCAACTTTGCCTTCACGAACTTCTGGTTTGTGATCAGCTTTCTCTTCGCCACCGATACCTGCGTAGAACTGGTTAATATAGTGTACTACTCTTAGTTTACTCACCTGTGTCCCCCCTTTTTCGGGTATTATTAACGATATTTCTTAACTTCTTCAATGATAGCATCCATATCAAGAACCATTTCCATCATGCTTACTTGGTCTTCATAGACGCTTTCATCTACTTGGTCTTTTAATTCAAAAATATGATAAGGTTTGAGTCCCAACGAGACTCCTGCTAATGGACCTGCAAAAGTAGGATCGCCTTGGGATACGGTTTCAGCAGCGAGACCTGAAGCTTCTGCTTCAGCTCCTCCTAATACTACGATTAAATCTTCGTTACCGTATTTCTCGGCTAATTCTTTGATCCTAGCCTGGTTTTCAAGGTCCATTGCGCCGGCGGATGTTCAGACAAAACATTCAGTTGTAGAGAATACAACTTCTGCACCGGCAGACTTTACACATTCTTCAATGGCCGGTCCCGGAATACCGTCCCGGT
>DUOV01000130.1 GCA_012838615.1 Clostridia bacterium | reverse complement strand
GATGTTCAGACAAAACATTCAGTTGTAGAGAATACAACTTCTGCACCGGCAGACTTTACACATTCTTCAATGGCCGGTCCCGGAATACCGTCCCGGTCACCAAGAATGGCAACTTTCTTGCCTTTTAGCATGGTGCTATCTCCTTTCATAATTTTATTTATATACCGAACGTAAATTAATATCCTTTAGCAGTTAGATAACTGAAACCTAATTCGTTAGTAGCCCCGGTAATTACTTGAATTTCAGCAGTAATACTACCGTCTGGTTTTAAGCTACCATCAGTACCACCGGCAATAGTATCAGCAACTTCCGGATAGCCGATAACAGTTTTCATTGGCGGAAGGGTAATCACTTCATTAGCATTACCTGCTGTTACAACAGCATTGCCTAGTGGAGTAGAGTCAGCTAAGGACTGGGAAGCCCCGTCTTGTCCAGCATACTCGTCAGTAATTAAAACGGTCTTAATACCTTTTTTCTCTAGTTTGTTACAGTTCATAACTAAGTCAGCATCTGGGTTACCAAAACCTTCTTCAGAAACGATAGCAGCATCAGCACCCAGGAATTCTACTAACTTAGCAGTCATATTGGAAGAACGCTCTTTGTCTGCTAGGTATACGTTTTCGTTAGTGATAACACAACCTAAGAAGTTGATGTCCTTACCGTGACGCTCGTAGAGTTCGTGGATAACTGGGCTGTTTTGGTGAACGTAGGTTGGGTTCTTGTCACAAGCAGATACACAGTTACCGCTTACGATAGCGCCATCCATAGCTTCTGTTGGATAGATAAGGGTTGGAATAATCTTCTTAGCGTCAACGCCATAGACATAAGTATCATGCAGTAAACCTTGGGTTTGTAGCATGTACACATATACGACTTTAGGAAGATCAGGAAATTCTTTTGCTTGCTCTAAGATTGGTTTTGTTTCGTAAACCTTTACTTCATCTGGTTCTACATCTTTTCCGGCTTCACCTAAGTACGCTGCTGCCCTAAAACCAGCAACTCTTACTACAGCCTCGTGTTCGTGTTGGTGTAAACCTTGTATGGGTTCAACCTTAACAACTATGTTCAGGGTTTTAGAGAAAGGAGTATACTTAGCACCCGGACCAGACATGTCGATAATACCTTCCTGGAATCCTACAATCCTACCAGTAGTTACTACAGCTGCTCCTTTTAAAACATGGGTGCGTCCTTCACCAACAGTATCTACACCGCTGATGTATCCAGGAAAGACTCCTCCATCACCTGATACTTTCACACGTGGTTCAATTACGTCTTTAACTGGGATTATTCTAGTCTCTTCCCCAGGTTTGGCGAGGAAAACCTCTACAGATTCGATGCGGTCATCATCACCCGCCACTTTGGCTAATTCTTCTTTGTTAACAAAGAGAACGCCATCTTTTACTTCTGTTTTCGGACCAAATTGTACGTCCTTAATCAAAATGTCTCCTACTTCTAGACGCAAAACCATTCACCTCCTTGAATTTTAACTTCAAAGCCAGAAGTTCATTTAACTTGCCCTCTACTTCTTCTAGGCGACGATCTTTACTTAGTTTAAGCTGTCTTTCATTAGTGTAGAAAGCAATAGTTAGCAGAAACTTCTGCTTCGAAATTTTTCTTTGTCGAAATTAGCAACTAGGTCACCTCTTTTTTGAAGATGACTGTTGTTCCCATTCGACGGATGGGTATATTTTTTATATCCTATGCTCCAGATATTTCACTACCTGTAGCATGGAAATGCCTAATACTGCCATTCAAATACCTTATACGTCAAATAACCTTTTTCTCCTGCCAATATTATGTGTATTTTTTTCAGTTCTAATCTACTTTGGTAAATTTAAAATCGGGTGGAAAATGTTCAAATGTAGCTTTAAGTAAGGAGCTATCTATAAGCTGAAAATCTTCAATTACTTTTTCATCCCACTTCCTGTTTAGTTTAGGGAGTTTGTCAGTTACTTCGATAGCTGATTCGATAAGCTTCAAGGAATCAAAATCTAAAGTTCCTTGTTCAGCATCCAAAGCAATTGATTTATATGGAGTTTCGTTAGGTTTTACACTTCCGGCCAGAGGATGACTGATTAATTTGTATCCTTGATGAACATAATCCCGAGCTCTAACAAGAACATCCCGTAGTGACCCTTTAACCTTAACTACTTCCGGATACTCCTTCCAAACTTTTGGATTGTTGCTCAAGATAAATACTTTAATCAATAAACTTCATCTCCGGTCCTAGTACTTGTGAATTTTTGAACAAAAAAGGCAAAACAAAAACAGAGAATATTACTAGTAGCTAGCTTTCTCTGTTTAGTAGCCTGAGAGATTCCAAAGTGTTACACTTTGTTGCTCCTTCGGCGTCAGCGACTTTCCAGAGTTGAGTCCAAATACGGTCCTTGGGCCTGAGAGTTTCACACTTTGTAGCTATCAAAGGCTTGCTCCTTCGGCGACCTTACGGTCTCTCCCGTATTTATCATTCTCCCCTATTAAGGTTTTATGTATATAGAAGTGTATCTACCCCTTGCTTTTTTTGCATCTTGTAGATTGAATACAAAGTACATTAAATTGCCTTTTATATTTTTTGCAACATTATTTTACCATTGAAATAATCTAAAGTAAAGTACCATTTAATAATATATCATTGATTTAAAAGAAATTATATTAGATTTAATTTGCCTTATATAACCGATGTTTTTTTACGAGTAATTTTTGACTTGACTATTACTAGCTTTCTTTGATTTTTTCAAGCCAAAAAATAGTTTTATCTCTTGTAACCCACTTTATTTTCCGTACCATTTAAAATTCGCTTGATGTTTGAGCGATGTCGATAAATAACAAAAATAACTAACAGCCAGGAAAGAGTCGTCAAAAATAAGCTCTGGTCGTAAACAAAAGTTAAGAGGCCTACAGTCAAGGCTCCAACTATTGATGATAGTGAAACATATCTGAAAATAAATAATGTAAGCAGAAACATAACTGCAGCCAGTAAGATTACTTTAGGAGCTACAATTAAAAAAATTCCGGCCCCTACAGCTACACCTTTACCGCCTTTAAAATTTGCAAATAGAGGGTAGCAATGACCAACAGCAGCAGCAATACCGGCAAGTATTCCTAGTGTTTCGCCTCCCAGCCTTAATCCCAGGTAAGTTGCCAACATGCCTTTTAAGATATCAGCCACAATGACAGGTACTCCTACTTTCCAGCCTAAAATCCGAAAAGCATTAGTTCCTCCTAAGTTGCCACTTCCATAATTTCGTACGTCTATTCCGCCAATTTTTTTCCCGACAATGAGGGCAAATGGTATAGATCCAATAATATAGGCCGAAATTAAAATAATTACCGTTTTCACAGCATCACCCACAAATTTTCATTAGTTTTATCTAATTATAATTCTATATAAACTTAACTTGATTTACCACATATTTGGGAAAAATGTCGGAAAAAATATGGACAAGGAGGTGTAAAAACATGGAGAGCATTGTATCAGGAAAAATCCCCAAACCTTATAGTAATACAGAGGAAGTCAAAAACCAGTTACAAGAGTTAGGATATGCTGTAAGCGAAACTTCTAATTATTTTGAATTTAAAAAGGAAGGCTCATTAGAAAATGCCCTAGAAGAAGTCAGTCCTATTTGTGAAGAAGCGGGACTCAGCAAGGAAAAAGAGCTGACCCTGGAAGAAACCTACCCGGATATGGCTATGAGTAGTGTATATGACCATGGTAGGATAGTTCGAAAACTCCCCGGTTATTAAATTTTGGCAAAAATTGGTTTAACTAGGTTCTTTGGACAAAGGCGGAAGCCTTAGTTGCTATTATTTAAAATCAGAAAGTATATACTTTCTGATTTTGTGAACAAGCCGGGTAGTTAACCCGGCTTGTTAGTTAAAGTCTGATAATACTTACTCCTTAGCTCTGCAGTCTGGCTAGGCATTGAGCCACTAATTCTGGTGCCTGACTTGCCACATTAGCATATCCATCGGCTTTAATAGTCTTCATATATTCAAAAGTTACCGGCGCCCCGCCAATAATAACTTGAACGTCTTTCCTCAATCCTTTTTGTTCTAATAATTGAATTGTTTCTCGCATAACAGGCATGGTCGTAGTAAGTAAAGCTGACATAGCAAGCACTTGAGGCCGGTATTTTTCTACTGCTTCCACAAAATCTTCAGCACTAACATCTATACCTAAATCTATTACTTTATAGCCTTTACCCTTCAAGAAAATCTTAACCAAATTTTTACCAATATCGTGTAGGTCACCTGCAACAGTCCCGATTACAATTTCACCAGGGTTACTAACGTTTTCTTTAAGAAGTGAGGGGTTTAAAACCCTCATCCCGGCATGAACCGCCCTGGAAGACAAAAGCACGTCGGGAATATAAAAATCTTCGCTTTGAAAACGTTGGCTAACAACATCCATTCCTTTTATAACACCATTAATTAAAATGTCAACTGGTGATAGGCCTTTATCTAAAGCCTCTTCTACCAAATTTTTAACTAAAGATGCTTTCCCTTCGACGACTGTGGAAGAAATAAGTTCTAACTGTTCCAAGGTTAAGCCCCCTTCTGTTAATCTTAAATAGCTTTATCACGATATTGGCTGGGTGTTATGCCCTCACTTTTCTTAAAAACTTTAGTAAAGTAGCCTGGATCTTTAAAACCAAGAGCATCTGCAACTTGTACTACATTATATTGTGGATCGCGCAACATCTTTTTAGCTTCTTCAATGCGAATTTTAGTGAGAAACTCCATGATAGTACAGCCAAGCTCTTGTTTAAAAACCTTGCTTAAGTGACATGGACTTAAGTATACTGCCCGAGCCACATCTTTGACCGTGATCTTTTCTCTATAATGTTTTTTAAGATACTCTCCTGCTTTCTGGACAACCTGCAGATTATGAATATCATTACCTTCCTCAATACAGGCAATAAATTGTTCAATAGCTTTAGTAATCCAGAGGCAAAGTTCTTCTGTACGCTTAAGTTTGGTAATCTCTTCAATATATTGAGAGTTTAACAGAGACAGGCGTTTCACCTTGGCCCCACCTTCTAAGGCTGCCCGGGATAAAATGACTATTAATTCTAAAATACGTACTTTAAACTCTCCTAAATCAGAGTAATTTTGTAGTATGTCTGCCAATAGATCGTCTAAGGCTTTTAGCGCTCCTCGTCTATCCCCGCGACGAACAAGGGAAATAAGTTTCCGCTCTTTGTCTAGTGAGTAGCCCTGAACTGTAATATCTTCTAATTTCCTTAAAGCAGTTTCCAATACTTTACGAGCCTGAATTTCTTCACTTAAGCGGGCTTGTTGCTCACTTATCTCTCTCCGTTGACTTAAGGTAGTTACACCTGTTTTCATAATATAATTTGAAACAATGAAAAGTAAATCAGCAGCCCCTTGCACTCTTTCTGCTGACAAAACTTCCAACTGCTTAGCATAAGATATAAGCTCCTTTATATCTACAGGTAATCCTTTAGTCATTTCCTCAATTTCTTCCCAGAAAAAATCTTCAGGTTCCCACATCAAAACTTGTCCACAACAAATCGCCCCAGCATATTCCTCTCTAATTAAAATAGGTGCTGCCCAAACTACCAACCCGGCATGACATCGAAATATATAGGGCTTCCCATATTTACTGGCTTCAATCCCCGCCCGAGCATAGGTGCGTTTACATTTTTCCACACCTTTAGGGGAAGATCTGACTAAGTTGCAAAAATTACAGTATTCTTGGTTTTCCTCAGTTGTTACCAGAGTTTCTCCTTGGGGATCTACCACAAAAGCTCTTAGGCCTGTTGCTTTACTAAAAGAAGATAAAACTTTCTTTAATACCGAAATTTCAGCTACTTCATGAAACTTAATATTATTCGGATTTCCCACATTTCGAGTCATTATATCACTCCTGCCTATCATCAAGCCATATTTAAAGCTTGCCTAGATCATATTAGCTTTTTTATGTCAATTTTCCTGCTCCCTAGAATATTCCTAATTTTAGGCATCGTAAAAAAGCGGGCAAATGATTGTTCCCAATAAGCGGCATGGGATACACGGTACAAGAGGCAAGAAGCAAGAGGTAAGAGGCAATATATAAACTCCTTAGCAACTACAAAAAACAGGTATTTTGTCAATACCTGTTTCATAACAATTCCAATTAATCATACAAACCGTTGCGATGAGCCATAAGGTAATTCATACAAAACTCATCTTCACCGAGTAAAGCCTGAGAAGCAAAGATAAAGCCCATCATCTTCCTATCTAAGACATCTAATATATAACTATCCATGCCCATGGTCATGGTTTGAATCATAAATGTTTGATTTAAAATTTGTCTGTTGGGCAGGCCATATGAAACATTACTTAAACCACAGATAAGATGTACTTCCGGAAACATTTGTTTAATACTTCTAATGGTTTCCAAAACTTCAATTCCTGCTTTGTCGCTTGTACTTACAGGTTTTACCAGAGGGTCCAAGTAAATATCGTCATGCTTTACACCGGCAGCAGTTAACTCTTTCACTAAGCCCTCAGCAACCTTGAGGCGATCAGAAGACGTTTCAGGCATTCCAGAGTCGTCCATGCAAAGGGCAACTATTTTGGTTCTATACTCAAGGACAAGAGGTAAAATATCTTGAAACCGTTTTTTCTCAGCAGTAATAGAATTGATCATTGGCTGACAGTTTTTAAGCAAGGGTAAAGCTGCTGCTATGGCTTTTGGATTGGGGCTGTCTATACAAAGGGGTATCTGAACTTGTTCCAAAATGGTTTCTACTAACCATACCATTGTCTCCGGCTCATTAAAAACCTTAGTACCACAATTAACATCTAAATAATGGGCACCGGCGTCAACTTGTTTTTGAGCTAATTCCTTAATAAAAGCTGCATCCCGCTCTCCTACTGCTGAGTTAATTTCTTTGCGGCTGGAATTAATGCTTTCACCTACAATTAACATAGCTCTCCCCCCTTCTAGAATTGGTTACTAAAGCTTAACCTAGGAAGCTTGACCTATAAGATTCTTACACAATTCAGTAGCAGAAGCTGCATCTGGCGCATAACCGTCAGCACCAATTTCCTGGGCAAATTCTTCAGAGATTGGTGCTCCACCAACTATAACCTTAACTTTGTCTCTTAACCCTTCCTCTGCTAAAACATCAATTGTGTCTTTCATGGCCAGCATAGTCGTTGTAAGTAAAGCAGACATAGCTACCACATCTGGTTGATGTTCTTTAACAGCTTCAGCAAATTTTTCAGGAGAGATATCTACACCTAAGTTTAAAACCTCAAATCCAGCGCTTTCTAACATCATAGCAACCAAATTTTTACCAATATCGTGTAAGTCCCCTTTAACTGTTCCTAAAACAACCTTACCCGCTGAAGGCATATCACCTTCCGCTATAAGGGGTTTGACAATTTCTACTCCTGAGCTCATGGCTCTAGCTGCCATTAGAACTTCCGGAACAAACATTTCCCCAACCTTAAAGCGAGCACCTACCACATTCATGCCGCCAATTAAGCCTTGGTTGATTATTTCTAACGGGTCGCAGCCACTCTCTACCAAACTTTTAGTTAATTCAATCACCTTTGGAGCATTACCTCTTATAACACTATTTGCTAGTTCCTCATAACTAGCCATTTGATTACCTCCTTTTTTAGCACTTAGTTTATTTAACATTATTATCTTCTCGTATTTTCTTTTCGGCCAAGCTACTTACCTATGTAAATTCACGTGATATATTGTAATATTAAGTTAAATAACACTACAACAAAAAAACTCTCATTATTTGAGAGTTGCTGCAAATTCCTTATCCAATTAGAAAGGAATCCCAAAACGGCTCATATACCAATCATCATCGTGCTTACGTAAAGCTTCAAGCTTTTTTCTTACTTCCCAGACGTCGCTGGTCATGATTTCACTTACCAAAGGAATAAAATAATCGTGGTTTTTAAACAGATTTAAAGTTTTAGCAATTCGCTTCGTATTAAAGTGCAGACAAGATAAACGAATTACATTGTAGACCCAATGTTTCCTCTGAAAATAATAAGGCTTTTCGGAACGAAAAATGTGTTTAATTCGAGTAAAGGGATTTAGCCATAAGCTATAGCCACATAACCACAATCTGATAGAAAGTTCAACATCTTCGTGTCCCAGAATGCGAAAACCTTCATCAAACCCCCCAACCTGCCAGTAGACATCAGCATAAACAGCCAGACAAGTGGAAGGAAGCACAGGTACTTCAGTAAGTTTATGCACTTGACCCAACCAAACTCCATCTAAATGGTTATTTAGAGTCATGCCAAACCCGCCTGTAGCAGGGTTTTGAATATCACTTAGGTATGGAGCCTGTACCTTAACATCCGGATTTTCAAACCCCGCTAACAGCTTAATAAATAAATCCTTTTCTACCTGAATATTCGCGTCACAAAATACAAATATCTTTCCTTGCGCACCTTTGGCGCCCAAGTTTCGGGCATAACTAACCCCTATGCCGGGTGTTTTCAGTAGCTTAACCTGGGGAAACATATCTGTCAAACCTGCACAACAACCATCGGTAGAACCATCATCTACTACGATTATTTCCAGTAGCTGACCATGTTCTGCATCAAGAATAGATTTTAAGGTAGAGTGAAGATACTTTTTTTCGTTTTTGCACGGAATAATAACTGTCAAGTCTTTTGGCTCTGCTATTACCATTGTCCTACTCCTTATCTAAATTTGCCGGCTAGCATTTCTTTGTAAACTTGTTCATGATTTAAGACCATCCGCTCAACAGAAAAGTTGGCTTGAACATGCTGCCGACATTTATAACGATCTATTCTGTCAATTTTTTGAACTGCTTCAATCATTTCATCTTCTGAAGTAACAATAAAACCTGTCTTTTCGTGTTCGATAACTTCCATAACTGAACCACGGTTAAAAGCTATAACAGGAGTACCACAGGCCATAGCTTCCACCATCACTAAACCGAAAGGTTCTTCCCAGTCAATAGGCATTAAAAAACATTTAGCCCTTTTTACAATGTGATTCTTTTCTTCACCCATCTCTCCCAGGTATTGTATTTGCTCGCTAAGATGAGGCTTTATCTTAGTGTTAAAGTAACTCCCATCACCTACAACCCCAATGAGTTTAAGTGGTATATCAAGAGCCTGGGCTACTTTAATGGCATGGTGAACACCTTTTTCTGGGCAAAATCGTCCAACCCAAACAAGATAGTCTTCGCTTTTTTCCTCGAAAGGAAAATCATTAAGGTTTATCCCATGGTAAATCACTCTCATCTTTTTTAAATCCCGAAAAATAAACCGTTGTCTTTGACTGATGGCAATATATAAATTACTTTTAAACTGACGATAGGACGCACTTAAACTGTGAACAGTTGACACAGTCGGTACAGGACTGTCTTGAGCTAAAGGTAATCCTCCATAAGAGTGGTTATGAACGATATCAAAATCGCCGGCTTTGGCAAAAGCATACCTGGCATGCCTCCCTTCCTTTTCCCATGACCACTCAGGCACATCATAAAGATAATCTAGCTTGGCTTTTGTTATTGAATTCCCAGTAGCAAACAACGTCACATCATGTCCTGCGTCTACTAAGCCATCAGCAAGGTTAGCAACAACTCTCTCGGTTCCTCCATATTTTTCGGGGGGAGTCCTAAGAAAAACAGTAGAAACGATTGCGATTTTCATTGTCATTAACCCCTTCCACACAACACAAATGAACATATAGACACAAGCCTAATAAGCTCGAAACATTCGATACTATACTATATGGGAAATTTAAGCTAAGAGTGTTAGTGTGCCTTGTACTTCTATGAAGCAGAGGTTGACAATCTTAAATTAAAAGCGAGCGGAACAATCATTCGCTCGCTTTCCCCCACCAACTTCACAAAACCGCGAAGCTAACAATCCCTTAACAAAAAACTAACACCTGCCAGGTGTTAATTGCAGGTGTTAGTTTTCTTATTATATATTATTTATTTGAAGGAAATTGGAATCACCTTAGTATTGGCTGAACTTCCTCCCGGAGCGTTACGGACAAAAACCTCCAGCCTGCCCGTACTTATACTGGCAGGTTTATCAAAACTAAGTGAAACGCTAAACTTACCATTACTTCCTGTTAAGGTTTCTGTTTCAGCCAAAATGTTTCCTTGGCTATCACGTAAGCGAACTGTAACCGTACTATTAGCTTCCCTTGCCTGTCCGGAAACTTTCACAGGACTTTGGATAAATTGGCTAGGTTTAGGTTCATCTACTCTAAAAGTTTCGCTCACTTTTTCTTCTGTGTTCTTCTCAGAAGCTTTATCATTCCCTTTGGTTGTTCCTCCCTTACTGGGTGCTGTTTGTTTTCCTTCCTGCCCAGTTGCTTGTTTTTCTACTTCGTCCTCATCTTCATCCTCTTCCTCAGTCGAGAAAACTATCCCGTTATTTAGCGATTCAACATTTAATTTGGCCACTAAAGGCTCCGTCTCATCCTTTACCTTATCTTGCTTGTCTTCCGATTCAATTAATTTAATTTCAATAATTGTTGTATCCTGGTTTAACACCCGCTGAACAGCTTCTTTTACTTCTATTTCTTCACCCTCATCTCCAGTAGCTAAAACCCATACACTCCCCTCTGCTTCGACGGCCAAATGGGTTTCAGCCTCCTCCAAACCTTTTGCCAAATTTTGAATAATAGGCGGTGCTTCACTTAATTCCTGAGTTTCAACAAAAATTTTAGTCACTTCCGGAACTACAACTCGTTCTTCTTCCGCAGGTCTTCTAGCCGGTGCACAACCAAAAACACCACTAATAATATAGACAAATAGAGCACATAGAGCAAAAAAGCGCATAGTTTTCATTTGTCTTTCCTCCTTTACTTTTCTTTTGGTATTTTTCCCAACCTGCTCATTGCTATACTTAAGTTGACCAAATGAAAAGTGGAACAAATGAAAGGCGCCTTTTTCTTTAAATTAAATTTTAGCTAATGCTTGTTCTAAATCAGCAATAATATCTTCCACATCTTCCAATCCAATAGAAAGTCGAATTATACTATCCGTAAAACCGAAGGTATTCAATTCTTCCTTAGGATAGCCCCGGTGAGTCATAGCAGCCGGATGTTCAACCAGAGTTTCTGCATCACCTAAACTAACTGCCAACTTGCATAACTCTAGACTATTCACAACTTTTTTTGAAGCTTCCAGATCTCCCTTTATTTCAAAGCTAAGCATTCCCCCAAAACCCCTCATCTGCTTTTTAGCAATTTCATGACCTTTAAAAGTTGGTAATCCTGGATAAAACACTTGCTCTACTCTTGGATGCTTATTTAGATACTGGGCTACTTCCATAGCGTTAAACTGATGCTGCCGCATTCTAACCCCTAAAGTCTTTAGTCCTCTCAGTAACAACCAGGCATTAAAAGGACTCATCACACCGCCAAACTCACACATATACTCGAATTTTAATTTCATTATATAATCCGGATCTTTAGCTACAGCAACCCCCCCAATAGCATCACCATGTCCGGAGATATACTTGGTAGCACTATGTACTACTACATCAGCACCTAATTGTAATGGTTTTTGAAGATAAGGGGTAGCAAAAGTATTGTCTACGACTACTTTTATTCCTTTATGGTGAGCTATTTCACAGATTTCTGCAATATCTACAATATCTAGATTTGGATTAGCAGGGGTTTCAAAGTAAATTACTCTAGTTTTAGGAGTAACTTTTTCTTGCAGAGCATCTAAATTCCTTAAGTCAGCAAAAATAAACCTTACTCCATAACGGGGCAGGATTTTAGTCACTACATTATAAGAGCTGCCATAGACAGTACGGTGAACTATTACCTCATCTCCAGGTTTTAAAAAAGAAAACAAGACTGAACTGATAGCTGCCATACCTGAGGCAAAGGCAACAGCGCCCTCCCCTCCTTCTAATAGGGTCATTTTATTTTCAAAAAGTCTTAAAGTCGGGTTGTTGCCTCGGGTATAGACATAGTCACTACTGACAAAAGAAAAAACATCTTCTGCATGATCAAGATCGTTAAATTCAAAGGTCGAACTCATAAAAATAGGTGGGTTAACAGCGTTATGTGGATTTTTGCCTTGACTGCCGCCATGAATAGCTAAGGTATCAAATCTATAGGATTTATTTTGAGCCACTTTATTTCCTCCTTTTTTAATCTAACGTTGACCATAAGCATTGAGATAAAAATCTCTCATAAAATCTATATCTTCCTGGGAAAGCTCAACTACCCCACCCAGTACCTTAGCAAATATGGTTATTTGAGCAGCTTTTTCTACAACCTGACAAATTTTCAGAGCCTCATTCAAGTCTCTTCCTGCTCCTAACATGCCGTGATTAGCCAGTAAAACAGCATGTCTTCCTTCCAGGGCTTTAATAACATTTTGCCCCAGTTCCTTAGAACCAGGCAAGGCATACTCACATACCCGCACATCGCCCCCTACAATTTGGACCAGATCCTCAACCGCCCCGGGTATGGGTTTACGGGCAGCTGCCATGGCTGTAGCAAAAACACTATGAGTATGACAAATAGCTTGAATATCCAACCTGTTTTGGTAGATGGCCACATGCATGGGTACCTCAATGGAAGGCTTACGCAAGCCATCTACAACATTACCTTCTAGATCAACCAAAACAATATCTTCCGCCACCAGCTCATCGTAATTCATCCCGCTGGGTGTTATGGCTATTAAATCTTCGTCAGGTACCCTGGCACTAATATTGCCCCAAGTACCTACAACCAAACTGGAGTCTAGCATTTTAACGCCAGTTTCAATTACATTTAATCTTGTTTTTTGTCTTTGGTTCATAGTAACCTCCTATTTTAAACACCTTTGCTAGTCTATTTTACCCCGTCACAATTTTAAAACAATACATAGTTTGATGAGAAAATGATCGTTACACCAAAATCCCCAGACAAAAAATGGCTAAGGACTTAGGACTAACGACCAAACTTTAATTTATAGTACAAATTTTGAATTGTTAAAGGTATCCGGCCTAAAGCCGGATACCTTTAAACCTCTACTGTTGCATAGCACCACCGATTAAAGTTAGAATAGAGCCGGCACCTGCCAGTAGCACTACACCGGCTGTTCCTGTGGTTCCAGAGAATTGGAAAGCTACCTGACCACCGAAACCAAGTGCGGCAATAAGCCCTAACAGCCATCCGCCAATAACACCTAAAACCATAATTAGTGCGCCGATTTTACTTAAAGATGGATTAGTTTCAACAGCTTCTTCATCCATTATATCTGTCCAGAGCAAATCCCATTTTTTAACGCGGGGATATAAAACTAACATTAAAGGAATGCCTAGGACAATTGAAGGAATTGAATTATTAAGTGCGATTATAAGACCTAAAGATGCAAAAGGTACCATTTTGAGTAACTCGAGTCCCCAAGCGATAAAGAGCGCACAAGCCACAGAACCTAAAATTGCTACTATGACAAAATTAGCAATTTTTTTGCCATCTTTTAACTCTAAAGGATTTTCATCGTCTTTACTTACCAGGCCAAACTTATTCCAAAGTTTATAGGGAACATAAGCAAATAAGAAGTTGCCTACAAAGCCAAAAAGACTACCTATGCCTAAAGTTCCAAAGAAGTCACCGATTAAATTC
>DUOV01000129.1 GCA_012838615.1 Clostridia bacterium | reverse complement strand
CAAAAACCCTGGGGCAAACTGCAAGTGAACCCTTGCCCTGCTAAACGCTTTTTTGACTGCGTTCCTTTAACGCTCATTCCGCTAAATGACCGCTCCAAGCAGTACCTCCGCTGTTTACCCAGCAACTTAGTAAATAAATAGTCGAAGAATGGGCAGAAGGAGGCACCAAAGTCAGTCCCCAGCAAAAACATGCATACAAGGAGGTGGATGTTTTGTGGAGCGGGACTCGCATCCCCAGCCGTCGTGAGCTTGGCTCACGGTAACGGCGTAGGATGCCGTCCAGAGCGAAACAACCATTCGCCTCCTGGCATGCGTGAAAAATTAATACAAATACTGTTATGAAGTAGGCAATTTTCATGTGCGGCAAAAATTCATTCAACGCCTTTTGTTTACAACTAAAATTTAAGATACCGCCATGCTAATTAGTTCAAGCTGCCACTTTCCGTTTTTGAAAATAGCTTCATATTTCGGGAAAACGGCTCCCAAGTTACCAAACCAGGAAACCCCTGTAATTGTTGATTTACTCTCACTATATTCTTCTACTTCTATCCATAACAAAGCACCATCTATTGTTCTTACCAATCTTCCATCGTCATCTAGCTCAAATTTGGTACTATCATTTTTAACGTCTTTAAAATTATATACATTTGGCGATAAGTCGCTCAGTTCTTTTAGTACTTCGACTTTTTCCTCATCACTTAAACCTTCCAAAGTATCTAATTTTACTGCAACAAAAGCCTTACCGCCGTTTTCCTCTTGAAAGGCTGCTTTCAAAACTGCAACATATAAATCCATGCGTCTTCTTTCCTCAGCGCTAATCTCCTGTTGGATTTCTTCTGCTTGAACTTTATCATTAGGTGTATTTCCTTGTGAATCACAACCAATTAATAAAAAAACAATTGCCGCTGATACTAAAAGTACAAAGATTGTTTTCTTCACTTTGTTACTACCTCCTTCTCCTATATGGAGCTTTACACAATTAGACGACAACTTACAATACTTGTTCCATTCTTTACACATTATAAAAAATATTCTAAAAACTTATATATTGTTACGCACTTGACTACAAATAATCATTGTCTCTACTGACCTACGCAGAAATATTTAAGGTAGTAATTGGTTTGTACTTTAGAACTCATCATTACCGGGGATTTATGCTTTAAACAAAAAAGAGCACAAAAAAAGCCATAACAGATATGCTATGGCTAATCGCTTACTTACCTTTTAACGCTTCCTTACGAGATAGTTTTAGACGCCCCTGTTGATCAAAACCTAAAGCCTTAACAAGTATTTCGTCACCCTGCTTAACAACATCTTCAACTTTTGCAACCCTTTCCTGAGCCAGCTGAGAAATGTGGACTAAGCCTTCTTTTCCAGGTAGACCAAGGACTCCGGGAATAATTTCTACAAATGCACCAAAATCTGTTGTCTTTATTACCTTGCCAACATAAACCTTCCCAACTTCCACGTCCTTAGTTATAGATTCAATGATGTCCATGGCTTTTTCACCAGCTTCGCCGTCCTTGGCTGCAATATAAACTCTCCCATCATCTTCGATATCTATTTCAACCCCAGTCTCTTCGATAATCTTTTTGATAATTTTACCGCCAGGGCCAATAATATCTCTTATTTTCTCGGGATCTACAATCGTTCGGATAATTCTTGGGGCAAATGGCGATAATTCCGGTCTCGGTTCAGGTATTACAGCTAACATTTTGTCTAAAATATGTAACCTTCCCTGTCGAGCTTGTTCCAAAGCTCTTTTCAGTATCTCCCGGTCTATGCCGGCAATTTTTATATCCATTTGTAAAGCTGTTACGCCTTCTTTTGTGCCTGCTACTTTGAAGTCCATATCACCCAATGCATCTTCCAAGCCTTGAATATCCGTCAAAATTGCGACCTGTTCTTCATCCTTTACTAAACCCATTGCCACGCCTGCTACTGGAGCTTTAATAGGAACGCCTGCATCCATCAAAGACAAAGTACTACCGCAAACACTTGCCATAGAAGTTGAACCGTTAGAACCCACTACCTCTGATACCAAGCGAATAGTATAAGGAAAATCTTCTTCAGATGGTAGTACCGGCTCTAAAGCACGTTCAGCTAACGCGCCATGTCCTATTTCCCTTCTTCCTGGACTTCTTAAAGGTCTGGCTTCTCCAACACTATATGGTGGAAAATTGTAATGGTGCATATATCTTTTTGATTCTTCCACACCTAATCCATCTAATATCTGTTCATCCCCAACGGGACCTAGAGTTGCAATGTTTAGTACTTGAGTTTCTCCCCTAGTGAACAATCCTGAGCCATGGGTTCGGGGAAGTAAACCTACTTCTACAGTAATTGGACGTACTTCATCCAAATTTCTACCATCAATTCTAGTATGATCCTTTAAAATCATTTGCCTAACAATTTCTTTTTCAATTTTTCCTAGTAAATTTTTGTACCACACTTGACTTTCAGGGTATTGTTCAAGCATTTCTGAATTTTGGTTAAAGAATTCTTCAGTTAATTCTTTCATTGTAATATCTAGTAAAGCTTCCCGTTCCTGTTTTGTTTTTTTATTTTCAGCACAATTATTTAAAACTTTTTCTAATACTGGTCTTATATGGTTGTCCATTTTATTAATTATTTCTTCATGTATTTCTTCTTCAAAGGGAATAACTTTTTCTTTTGCCAATCCCCGAGCTAAAGCTTCTTCTCGAAAATCATCAATGAAATCTACAATCTTTTTGATTTGCTCATGGCCAAACATAATAGCTTCAAGTAATACATCTTCAGAAACAATTTCTGCTCCAGCTTCGACCATCATTATAGCATCCTTAGTTCCTGCTACAGTAAGGTTTAGTTTACTTTTTTCTGTTTGAACCAATGTTGGATTAATAACTAATTCTTCTCCAACTAATCCTACTCGAACTCCACCGATAGGACCCATAAAAGGTATATGGGAGATGGATAAAGCTGCTGAAGCACCAATCATAGCAACTATATCTGGAGGGTTATCCTGATCTACTGATAAAACCGTGGTGACAATTTGCACATCATTCCTGTAATTTTTAGGGAATAATGGTCTAATAGGTCTGTCAATTAATCTGCCAGATAAAATTGCTTTTTCACTAGGCCTTCCCTCTCTTTTTATAAAACCTCCTGGAATTTTACCAACAGCATATAATCTTTCTTCGTAATCAACGGTGAGAGGGAAAAAATCAATTCCTTCTCTAGGTTCAGCCGAAGCTGTGGCAGTTGCTAAGACCATGGTGTCACCGTAGCGAACTAACACAGAGCCACTAGCTTGCAATGCTACCCGGCCCGTCTCCAAGATTAATTCTCTTCCTTGCAGCATCATTTTTTTTCGAAGTACTGCTTCATATGGTTGCATTTTTTACCTAAAACCTCCTAACATCCTCTTTCCTTAAACTTTTCCGTCTTCGACATATTATATATTATCTCCTGCTCTAAACACAAAAAATACAAATATGACACCAATTAAAGTCAAATATTTCAACTAACTTAATAAATAAAAAGCTAATATCTTTTTATTTATTAAAAAATAAGAGCGCATATGCGCTCATTATCTTCTTAAATTTAATTGTTCAACAATACTTCTATACCGTTCAAAATTATTCTTTTTTAGATAGTTGAGCAAGCCTCTTCTTTGACCAACCATCTTAAGTAGGCCTCTGCGGGAATGGAAATCCTTTTTGTGCAATTTTAAATGCTCTGTCAAGTGATTAATCCTTTCCGTTAGTAAGGCAATTTGAACTTCAGGAGAACCTGTGTCTGTTTCATGAACCTTAAATTTTTCAATGATTTCTTGTTTACTAATCATGTTACCCATTCACCTCCTCATTATAATCCCCTAAAAGCCAAGTAAATCGTTGAGGCAATCGTATTACCTAGCTTAGGTTCATATATCAAACCAGCATTTAAATTATACTAGAGACGCTGGTTATTGGCAAGTTTGTTGCAAATAGTTTCTTATTTCTCTTTTATCCTTTAATAATTGTTCCTTTAATTTATCTAATGTTAAAAATTTCATTTCCGGTCGAATAAACTTTATCAATTGTATAGTTAAATGTTCGTTGTAAACTATATCAGCAAAATCAAAAATATTAACTTCTATTGTCTTTGGCAAATTGGTTCCTATAGTAGGTTTAATTCCAATGTTAGTCATACCCCAAAATCGCTTATCTTTATAATACACTAAACTTGCATACACTCCATTAGCTGGTGTTAAAAGCTCCGAATCAATTTCTATATTAGCTGTAGGAAATCCTATAACTCTTCCTCTTTGATCTCCCTGAACAACTTTTCCTCTTATTAATGGCCAATAACCCAACATTTCCTTAGCTTCTTCAATCTTTCCTTGAACTAAATAGCTACGAATTAGTGAACTGCTTACTATATGGTCATTTACATGAAAAGGTGGAATAACATAAAACTGATAACCTAACGTATTGCTAAACTCTTGTAACGTGCTTACCGTTCCAGCAGCACCATTCCCAAAAGTATAATTAAAACCAGTAAAGATATGGGCAGCTTTAAGATGATGACTTAAGATATTTCTTATAAAATCCTCAGGTGACATATTAGCAACTTTTATAGAAAAAGGCAAATATACAAGGATATCTACCCCTAATTTTGCAATTAGCTCAGTCTTAAGTTCATTGGTTAATATACGTTTTAGCCGTTTTTCAGGGTAAAGAATCAGTTCAGGGTGAGGCTCAAAAGTCAAGACAACTGAAGGTAAGCCTAAATCCCTGGCATATTTAACAGTTTTCTTAATTAAATATTGGTGTCCTTTGTGAACTCCATCAAAATTACCAAGGCAAATCACAGTAGGATTTTCGAAATCAGGAAAATCATATATTACGTCCATATTTAACCCTCGTTTTTAAACACTTTACATAATTTTACCCTAGGAACGCCTTTATTTTGCTCCAAAATCCCTATTGCGAGAAAACGTCCCTTTTTATTATAAATACATAGAGGCTCATCGGTCTTTGGAACTTCGTTAAAAAGAAGAAAATCTTTTTTCTGAATGGCAACACCATCTAATACTTTTTTTTCAGCTTCAGTATTTACTGTAATCCTAGGCATTCCTTGCAAGGCAAATTCATAAGGCAATAAAAAGTCATACTTTTGATTATTTAAAGTAGTGGAAATTTCCTCCAATGTAAAGGATTGCTCAATTTTAAAAGGATAAGAAGATGTCCTAAGGAGATAAGACATAGTAGCCCCAAAACCCAAAGCTTCACCAATATCATAACAAAGAGTTCTAATGTAAGTTCCTTTTGAACAACAGACATCGAAAAGTATTTTGGGAGCATCTGTATATGGCTCAGATTTAACAACTTCAATCGAGTAAATTTTGATTTTTCTTGGCTTACGTTCCACTTCAAGGCCTTTTCTTGCCAGTTCATAAAGACGCTTGCCTTTATAATGAACAGCAGAAACCATAGGAGGTATTTGGTGAATTTCTCCAACAAAATCATTTATTATATTTGCAAACTTGTCACGATAATCGCTAGGTACCTGTCTTTCTTCTAAAACTTTTCCACTCAAATCTTGGGTATCTGTTACGACCCCGAAACAAATTTCACACCGATATGATTTAGGCTTATTCATCAAATACTCTAATAATCTAGTGGCTTGGCCAACAGCTACTACAAGTACTCCCGCCCCATCGGGATCAAGGGTACCACCATGACCAATTTTCTTTATTCCAAGCTTATGACGTAACCATGAAATTACATCGTGGGATGTCATTCCAGGAGGTTTAAGTACATTAATAAAGCCATTCATATAGAACTTCCTTACAAAATCATATTCTTTGTTGGGTGACATTTAAAACTTGTTTAATTGCATCATCCAAAGAACAGGATAGAGTACATCCTGCAGCTCTAACATGACCGCCTCCTCCAAATACGGCAGCTAACTGGTTTACATCTACATATTCTTTAGAACGAAAACTTACTTTTACCACTTGAGGCTCGATTTCTTTAAAAAAGATTGCTACTTCAACACCTGCAATAGATCTTGGATAATTAATCAATCCCTCAAAATTTTCATCACTAACCTGTAAAGAGTTAATAGTATTTAAGCTAAGATAAATATAAGCTATTTTATTTTCTGCACTAAAACTCAAAGAATTTAAAGCGGCTTTCAATACATTAATATCCGTAAGGGAGCTGTTTTCCCAAATATATTTCTTTATAGTTTTTCTATTCGCCCCATAATCAAGCAAATCTGCCGCCAACTTTAAAGTTGTAGAAGTTGTGTTGTCATATTGAAAAGAACCTGAGTCCGTAACAAGTGCGGTATAAAGGGCTGTCGCAATGTCAGGAGTAATTTCCGCTTCCATCTTTAGTAGCAACTTATAGATTATTTCTCCGGTAGCAGCTGCTTGAGTATCAACTAGATTAAAATGCCCAAAATGAGTATTACTTACATGATGATCTATGTTGATAATCATATTAATCTTTGGACAAAATTCTTTTAAATTAAAGCCAATTCGTTCCATATCTGAACAATCCACAAAGATAACAGCTTCCACTTGTTTATTCAAAGAATCAGGGAGTAGTATTTCCTCACTCCCTGGCAAAAAGCTATATTTTTCAGGAATTGGCGTTTTCATGACAACATCTGTGTAAATACCTTTTTGCTTCAATCCTTGAGCTAAACCTAAAGCAGACCCAATACAATCACCGTCAGGCATTTCATGGGTAAGAATTAATATTTTTTTATAGGGAGCTAGGATAGTAGCAATATTTTCATCAAACATCCTGTTTGTTCCCTTCCTGGTTGACTTTAGTTAATAAACGAGAAATTTTAGCACCATGCTCAATAGAATTGTCAATACAAAATAACACCTCAGGAGTATATCTTAATTTTATTCTTTTGCCAATCTCTCTTCTTACAAAACCGCTAGCGTTATTTAGTGCTTCCAGGGACTGTTCCTTTTCGACTTCTTGGCCATAAATACTCACAAATACCTTTGCATAACGCAAATCTTTGGTTACTTCGACCCTGGTTATTGTTGTAAAACCTATCCTCGGATCTTTTAACTCATCTCGGAGAATTTGAGCAATTTCACGTTTCATTTCCTCAGCAACTCGCTGAGATCTTTGGAATGCCAAATGCCACACCCCGCTTTGTTATAACTCTCGTTTAACTTCCTCAAAGATAAACGCTTCTATAATATCTCCTTCCTTGATATCGTTATATTTTTCCAAACCGATACCACATTCATATCCTTGACTAACTTCTTTTACATCATCCTTAAACCGTTTTAATGATTCAATTTGTCCTTCGTGGATTACAATATTATCACGAATGATCCTGGCTTTAGCTTTGTTGGTTATTTTCCCTTCAATAACATATGAGCCAGCAACGTTCCCAGCTTTCGGCACCTTAAATACTGAACGTACCTCTGCCTTGCCTAAAATAGTTTCTTTGATATCAGGTTCTAAAAGCCCGGACATTGCCGCCTTAATACTATCAATGGCTTCATAAATGATTCTATATAAACGTATATCGACTTTTTCGTTATCAGCAGCTCTCTTTGCCTCTGTAACAGGTCGAACATTAAATCCAATAATAATCGCATTTGAGGTAGAGGCAAGCATAACATCAGTTTCAGTAATTGCTCCAACACCGCTATGAATAATGTTAACTTTAACCTCGTCTGTATTTAGCTGTTCTAAAGAATGTCTCAGCGCTTCAACAGAACCTTGCACATCAGCTTTAATTATCAAATTAAGTTCTTTTAGCTGGCCTTCTTGAATGCTCTTAAATAGATCATCCAAATTAACTTTACTTAACTTTTGCTGTTCTTCTTCACGCTTTATCTGTTGTCTATGGGAAGCTATTTCCCTAGCTAGTTTATCATCTTCTACTACCTGGAATGTTTCTCCTGCTTCCGGTGTGTTATCAAATCCAAGTACTTCAACCGGTACAGAGGGACTTGCTTCTTTTACCCTTGCTCCTTTATCATCTATCATGGCACGTACTTTTCCGGCTATTGATCCTGCAATCATATTATCTCCGATTTTAAGAGTTCCTTTTTGAACGAGTACAGTAGCAACAGGTCCCCTACCTTTATCAAGCTTTGCCTCAATTACCACACCTGCCGCAGGTCTATCAGGGTTAGCTTTAAGCTCTGCAACTTCGGCAACTAACAATATCATCTCTAATAGTTGGTCTATACCTTCCTTTTTAAGTGCTGACACAGGTACATATAGCGTGTCTCCGCCCCATTCCTCCGGTACTAGACCATATTCTGTTAACTGTTGTTTAACCCTATCTATGTTAGCCTCAGGCTTATCAATCTTATTTACTGCTACTATAATCGGTACATTAGCAGCTTTAGCATGGTTAATAGCTTCAACTGTTTGTGGCTTAACCCCGTCATCTGCCGCAACAACTAAAATAGCTATATCAGTAGCTTGGGCACCTCTCGCCCTCATAGCTGTAAATGCGGCATGACCAGGCGTGTCTAAGAAAGTTATTTTTTTACCATTTACTTCTGTTTGGTAAGCACCTATATGTTGAGTAATTCCTCCTGCCTCAGTAGCAGTAACTTTTGCGTGACGAATGGCATCAAGCAAAGAGGTCTTACCATGATCAACGTGACCCATTACTGTTACAACAGGTGGCCTTTCTTTTAAGCTTTCCTCCGGATCCTGTATTTCCTCAATTTCTACAATAGGTTTGTCAGATTTAAATTCTACCTCTATATTGTATTCGTCAGCAACTAAAGCTGCCGTATCAAAATCTATTTCCTGATTAAGTGTAGCTAAAACACCCAAGGCCATTAATTTTTTTATAACTTCTGCAGCAGTTTTACCAATTTTCTTAGCAAAATCTTGTACTGTTATGCTTTCTCCTAGGGTAATTTTTTTAATTGATTGAACCTCAATTTTACTTGGTTGCTGATTAGCATTTTTTTTGCTATGTTTTTTCTTTTTCTTAGTTCGAGCTTCGAATCCTTTTTTTTCATCCGAGGTACGTTTTTTAATAATCTGTTTTTTAGGTCCGAAATCTAACTCCTCATCATCTTGGTTACTATGCTCTACTACAGCCTTAGAGAGCCTAGGTGTGTTTGCCATCTTCTGTTTTTTATCTCCATTGTGCAATGAATGAGTTTTATTACTTTTAGAACGTTCAGTCTGCGTTTTACCGCCGCTTTCAGTGTGGGCTGATTTTTTTTCTTTTTTGCCTTGTGTACTATCTTTGGTTGAAAAGGATTTCGTAGTAACTCCTGAACTTTGTTCAGCTTGAGATTGAGAACTACTAGATTTCTGCTTTTGCTGTTTAGCAATAAAATCCTCCACACGCTCCAACTCATTTAATGTTATAGAACTCATATGAGATTTTACTTCTATACCTAACTTACCTAAAATCCATATTAGTTCCCTTGTGCTTAAATTTTTTTCTTTAGCTATCTCATAGATGCGTAATTTGCTCATTAACTCACCCCCAAAAATGTACCTATCCTTCCTCTTCTCCCGTTATCAATTTAATAATTTGACGGGCAAAATTTGAATCCGTAATTCCTAATACGGTTCGAGGGGATTTACCTAAAGCCATGCCTAAGTCATTTCTTTTCCCAATAGTTAGAATAGGTTTTTGTTCCTTAATACACTTATACTGAAAAAATTTTTTAGTTTTATCTGAACAGTCCTCGGACAAGATAACTAGTTTTAGTGATTTAAATTTAGCTCGACAAGTATTATCCCCAGATATGACTTTACCTGCCTTTTGTGCCAATCCAAGTAAAGAAATAATCTCAGCATTGATCATTGATCGCGCCCAATTTCTGCTGTAGTTCTTCTATAATATCGGTTGTTATTTCTATTTCCAATGCTTTCTGCAAGCTTTTCGATTTTACTGCTGCATTAAGGCATTCTTGGTTAGGACAGATATAAGCACCACGTCCGGATTTTTTGCCGGTTAAGTCTACTAAAACATCCAGTTCAGGTGTTCTAACTATTCTTATCAATTCCTTTTTGTTTCTTTTCTCTCTGCAACCAACACACATTCTTTGAGGAATTTTCTTTACTCTCACCTTATTCCTCCTCTGCTACATTGTCTTCTTCACGACCTTCAGCTTGACTTTCACTTTTAATATCAATTTTCCAACCTGTTAGTTTGGCTGCTAAACGAGCATTTTGTCCCTCTTTACCAATAGCTAAGGAAAGTTGATAATCTGGAACTACAACTTGGGCAATTTTTTGTTCTTCATCAACCTTTACTTTCACAACTTTGGCAGGACTTAAAGCATTAGCTGCATAAATAGCAGGATCTTTACTAAATTTTACTATATCAATTTTTTCACCTTTTAATTCATTAACTATAGCCTGAACCCTCATGCCTTTAGGCCCCACACAAGCTCCAACTGGATCCACATTCTCATCTTTAGAATAGACGGCGATTTTAGATCTACTACCAGCCTCTCTAGCAACAGATTTTATTTCAACAACCCCATCAAATATTTCCGGCACTTCAAGCTCAAACAGTCTTTTTAACAACCCCGGATGAGTACGGGAAAGTAATATTTGCGGACCTTTAGTAGTTTTCTTTACTTCTACTATGTAAGCTTTAATCCTTTCACCTTGAATATACTGTTCTCCTGCTATTTGCTCAGTTGGTAGAAGTATCGCCTCTACTTTGCCAAGGTCCACATATATGTTCCCAACTTCCTGCCTTTGGATGATCCCTGTTACAACATCATCTTCCTTGCTCACAAATTCATCATAAATAATATTTCGTTCAGCTTCTCTGATTCTTTGCACCACAACTTGTTTAGCAGTTTGGGCTGCAATACGTCCAAAGTTCTTAGTAGTAACCTCTATTTCCACTACATCCCCTATTTCATAATTAGGATCTATTTTACGAGCCTCATCCAAACTTATAGTAGCGGCTTCATCTTCTACCTTTTCCACTACTTCTTTTCTCGCATATACTTTAATCTCACCAGTAACCCTATCCATATGAACCCGAACATTTGGGGCACCAAAATTTTTTTTATAAGCCGAAATAAGTGCTGCCTCAATAGCTTCTAACAGGACGTCAGCGTCAATACCTTTTTCCTGTTCAATATCCTTAATGGCTTGTAAAAAATCCATATTCATTTTTTAAACCTCTCCTTAGTCCCATACTTTCCTTTATGTTATCTAAAAATCAACAGCCAAGTGAGCATGGCTTACATCATTCAAGGACAATCTAACTTCATCTAAATCCTCTTTTATAATAACCTCCTGACCTTCCAATCCCTGAAGGTAACCTTTAAATGTCTTTTTACCATTAATTGGTTTATAGGTATTAATTACAACTAATTCACCAATAAATCTGATAAAATCTTTATCATACTTTAAAGGTCGCTCTATCCCAGGGGAAGAAACTTCAAGAATGTAACTGTTTTTGATCAAGTCTTTTTCATCTAGAGCGCTTTCAACCTTTCTGCTGACAATTTCACAATCATCCAAATCTATACCCTCTGGATGATCGATAAAAATTCTTAAGTACCAATTGGGGCCTTCTTTGGCATATTGAACATCTACCAATTCAAAATCTAAACCCTCAATTATTGGAAGTACAAGCTCTTCAACTTTACTTTCAATGTTTCGTTTAACCATATAAAACCTCCATTATTAGTTGTTCCTATTCTGCCAAACCAATTAACAATTTATACCGCTTCCCTGATACGGAAATCCAACTTGGCAATGACGTTGTTTATTACTATTCTTTGTCAACAAATTAAAGGAAAGAGTGGGCTAATACCCACTCTTGGTTAGTCATAATTCTGATTCCTAAAATCCTGATCTTAGTATACATTAATTACTAAGATATGGCAAGGAAATAGACTATTTAGCTACTTTCTTTAAAAAAGGCTTAACTGATCTGTCTCAGATAATTCAGCTAATGTCCCGTGTTCTCTTAAACCTTCAATAATTGTTTTACTTAACTTAGCGCGATTTCGCAAGTCTTCTACTGAAGTAAATTTTTTGCTCGTTCTTGCTGCTACTATGTTCATCGCTGCAGTAGTTCCTAAGCCTTGAAGGGCTGCAAAAGGTGGCAAAATTTCCCCATCTACAATTTTAAACTTGGTTGAATCTGACTGCCATAAATCAATTTTTCTCATTTTAATACCACGGCAATACATTTCTAAAGCAACTTCTAAAATAGTTAATAAATTTTTTTCTTTGGCACTTGCTTCATTTCCCTTTTGTTCTATTTCCTTAATTGCATCTCTAACCGTCTTCTCACCATGGGAAATTAATTCTACATCAAACTCGTCCCCCCGGACTGTAAAAAAGCTGGTGTAAAAAGCCGTAGGATAGTATACTTTATAAAAAGCAATACGGAAGGCCATAGTAACATATGCTACAGCGTGAGCCTTAGGAAACATATATTTAATCTTTTTACACGATTGAATGTACCAATCTGGAACGTTAGCTTTTATCATTGCTTCTTCATATTCAGGTTTTAAGCCTTTGCCTTTTCTTACATCCTCCATTATTTTAAAAGAAAGTTTTGGTTCCATTCCTTTGTAAATCAAATAAAGCATAATATCATCGCGTGTTGAAATAGCCTCTGATAATTTTGCTGTACCTGATCTTATAAGTTCCTGTGCATTATTAAGCCAAACATCAGTCCCATGAGAAAAGCCACTTATTCTAACCAACTCAGAAAACTTTTTAGGTTTTGTTTCTTCCAACATTTGTCTGACAAAACGCGTTCCAAATTCAGGAATCCCAAAAGTACCAACACTAGAATTAATATCTTCAGGTGTAATACCTAATGCCTCAACTGAAGAGAAAATGGACATTGTTTTTTCTTCATCCAGAGGAATGCCTTTTGGATCGACCCCAGTCAAATCCTCAAGCATTTTAATAACCGTAGGATCATCATGACCTAGAATATCTAATTTAACTAACCTACTGCTTATAGAATGATAATCAAAATGGGTTGTAATGGTATTCGACTTAACATCATCAGCTGGTCTTTGAATAGGGGTAAATTTATAAATATCAGTATGCCTCGGCACAACCATCAGTCCACCAGGATGTTGACCAGTAGTGCGCTTAACACCAGTACAACCAGAAACTAGCCGCGACAATTCAGCATTTCTTAGCTTAATATTTCGTTCTTCAAAATAATTTTTGACAAAGCCGAAAGCAGTTCTTTCTGCAATTGTAGCAATAGTACCAGCCCTATATACATATTCCTTACCAAAAAGCTCTTCTGTATATTTATGGGCCCTCGGTTGATATTCGCCAGAGAAGTTAAGGTCAATATCAGGAACCTTATCCCCCTCAAATCCCAAAAAGGTCTCAAAGGGTATGTCATGCCCATCCTTTTTAAGTTTGGAACCACATTGTGGACAATTTTTATCCGGCATGTCAGCGCCACAATTATAGGAACCGTCTAAAATAAACTCACTATGGTGGCAATTAGGGCATATATAATGAGGAGGTAATGGATTAACCTCTGTGATACCTGTCATAGTAGCTACAAAAGATGAACCAACAGAACCTCTGGAACCTACCAAATATCCATCATCATTTGATTTTTTCACAAGTTTATGAGCTATTAAATATAGTACTGCAAATCCGTGGGTTATAATTGAATTTAATTCTTTATTAAGTCGATCTTCAACAATTTTAGGAAGGTTCTCCCCATAGATACTTTTTGCTCTGCTCATACTCATGCTTACGATTTGTTCTTCAGCACCAGGAATTTCCGGCGGATATAACTCTTCTGGTATAGGCAATACTTCGTCAATTGAATCAGCTATTTTTTGTGTGTTATCTATAACGATTTCCCTAGTTACATCTTCTGGCAAATAATCGAACTCGGCCAGCATTTCATCTGTTGTTCTTAAGTATAGTGGTGCTTGAGGCTCGTCGGGATATCCTTGTCCACATAATAGGATCTTACGGTAAATTGCATCCTCAGGATCTAAGAAATGCACATCGCAAGTTGCTACTACAAGTTTGTTTAGGCTTTTACCTAATCTTATAATAGTCTTATTAATATTTCGCAAGTCATCTTCACTATCAACAATTCCTTTGCGAAGCATAAACTCATTATTTTGAATCGGTTGAACTTCAAGATAGTCATAAAAACTGGCTATGTTTAATAATTCTTCTTCTGACTTACCCTCTAAAATAGCTTGAATTAACTCGCCTGCTTCGCAGGCTGAACCTAACATAAGCCCTTCCTTATATTTTAGTAATTCTTGTCTTGGAATCCGAGGTTTTCTATAAAAGTAATCGAGATGGGATAATGATAT
>DUOV01000128.1 GCA_012838615.1 Clostridia bacterium | reverse complement strand
GACTCCCCTGGATAGTTACAGTTTTATTCTGTTCTCGCGCAAACTGTAATGCTTTTATAGCTTCATCACTAGTTGTCACAAAGGCAATTGCTTCTGCATTACCTGAAAGATTGGATTGATCACGAAGATAAATTTCAGATTTAATAGGATTGTAAATGTCATTACCTTTTAACATAGGATTTGTCGTTTATAAAACAAGCGAGTAAACCTTTGCTTATAGAATCGCTTGTTTTCTAACGGATTTTTCACCTCTTTCCTACAGATTAAGCGAGTTAATTACTCCAATAGATTATTGTTTTTTTAAGCTAGATTGCACTAAAAGATCCTATATTAACCTATAGTAAGTTTACACTAAATTAGATAACTGAAACATGTAATATATCACACTATTTGTGTTATATTGCAGACCTTTTGCAAAATTATTTACAATTTTTTTATTTGTTGATAATATTCAGGCAACGAAAAGATATGGAGGAGTAATATGAAAGCATCTCGACAACAGGTAATTACTGCCCTAACAAATTTACTAGGCGAAGATCGTATCGTAACTGATTTAGATTTACTGCGGGAGCATGATTCAGATGATGGCGCTTATGCTAAAGCTTTTGGTATTTATAGAGTGCCATTGCCTATGTGTATAGTAAACGTACTCTCCAAAGAAGAAGTATCTGAAGTATTGAAGTACTGTAATAATAATGGAATCGCGGTTATACCCCGTACAGGAGCATCTGCATATGAAGGTCTTTTAAGTGCAACGACAGAAGACACTATTGTGTTAGATGCATCTGGGATGAACAAAATATTAAAGATTGACGACATTAACATGATGGCAACGTGCCAATGCGGTGTGCCACTAAAAACCCTGGAAGATCTGTTAAATAAAAAAGGGTTTACTACTGGCCATGGTCCCCAATCTTTGCCTCTTGCTCAAATGGGAGGACTCGTCGCAACTCGTAGTATTGGCCAGTTTTCAACATATTACGGTGGAATTGAAGATTTAATATGCGGCCTTGAAGCCGTGCTTCCTGACGGAGAGATAATCCGCATAAGAAATGTACCGCGTCGTTCAGCAGGTCCCGACTTGAGACATTTAATTGTCGGTTCAGAGGGAGGAACCGCCTTTATAACTGAAGTAACGGTTAAAATTTTTCGTTACTATCCTGAAAGCTTTTGGCGAGGAGGCTACATCGTTCCAAGTATGAAAGAGGGGTTTGAGACTATCCGCAAGATCATTGCCGCGGGCTATAGGCCTTCAGTCGTCAGACTCTATGATAAAGCAGATTATGATTATAATTATGGTACTGTTGAACTTAAAGATTCGGAAGCATATATGTTCTTTGTTGCAGAAGGACCTCCCTCTATTGCCAAAGCTACGGGTGAAGCTATTGAAAAGTTTACTCAAGAGGCAAACTGTAGGTATATTGGCACTAAACATGTGGATTATTGGCTTATTCACAAGAATGATCTCTGTAATAAGTTCAGGTCCCAGGCTATAAGGGACAAGTTCCGTGAAGATCATTTGTATTACGCGACTACAGAAATCTCTGGTTCATGGACTGATATTGTAGATATTTACTATAGTACTATTGCTGCGATTAAAGAAAAAGTGGATAATCTTGTGTTTGTTGGAGGACATGCTTCTCACGCTTATCAGAACGGTATTAATATTTATTTTGTATATACCATAGAGATTTCCGATCCGAATGTGGCAGCAGAAGAACATCAAAGAGTTGTAGACATAATTTGCGAGGAGACTCTACGCAAAGAAACAGGTGGATGTGTACATCATCATGGCATGGGTAAAATGAGGGTCAAGTTTGCACCTCAAGAGCATGGTTCCTCATATGTTCTTATGAAAAGACTAAAAAAAATGATGGATCCTAATAATATTATGAATCCTGGAGTTCTGGTAGGGAAGGATAACTGATTATATAAGGTGTATGATAACGTACTTTTTAGAATTTACTATTAAGGAAATCTATTGCAGAACTAGAAGTTAACTTTTATAAACACAGGAAAACTGGGAATTATATTTTATTGGGTCAGAGTTCAGAATATAGTTGTTATTATGGTTTTACTAGCTGTCATTATTGAAATTTCCCAAAATTGAAAAAAATATAGTTTTTTTCAACCTGGGAGTTTTGCGGTTGAAAAAAATAAATAAAAGAAAGGGAGGAAAAAAATGATTAAGTTTAAACGGTTATTGGCGATATTCTTGTTTGTAGTTATGGTTACGGCGTGTTTAGCAGGCTGCGGCCAGCAAACGGCAAGTCCTACCGATGAAGAGTCGCCCAATGAAAATGTAGAACCAGAAAATGTACAACCAGAAAAGGAAATAAAAGTCGCCTTGCTTTGTTCAGGTCCCATCAATGATGGTGGTTGGAACACAGATGCTTATAATGGTTTGATGAACGTTGGGAAAAAGTATGGGTGGGAAACTGCTTATACTGAGAATGTGATTGCGGCAGATATTCCTAATGTACTGAGAAACTATGCTAGTAATGGTTTTTCGCTAGTGTTTGGCAATGGTTACGAATATGCTGAGTATATGATGGAGATAGGTGAAGAGTTCCCAGAAACTTGCTTTTTTAGTATATGTGGCGTAGATGGAAACGGAAAAAATGTTGGTAGTGGGACTTTCATCTGGTATGAACTTGGTTATCTGACTGGTACCTTGGCAGCACGTATTACTGAATCTGGTAAGGTTGGTTTTGTGGGTGCTATGGAGACTCCTGGTATTGCTGCTGAAGTGCGTGTATTTAAAGATACTGTTACTTCATTATTGCCTGAAGCTAATGTGTCTGTAAGCTATACAGGTAGTTGGACCGACGTAGCAAAGGGGTATGAAGCAGCGAATGCTATGATTAATTCTGGTGTCGATGTTATTATGGGCATTGGTGACGCTTGTGACGCAGGTGCTATCCAGGCTTGCGAGGAAAGCAATGGGCGCTGCAAATTTATTGGCTTTGCTAGTGACTTTAATCATTTGTCGCCAGAGATTGTTATTTGTTCTGCAGTTCAATCAACTCCTTTTATGATTGAGGCTGTTGCCGATCAGTTTGCAAAGGGTGAATTTGTTCCTGAAGCAGTAGATTATGGCATAATGAACGGTGCGTCTTATATGGGTGTATGGGCAGAAGATGTGGATCCTGCCATCAAAGAAGAAATACTTGGCTTAGAGGAAGCCATAAGGAATGGCACGCTTGTTCTGGATATTAGTAAGTGGGAGTCATGATTATATGATTCGCTGTTTCAGGCAAAGTACATTATTCAATTAGTACTAACTTGAAAAAACGTGCGGATGATGCTGTGAATTAGTCTGCACGTTTTTTACTAAGGCCAAATTAAAATTTTAGAAAGGATGCAAAGCACTTTGCATACACAAAGAAAAAAGTCTTTGATTTTAAAAATGGAAGGTGCTACAAAAAAGTTTGGCAATCTAATAGCTAACGATAATGTTAATTTTGAACTGCGAAAGGGTGAGATACACGCCTTACTGGGGGAAAATGGGGCAGGAAAGTCAACGCTTATGAACTGCTTATATGGAATATTTCCGCTTACTAAAGGAAAGATATTTCTTAACGGAAAAGAAATAGTCATAAATAATACACAAGATGCTATAAAATACGGAATTGGAATGGTACATCAGCATTTTATGCTGATTGAACAATTAACAGTAACAGAAAATATCATACTTGGAACTAAACAAAAAGGACCCTGGTTAGATGTAAAGACTGTTGAGAAAGAGATTAAAGAGCTTTCCGATAAGTACAGATTTAATATAGATCCACAGGAAAAGATTAAAAATCTAACTGTTGGGATGCAGCAGCGTGTTGAAATACTTAAAACTCTTTACAGAAATGCCGATATAATGATTTTTGATGAGGCTACAGCTGTATTAACTCCCCAGGAAGTGAATCAGCTGTTTGGTATAATCCGAAGGCTGGTAAATGAGGGTAAATCCATAATTATGATCACCCATAAGCTTGAAGAAGTCATGGAAATATGTGATCGAGTTACTGTACTTCGAAACGGGAGAATGATTGGGTCTTTAGAAGTTAAGGATACATCGCCACGTAAGCTTGCAAATATGATGGTAGGTAGGGATGTGGTTTTAGATATAGCTCGTAAAGACAAAGCGCCTGGTGATGTTGCTTTGGAAATAAAGGATATAGTTGTTAAGGACAGACACGGAAAGCATCTAATCGATGGAATAACTGTTCAATTGCGCAAAGGAGAAATACTTGGAATTGCAGGTATAGATGGTAACGGCCAGATAGAACTTAGCGGAGTTTTAACAGGAATGATTCCTGCCAAACAGGGTAAAGTCAAAATAGGGGATGACGATGTTAGCGGTAAAAAAGCCAAGCATTTTATTGATAAAAAGGTTTCCCATATTCCACAGGATCGGCAAAAAACAGGACTTATTATGGAATTTTCAGTTATGGAAAACCTTATTTTACAGGAACATAGTAAATCTCCATTTTGCCATTTTGGAATAATGAACTGGAAGGAAATAAGGAGACATGCTGATAACCTAATAAGTGAATATCAGATCAAGGTTCCTAATGCTTCTGTTCCAGCCAAAGCTTTATCTGGAGGTAATCAGCAGAAAGTGATCCTTGCAAGGGAAATAGATAGGCAATCTAATGTGCTTATTGCCGTTCAGCCAACACGAGGGTTAGATATAGGTGCTACTGAGTATGTTCGAAGCAAGATTTTAGAACAACGTGATAAGGGTATAGCTGTCCTGTTAATATCAACAGAACTTGATGAAATTCTCGCACTTTCCGATCGCATTGCGGTTATGTATAAGGGAAAATTTGTAGATGTTTTTAAAAATGGCAAGTACAGTAGAGAGCAGATTGGCTTAATGATGTCCGGGGTAACAAAAGATGTTGCTATTAACAATGTTTGCTAGTATGAGGGAGCAGATATGAAAATTTGTGAGTCAGCAAAAAAAATAATTTCACCTGTCGTAGGTGTGTTTACAGGTATATTTGTAGGTGCGCTAATAATGCTTATAAGGGGTTTTGATCCACTAGTTGCATATAAAGCGTTGTTCATGGGTGCATTTGGTAGTGTAGATAATTTTATCACCACTCTTATTAAAACCACCCCTTTAGGACTGACCGGATTAGCGGTATTGATTGCATATCGAGCAGGTATTTTTAACATTGGCTGCGAAGGTCAGTTGCAATTGGGCGCAATTATGGCCACGGTAATAGGTGTAACTAATTATGGTCTAAGCGACGAAATGCATATTATTGTTTGTATAATGGCGGCGATGCTAGCTGGAATCATGTTTGCCATGATACCTGCGATCGCAAAAATTTGGCGTGGGTATAATGAAATTGTAGTTACGATGTTGCTTAATTATGTTGCAGTATATTTTACCCAATTTTTGTTGCAAGGTGCTCTAAGAGAGCCTGGGCAGATGTTTCCACAAAGTGCCAGGTTGTTAGTAAGGTTGCCAGTAATATTTTCTGTCAAAAGATTACATATAGGCATAGTGTTCTTTTTGCTGGCGAGTGTGTTTTTATATTTGTTGTTAAATCAACTATCTTTTGGGTTCAGGGTAAGAGCTGTAGGCCTGAATCCTAATGCGTGCGATTACGCCGGCATATCATCAAAACGTACAATGCTGAGCGCAATGATTATTTCCGGTGCTCTTGCAGGACTTGCCGGTGCATGCGAGGTAATGGGTGTCCATGGTCGATTGGTGGAAAACTTTTCTCCAGGGTATGGTTACGACGCTATAGCAGTTGCACTACTTGCCAATTTGCATCCTCTTGGAGTACTAGCATCTGCTTTATTTTTCGGAGTCCTTCGTTCGGGCGCTGCCAATATGCAGATTGCAACAAATCTGCCTGTTGCTTTTGTTCAAATCGTTCAGGGTGTTGCAGTAATTTGCGTAATTATATTAGACAAATTACCTGACTACCTGAGAAGTATGGGGAGGACGACAAATGCTATTTGAACAGGTTTTAGATATACTCTCATCTGTGGATTTTTACCAATCAATGTTCAGGCTGGCGACCCCTTTAATGCTTGCTTCTATGGGGGACATTGTTTCAGAAAGAAGCGGTGTACTCAATATGTCCCTTGAAGGTATGATGCTCATTGGTGCGTTTTTTGCCTTTGTTGGCTCATCCATTTCTGGTAACCCTTGGATAGGATTATTAGTAGCAGTAGTATGTGCTCTGTTGGTAGGGATGCTTCATTCTTTCTGTTGCATTTCATTAGGAATTAATCAAGGCGTAGTAGCAGTAGCAATAAATATTCTGTGTAGTGGACTATGCGGAACTATGATGAGAACACTATATGGAAGCGCAAGTGCCGTGCCGAGATGTCGTGGTTTCGGTCCATTGCCCGTACCTGGATTAAGCAACATTCCCTTTATTGGAGAAGCATTATTCGCTCAGCACTGGCTAACATATCTAAGTTTAATACTTATTCCTATCACCTGGATCTTTTTTTATAAAACTATGACTGGCCTAAAAATACGGGCAGTAGGTGAAAATCCTAAAGCCGTTAATTCCATAGGTGTTAATGTGGTAATAATACGATATGCATGTGTACTATATTCTGCTGTACTTGCTGGGTTAGCAGGGGTATCGTTAAGTATTTGTGGATTAAATACTTATGTTGATAATTTGGTGGCTGGTAGAGGGTATGTTGCTTTTGCAGCTGTAATATTTGGTAAGTTCCATCCGGTCGGCGCTGCTTTAGGTGCAATGCTTTTTGGGTTCGCGGACACGTTACAGTTGAATATCCAGGCTTTAGGACTTAATATCCCTTACCAGGTTATGCTTACGTTACCGTATCTTATGACACTTGCGGTGATGTTCTTGATGAGCGCAGGTACTGCACCAAAAGGTTGGGCAATACCCTATCTCTCAGAAAGGAGAAATTGATAGGCTAGTTTATTTTTTG
>DUOV01000127.1 GCA_012838615.1 Clostridia bacterium | reverse complement strand
CTCCATCAGTTTATCCATTCCTTCCGCTATAAGTTTCTCTGTCCTCGTGTCAACCGATGAAGTGGCTTCGTCTAAGATGAGTATTGTCGGGTCAGCTACTGCTGCTCTGGCAATAGACAATAGTTGCCGCTCACCTTGAGAAAGATTTTCCCCGTCAACTGTAAGCATAGTATTATAGCCTTGGGGCAAGTTTTTAATGAAGTAATGGGCATTAGCCAACTTAGCTGCTTGGATGACTTCTTCGTCAGTAGCATTTAGTCTGCCATAACGGATATTGTCGGCAATAGTACCTTCAAATAAATGAACATCCTGGAGCACGATACTCATAGTACTTCTTAAGTCATGTTTGTTGATGCGTTTAATATCTATTCCGTCATAAAGGATAGTGCCTTCATCTATCTCATAAAATCTATTAATAAGGTTGGTAATAGTAGTCTTACCTGCCCCTGTCGAGCCGACAAAGGCAATCTTTTGGCCTGGTTTAGCATAAAGACTAACATTTTTTAAAACTTTTTGCCCTTCAAGATAGCCGAAGTTAACGTTTTGAAAAGTAATATACCCTCGTAAAGGTACTTCTTCGTATTTCCCATCTTCCCCAGGTACTCTCCAATAACATCTGCCGCTTATTTCGTCTTTGACCAGAGTTACGTCTCCTTCATCAACTTCTATTTCCTCATCTAACACTTTAAAAATTCTTTCCGCCCCGGCCAGGGCTGCAAACAAAATATTTAAATGGTTTGAAACCATAGTAAGGGGTCTGGAAAATGTTCTGGTATATTGTAAAAAAGAGGCAATATTACCTACGCTTAGTCTTTGCAGCATAACTAAAAATGCTCCAACCATAGAAACTAAAGCGTAAAGAACAAAAGACAAATTACCCATAATAGGCATCAGCATAACTCCATAAGCTGAAGCCTGGGTGCTGGCTTGACGTAGATACTCATTCTTGGCATTAAAACGTTTAATAGTCCTAGATTCATAGTTAAAAACTTTGACTACTTTTTGCCCAGACATCATTTCTTCAATGTAGCCATTCATGTCGGCTAAAGCTGCTTGCTGATTACGAAAGTTTCCGGCGGACTTTTGTCCAACAAACTTAATAGCGCCAAACATCACTAAGAGCATAGCTACAACTACTAAAGTAAGAATTGGACTTAAATAAATCATCATGGCAAAAGTACCCACTAAAGTGATAGCCGATATTGTTACTTGTGAAATACCTTGTTCCAAAGATTGAGTAAGCATGTCAACGTCATTAGTAAAAGTAGACATTAAATCTCCGTGAGCATGGCGATCAAAATAAGAAATTGGAAGCTTTTCCATATGAGCAAACATGTCGGAACGAATTTTATGGACAGTTCTTTGGGATAGCCTGGCCATAAACAGATGACCTAAATATTGACCTAAGGCGATCAAAATAACAAAGAACCCCATAATCAGTAAATACTTAATCAAGACACTTCGATTATAATTACCTACCAGGGTATCTATAACCGGGCTTAGCATACCGTTTACGGCTATCTCGGCAATTGAACCAAGAATAATAAAAAATAAGCCCCCAATCAATAAAATAAGATTATATTTAAAATAACTGAATAACCTTGCTAAAGTTTTCTTAAGATCTTGGGGACGTAGCTGTTTAGGATTGGGCATATTTTTCAAGCTCCAACTACCCCCTTTTGCTGCGACTGGTAAATTTCTCTGTAGATAGGCGATACTCTAAGTAGGGTCTCATGGTCCCCCATAGACTCTATTTTTCCTTCATTCATGACTATGATCTTGTCTGCATGCTGAACAGACGAAATCCTTTGGGCAATAATAATTGTTGTTACCCCTTTAAGTTCTTTCCTGAATGCTTGCTGAATCTTGGCATCAGTAGCCACATCCACAGCACTAGTAGAATCATCAAGGATGATGATTTTTGGCGATTTCAGCAAAGCCCGGGCAATGGTCAAGCGTTGTTTTTGCCCTCCGGAAAAGTTCTCCCCGCCTTGCTCTACCCAGTAGTCTAATCCATCCTGATATTTGGAGACGAATTCCCAGGCTTGAGCCAGCTTAAGGGCTCTGATAATCTCTTCGTCGGAAGCATTTTCTTTTCCCCAAAGCATATTTTCCCTGAGGGTCCCTGAAAACAGGGTGTTTTTTTGGAGTACAAAAGCTACGTTGTCCCGCAAGACTTTTAAATCATAATTTCTTACATCTACTCCGCCTACACTAACCGAACCTTCAGTTACATCATAAAGTCTGGGAATGAGCTGAACCAGAGTTGACTTTGACGATCCGGTAGAGCCTATAATACCTAAGACTTCTCCTGCTTCCAGTTCAAAATTAATATTTTTTAAAGTTTTTTCCGAGCTTCCAGGGTAGATAAAACTAACATTTCTAAAGCTTAGGGATCCGTCTTTAACTTGGTTTACAGGTTTATCTATTTGCTTGATTTCAGATTCGGTATTGAAAATCTCTAAAATCCGGCTTACAGATGCTGCTCCCCTTAGCAGCTGCATAAAAAAGAAAGAAATCAAAATAAGGGCCATTAAAACCTGAGTAATATAGGTAATAAAAGAGATTAATTCACCGCCTCCCATTGTACCGGCCACAATCTGCCGTCCGCCAAACCATAATACAGCCATAATAGTTCCGTAGATAATCAAGTTTATAACAGGCATCAAAAAGACTACCAGGGAGATGGCTTTTAAAGCAGTATCACGCAAAGCATCATTTCTATCCTGAAATCTTTTTTCTTCATAGTCTTGCCTGTTAAAAGATTTAACTACTCTAATACCGATAAGATTCTCCTGGATTATAGCATTTACCCTATCAACCCGGTGCTGTAAAAGCTTAAATAATGGTAAAGCCTTAGATAAAACAACAGTTATAATAAGAGCCGTAACAGGTATGACAAACATAAAGACCCTAGCTAAAGAAGCATTAATCCGTAAAGCCATTATTAAAGCAAACAGAGCTAAAAATGGCGCTCTTACTGCCATCCTAAGGCTCATCATGGTAACCTGACCGATAGTGTTACAGTCGTTAGTTAATCTGGTAATAAGGGAAGAAACCGCAAACTTATCAAGGTTGGCGAAAGAAAAGCCCTGAACTCTTCTAAAAGCTTCTTTTCTTATTTCTGCTGCAAAACCAAAACCCGCCCTGGCACCCGCATGAGCACTTAAAATACCGAAGAGCATAGCTAAAAGGGCAGAAACGATCATGATTATTCCCAGGCGGACAATATAATTTATATCCTGATTGGCAATACCCACGTCTACAATGAGGGACATAAGGTAGGGAATTATAATATCGGCTAAAACTTCCAAAATCATTAGTATAGGACTGGCAATAGCAAAATGCACATAATTTTTCATGTATGGTAACAGTCTTTTCAAGCTATCCCTCTATTCATGTTTAAACTACTATTTCTAATTATAGTTATACTTCTCTTAATTGTAACTAAGAATTCTTAAGAATATCACCTTTGTTTTGTATATAAAGTGATGCACGAAGCAAGACAGGTGTTTTCTTTCTTGCCTCTTACCTCTTGCTTCCTGCCTCTTGAACGGAGTGTCCCCTGACCACTTGCGCGAAACAATCATTCGCTCGCTTTTGTTCCAACTTTTCAGAACCGCTAAGATATAGTTTTTTTAGCAATAAATAAGTGTTACCAAGGTAACACTTTAGCATTTAGAGAAAGTATTTGTAAGATCTTTTCACTTTACCCCGAAATAATCAATGTACCAATTAACAAACTGTTCCAATCCTTCCTCCAGACTTGTTTCAGGTTTAAAACCAAAATTTTGCTCTAATGGGGTGCTATTACTGTAAGTGGTTATTACATCACCTGGCTGCCTAGGCAAAAACTCTATATTAGCCATTATTTTCCGTCCCGTTGCGTAGCTTAACTTTTGCTCTAAAACTCTTATTAATTCCACCAACTGTACCGGCTGACTGTTCCCGACATTATAAACAGCGTATTGTATACCGTCCAGAATACTACCCTTCTCAAATTTTTGTATGGGTGGATTACATAAAATTCTAGTTACTGCCTCAACAACATCGTCAATATAAGTAAAGTCGCGGAAACAATTGCCATAGTTAAAAACCTTAATGGGCTTCCCTTGAAGCAGCTTTTCAGTAAAACTGAAATAGGCCATGTCCGGCCTGCCCAGGGGCCCATAGACCGTAAAGAATCGCAAGCCGGTAGTAGGAATGTTATATAGGTGACTATAGGCATGAGCCATTAATTCATTAGATTTCTTGGTTGCAGCGTAAAGCGAAACAGGATTATCCGTCTTATCCTGAGTGGAATAAGGCACTTTAGTATTAGCTCCGTAGACTGAACTTGATGAGGCATAAATCAAATGTTCAACGGGACTATGGCGACAAGCCTCCAGGATATTATAAAACCCAATGATGTTGCTTTGAATGTAAGTATCCGGCTGCTCAAAGGAATACCTTACCCCGGCCTGAGCAGCTAAATTAACCACAATCTGAGGCTTAAACTTACTAAATACATAGCTTACTACTTTCTTATCAGAGATGTCCCCTTTAATAAAAACAAATCCTTCGTCCTTTTCCAGCTCCTTAAGCCTGCTTCTTTTTAAAGTTAGATCATAGTAATCGTTAAGGTTATCGAGACCAATCACTTGACAACCTTGACTCAAGAGTTTTTTAGATAAGAAAAACCCAATAAAACCTGCACTACCGGTAATCAAATAGGTTTTACAAGGGTTTAGTTCAGTATATCCTTCGATCACAGCAATTCCTCCTTCCCTGCCACCTTAGTTTCGTCCAATTGAGTAATACTCTACACCGGTTTTTTGCATTTCCTCTAGATCATAGATATTTCGGCCATCATAGACGAGAGGAGTCCTCATCAGCCTTTTATAATCCAGAGGTTTGACTTTTTTTATTTCCTCCCATTCGGTAAAAATAAAACAGACATTTGCCCCCTTAAGAGCTGCTTCAGCACTTGCTACGTAAGATATGCTACCTGCCCCAGATTCTTTTTCTGTTGGAGAAGTCAGTTCAGGAAATATCCGGCTAAAGTTTTTATTACCTACCGGATCATAGGCATAAATTTCTGCCCCTTGAGCCAATAGCAGAGGTATATTATCCAAGGAAGGAGCTTCTCTTAAGTCATCAGTCCCGGGTTTAAAGGTTAATCCAAGCACGGCAACTTTTAGACCTTTAAAAGTGATCAGCCTGCGGCAAGCTTTCTTATACAGCAGGATTTTTTGGTCTTTGTTAACATTAATGGCTGCTTTGACCGTCCTCAGCTTATACCCGTGCTGAGTGGCCAGATAATCTAGAGCTTTTGTATCCTTGGGAAAGCAACTTCCTCCATAGCCGATACCAGCGTTTAAATGCTTATTGCCAATTCGAGGGTCAAACCCCATTCCCGCTGCCACCTCCAGGATATCGGCCCCAACTAATTCACAAAGATTGGCAATATCATTCATATAAGATATTTTTAAAGCCAAAAAACTATTGGCAGCATATTTAATCATCTCGGCAGACCTTCTTGAGACGGAGACGATTGGCAAATCGAAAGGTTCATAAATCTTTCGCAAGGTTTGTTCAGCACCTATACTATTAGTACCGATAATAATCCGCGGTGCTTCCAACGTATCTTTAACGGCTGTCCCCTGAGCCAAGAACTCAGGGTTAGAAGCAACTTCCACCTTTACGTCCTTTAGCAAAAAATCTTTAATAAACTGCTCAACCTTATCATTAGTACCAACTGGAACTGTAGACTTTACCACTACGAGACAGTCTTTTTCTACTGTTTCTGCAATTTGTCTGGCCACCGTCGCTATAAAAGATAGGTTAGCAGAACCATCTGGCTGTTCCGGAGTCCCTACACCAATAAAAATTGCATCTGCCTTTTTATAAGCAGACTTATAATCCGTTGTATAAATTAGTCTTTCTTTGTTAAGGTACATTAACTCTTCCAGATCCTGTTCGTAAATTGGGGAAATACCTTGCTGCAACATTGTCATCTTTTGCTCATCAATATCGACACAAGTTACTTTATGGCCCCGGTGGGCAAGACACACTCCTGAAACTAACCCCACGTAACCAGTACCGGCTACGGCAATGTTGTAAGGACGAGTTATACTTACCTGCTTTTGGGATTTTGGGGATAGTGTTTTAAATGTTAAGTTTCTCATCATCTTATTTCCCAACCACCTTTTGAGAATTAATAGAGCAAAAACTAGATCTAATCCTCAGGGCTAGCTTGTTCAGATCCTCTCTCAGGCCTGGAAACACAAATAATAGGCCAAAATAAAATAAGGCACAGAACAATATAGAAGCAAAACTCCAGCTTGGACTTCGACTATACTGTTGCAACAAATAACCCAAAAAGCCCATAAGTAAAGCTGATAGTCCTGTGGGAAATACATTTTTAACTATTTTTCCTACAGGAATCCCCACTAAAAATTTCATGATCAACATATTAACTACTATGGACTCTAGGCGTATCCATGCTCTTGCGTAAACCAATATCCAAAAACCGTAGCTTGAACTTATAAGACAAACTGGAACTAAGGCAATTAGATGTAAGAACTGGGCAAGTACTGATAACTTGGGCCTGCCTTTTGCTCTATATACTTCACTAGAAAAATGGGAAAAGACTATTACCAGAGCACTAGTCACGGCCCATATACCTATGACCTGGCTCGCTTCTTCCCACCCCTTGCCTAATAGTATTTGGGTTGCTAAATCACTATGAAGATAAATCCCTAGCCCCAATGGAAAAATAAGAATTGAAACAAGCCTTTGGGTAGTAAGATACAGCAAATTGAATTTCTCGGTGTCACTCTGTAAACGAGATAATGCTGAGAAAAGGACAGGAACTATTGCTGCGGTAATTAAGGACATTAGGGAATTTACCAGGGCAGTTGAGACCTTATATATCCCCAGAAAATATTGGTTTAAAAGATTGGAAATAATCAATATATCAGCCCAAGAAGTGAACCAGATAGAAATTGACTCAATAAGGGACCAAATACTAAAAGATAGCATTTCCTTTAAGATTTTGATGTCGTAAAAAAAATGAGGTTTCCACCGGGATTTGACCATTAAAATAGTTGCATTTGCTATCTGCATAAAAATTGAACCAATAATAAGTGCAAAGTAACTCATTCCCAAAAGGGCTAACGGTATGGTAACCACAAATGGTATACAAACAGAGACCAGTCTAACTAAAAATAGCTTTTTAAAATCAAAATCACGTCTATATAGTGCTGTTTGAATACTCGAGAAAGATGTTATTGGTAGCTGGACGCAAGCGATGGCTATTACATGGCCAAAACCTGGATTACCGACTAACGAAGCTATTTGCTCACAAAATATTAATATAAGGAGCCACAAAAAAATAGCGATCCCAAAATTAGTCCAAAATGCTACGTTAGCATTTTTAACTTTTTCCTCTTCATCGACAAATTCATGCTGTACTAGATATTTATGAAAACCGGCATCAGTAAACATTTCGGCAAAAGTAATAACCATAGTTACAGTAGCTACTACTCCGAAAGCCTCAGGGGCAAGAATCCTGGCCAGGATCATATTTGTAACAGGAGTGACTATTTTGGCAGCTATCTCCGTTACAATTGACCATCTAACTGCCTTAATAAATTTATTGCTAATTTCACCCGCGTTCATATGGCACTTTTTCCCTGAGGAAGATTAATCCAACTGCCCAGTAAGTAATCATAAGATTCCGGAGTGATTTTTTCCAAGCCTGAGCCGGGATAAAAAGTAAATTCACCGAAATACAAATGTTCTTTGGTATCATAAAAGTCCACTCTAAGAAATGGTATATCTTTAGATAATTTTTCTGCTAATTCAATCATTTTGGCAAAGTTTTTTGGTTTAGGTATGATAGTTCCACTATTGGGATACCCCTTTTTAAAAGGCATGACTTCCCAATTAAGATCATAAAAGTCAATCTTTAGACCGCCCGCTGCATATCTGTTGGAACAAACCTTAATGCACTTGGCCTTGCCGTCAAAACACCAAACTTTGTAGTCTATTAACTCTGAGCCGAATTCATCTGTTAGGTACTTCTCACAGATTATTCTTGGTTTTATGCCCTTATAGGCCCATTCACGGCCGTGATAATAGTAGTTCCTTCTCAAGCAGCTATTTATTTTCTGTCTTGCCGCCTTTACGTCAAAATTTTTTTTATCTTGGCAAATTACTACTCCGCCCGAATCATGGGTGCACTTTAGTACAAACTGCTCAGGTAACTGTCGAAAATCGATATCCTCAAACTTTTCCCATACCCCCAACAACGGAATAAGGTATTCTTCTCCGATTGCAGCTGCAACATACTGTCGTACTTCAAACTTATCTGACATCTTAGTGTAGATTGGCTTTCTATTATGTAGCTTTAACCATTGGATTTTTTCATTATAGGTCGTGGGGTTGGCCAGGTTAAGGTTTTTTCCCAAACAAGCATAGTACTTAAGTTTCAAATAGAGTTCATCCGGAAGAAAATTCAATCTTCCCCGGGCACCAAGGTAATTTACAACTTTATAAGGATTTTTAATATATTCCCTGACTTTAGCCCACTGCATAAGAGCCGTCTCCTTCCACCTCTTTTTCTGCTAAAAGATATAGTACCGCCCAGGTAAGTGCTATGATAATTTGAACATAGAGCTCAATATAAGTAACCATCCCTATTTCACCTAAAACAATAGCTCCAAAGATACAGACCAAAATCTGTTGCAGTCCATTAAGCCTTTTTCTGGCTCTTACCGCTTTCATGAAAAGTTTTAGATAGATAAAATAATAAATTGCTGTTCCAGTAATCCCTAAATTGACAAGCATTTCAACATAATTGTTATGCGCATAGACACCTTCTCGCCCGTAAGAAGTATTCATCCTTCCGAGAAGACTCTTATAATTGTTGAGGCCATAACCAAACCACGGCTTACGTTTAAACCACTTAAAGCCCCATTTGATCATTTTTAGCCGCAAACTGGTACTTCCATCGGTTTTGCCTAGACCCAGGATTCCATTGATCATGGTCTCTATACGGTAACCAACCAGGTCATATACAAAAGGAATATTCATAATTCCGTAATAGGTCAGACCAATCAACAGAAGAACAATTGTAAAATTTCGCCAAAACTTCAGACTATTATTCTGACAGAGGACATAATGGAGTAGCAGAGGTACGATCATAAAAAATATGGCCTTCCGGGAGGCAGACAAAATCACAATAGCTAGATTCAGAAAAATGGAAGGTAAGTAAAGTGCTTTATGTTTACCTTGCTTTACTAAAAAGAAAGTCCCCAGTACGACTGCAATTGCAGCCCGCATTCCAATTGAATTAGGGCTCATGATACCATCTAGGCTCCTAGTGTTGGCAAAGGCCAGCAAGTCATAGGAAACAATAACCCGTGTTTCTAAAATAAGCGGCGCAAAGCAAAGAGTTTTTAAAATAATATTTATTCTGGTAGGACAGCTTTTAAGATAGACCAGCAAACAATAAATGCAAATAAAATTAAGCACTAGTGTTTGATAACGATAGGCTGCATTAGCAAGGGAAATTGCCCAAAAAAAGGATAGTCCGGCAAATATAATAAAAGATAACATCCACTTAACATATGGATCAAAATAAAGCTTTAAGGTCTTAACTACATAAACAAAACATGGTATTACAAATAAAACCTTAATCAATTTAAGTAAGTTATCTCCAGAATCCAAAACTACAGAACCAAAGGTAAATAAAATAATTAAAATATCTATGATACCAAAACTCTTATCTGAAACCATGGTACTTTTCCTAACTTTTGGCTTTTTATCTTACTCATAGGATCCACTCCCACTGGCTGGCTATTTTTTCTGCTGCCAAATCCATCCTTATTTTTGTGGCGTTGTGGGATATATAAGCTGCTTGCTTCGGATTTTCAATTAGATATTTCATTGCTTCATACATTGACTGGACATCCTTCACCGGAACCAGTATCCCATTCTCGTAAGACCTGATCATCATCTTAGCTCCCCCACAAGGACAATCGGTGACAACACACGGCAAGCCAAGAGCCATAGCTTCCAGCATAGAGTTGGATAAACCTTCGTAATCCGAAGAGGAAACATACATGGCACAATCTAATATTTTGGTGTGAATATCCGGAGTGCTACCATGGAGGGTAACGCAGCCCTGCAGTTTTTTTTCGGCAATAAGGGCTTCTATACTCTTCTTTGCGCTGCCATCTCCATAAAGGAAAAGTCGATAATCAGGATATTCCTTATAGAGCAAGGCAAAGGCTTCAATTAGTAGTGGAAGATTTTTTTGTTTTTCCAACCTTCCAAAATTAACAATTATTTTCTTCCTTTTTCCATTAAATGGCTTAGGTAATCCTTCTTTGATAGGGTTGGGAATAACAACTGCCTTTTTTTGGACGGACTCCGGAAAATAGGCCTTGGCCTCCGGCGTTTGACAGACCAATACATCTGCCAAACCATAAAGAATGTTTCTCAGATGTTTGATGAGTTTTCTACTATCCTGTTGAGCCGGATCATTTCTTTCCGAAATGATGGTTCTATTTTTCAACCCGAAGCCAGCAATTATGGTCTGCATATTTACAAAGTATTCAAAGGAAATAATTGTAGCACCAAAATTTTTCTTAAATTCTTTCCGCAATTGCCGTATCCGATCCACTTTGTTCAATAGTTTTGACTTATATTTAACTCGCAAAAAGTATTGTTTGACCAATTTGTCCAAGGGATAGGTCTCAGAGCTCTTATGATAAGAGTAGATAGAAACACCATATCCTTTTTTCACAAAAGCATTGGCCAAAACACTAATTACACGTCCTGCACCACCATTGGCTACTTCATTGCTGATGAAGATTATCTGCTTTTGCTTTTTCATTATCTTATTTATCACCCGTTCCAGTCGTTGCTATCTCAATACACTTCCCATTACGCTGGCCAACTTGCTTAGAGACTAACTCATAATAAATGCCTTTCAATTGCTTGGCATTTTTTCTGATATCAAACCCGGCAGCCCGAATTTGCTTCAAAATACTATCTTTAATATTCTCCCGATCAATGACTTTAAAGGAATGAATTTTGTCAGCCCAAGCAGCCGGTCCATCCTGCAAAGACAGATAAGAAACTAAATCTGTCAATTTACATTCTCTAGTGATTACATCGGAGATTACACAAGGCAGACAGGCAATTTGCCACTCCACTACTACGTTAGGCAGCCCCTCAAATCTAGACGGCAATACCATGATGTCCATTGCTTGTAACATATCTGCCACGTTAGATACATACCCGGTAAAAATAACTTTATGTTTTAATTTATACTCTTCAACCATTTGCTCAATATGCGGGCGAAGTTCGCCATCTCCCATCAGGTAAAGTCTATAGCGTTCGTCCTTGGCTGATAGCTCTTTAAAAATCCTTATTAAAAACTCATGATTCTTTTGATAATTAAAGTTACCCACGTGTCCAATAACAATATGATCGGTTAGTTCAAGTTGCTGGCGCATTTGAATTCTCTTGTTTTGATTAAAGGCAAATTTTTCTATTTCTTTCCCGTTGGGAATTACCTGAAAACTCTTGTTACTAAATAACCATTTACCTGCTTCTACACCGCAAGCAAAGCCATGGGTGTAGGATACATTAAATAATGGCCGTAACAATTTATCTATTAGGGGATAATCAGTACATGTATTACGACTGTGGGCGATCCTTACTCTGCAGCCAGCTAGTTTAGCTGCCCACATCTCAATGGCCAATGTGGCACTATTACCATGAGTATGAACTATGTTGTAATAATTCTTCTTAATTAAGCTAAACAAACCCAGAAAATAGCACAGGGTATTTTTACTTCGTGACGGAAGTTCATATATGTTGCAGCCCAACTCTTTTATAATCTTAACTGCCCCAGCTTCAAAGCTTTTGCTGCCAAAAGCAAAATCTATCTCCAGGTCAGTACGATCCATGGCCTCGAGGTAAGAAACGATACTATTTGTAACGCCTTCAAAATACAAACCATTAGTATTAATAATGAGAATCCTAATCATAATATTAAATCCTTACCATATTTAATTTTTACGAAATCATTTTCATCATTTCTAAGGAATTTTCGCCAAATAAACTACGCCCATTGGCCATCTGGGTAGCCCAAGTATCTTGTGAGTCAAGATTACATTCCACAAGCACCACATTTTCATCTTGATCAACCATGAAATCCCAGGAGATTATACCAAGTCCAGGTAACCGGCCATGTAATCTTTTGGCAGCTTCAATAACCTGTAAAGTTGCCGGGACCTTATATCCTTCAAAAACAATACCTGAATCAGGATGCTTGTAGAATCTATCTTGCTTCTCACTAAAGCCCACCTTGTTCAGCAATCCTTCGTCTGTCAGACCAATAAATAATCCCCCAGCGTTTATGTTATCTACAAAACGCCCCCCTCTGCCAATTCTCATATAAAGCGGGGCATGATTTACTGAATCAGCAACTATATAGGTCACAACCCGTATGGTATTGATTGATTGAGCATATAATTTTGCATAAGCTGGATGGGCTACTAATTTTTCCTGGACTACATAATTATCCTTTAGTTTGGCAATTAGGGAATTAACACTTTCTCCTGATAACAAATCCACTCCGTCTTGAATATTATGCATTGTTATACCACGCCCTGAGTCTGTGTTAATTGTGGGCTTAATCATGATCTCTCCTGCATCGTGTAGGATCTCTAACATCTTTTTTTTACTTATTGGCTTATGGTTTTGATCATAAAGATACCCCCTGGCATTGGCTACGATAGTTTTTGGTACCTTTACATAATCGTCCTTAAATAATGTATTTAATAAGTTCTTGTCACTTAAAACCCTACAAATATGTCTCGGGTTCATAAGCACTTCTAACTTAGTGGTATAAAGTATTTCCGGAAAGTACAAAGCATCAAATTTACCGGTAAAGCTTTGATAAAGTTTGTGCCAATTATAGGGGATTTTCCGCCCATAGCCTTGTTGCCACAATTTATCGATCTCTTGAACCTGGTCCGGATGCAGTTGAGTTTTAGCAAACAGTTTTTTTCTCTTCCTGATTTTTCTTGTTTCATGAATCCAAACAACAAAAATCCAAACCATCCGTAGAATTGCATCAAAGATATTTTCAAGCCAAAGATAAAATCTCATAAATACCTCCCTACCGATTACCGCCACCTGGTAACTTAATCCAACTGCCCATCATTAAATCAATATGCTTGGGGTAATAATCAAAACCTGCAGCAGCCAAAAAGGTTATTTCGCCTACATACAACTTATCTTTAACAATGTAAAAATCTACTCTGGCATGAATAAAAGGTTTGGCTAATTTTTTAGTAATTTCAACCATCTGACTATAATACTTTGGTTTAGCATGTCTTGTAAGTACAGAATTTCTCGCTGGAACCTGCGAAAGCAAATTCCATTTTGAATCGTACATAGTAATCTTTTTATGGATAAATCTATCGCTTATTACCTCTGTACAGCCCACATTACCTGAGCCATGCACATTGTTAAAATAATATAGTTTATAATCAATAGGCTCTGTGTGTCCATCTTCGGATAAAAACTTTTCAATGATAATCCTTGGCTTTACTTGCCCATAGAACCATTCTCCGTAGCAAGGAAGGTATTTTTCCTTCAGCCATTTATTCAACATTTTAATAGTGTGTTTGATATTCAGTTGCTCTTTATTTTTACAAATGATATTCATTCCTGAACCATGAGTTACTTTGGCCACAAATTGCCGGGGAAGTTTTGCAAAAGGTATTTCATTGGCATCAAAACCTTCCCATAGCAGTTCATTTAATAATTCCTCGTAACCACAATCTTTTATATACTGCCGTACAGTATATTTGTCTGCACAAAGAGGAATTAAATCATCTCTATAGTAGAGTTTCATCCAGTTAAGTTTTTCATTGTAGGTAACAGGGCTGGATAAATTAAGAGGATATCCCTTCCTCAGGAAGAACATTAATTTTACTGCAGTTTTAGGACTTAAACTGTAAAGTATATTCATCGGCAGCAGGATATAATTTTTTACTGTTCTGTTCACTATTTTTATCCTCAAACTCATAATTTTCTTGAATAAACCTGTCGATTAAATCTATAATCGCGTTGGGATTTGAATTCTCCCACCTTACTACATCTGCAGTCCCATCTTGATAGGCTTTAATAGTTTCATATAATTTGTCCATTTCAAATACCGGTAGGATATACTTGTTTTCAGCAAAAGCTTCTATGGTCTGAATTTGATGATCATCAACATGCTCTCCATACTTTGCTAACCTTGTCACACCTATAACTTGCTTGCCTTTTTTTAAAGCTTGAATAATTGAACCTGTAGCACCATGAGAAATGACTAGCTCTGCTTGCTCCAACTTTGCCTTAAACTCATCCCGCTCCAGAAAATCCTTGTAGGCAAAGTTTTTAGGTTTATATTTTGATGTGCCTATCTGGGCAAAAATTTCATCCTTTATTAAACCTTGTTCAATTAATTCATCCAGTTTCTTAAACAACCTATCAAAGGGATACTGCCTGGACCCTACACAAACGAAGATCAGTACAGACACCCCCCGTAAATCGCCTTATCATAAAACTGCTTTTGGGATTCCCATTGTACGATAAATAGATCTGCGTGTTTATGCATCTTTAGGCCAGCTTTAGTAGGCATTTTTGCCCGGGCAAAGGTCTCAATAAAGACAAACTTCTTTTGAAAAACTCT
>DUOV01000126.1 GCA_012838615.1 Clostridia bacterium | reverse complement strand
TGTACTGACCCCCAAAAGTTAGACCAAAAATCTAACGATTGGAGGGTCAGTTTTTTAATGGCAAAATACAGTTTTGAATTTAAGAAAAAAGTTGTACAAGCATATTTGAATGGTAAAGGTGGATATTTATATCTCTCGAAGATTTATGGAATTCCATCTGATACCACAATTAAAGTGTGGGTAGATAATTACAAAAAATTTGGTGACGAAGGACTCATGCGTTCCCGAAAAAATGAAGCTTATTCTTTTGAATATAAGCTTCGTGTGGTAGAGTTGTATTTAACAAGCGAAGTCTCATATCAGGATTTAGCACTTCAAGAAGGCATTACCTATCCAGCAACACTTGCTAAGTGGGTAAATGATTTTCGAATTGCTGGTCCTGATGCCTTGAGATCCAAGAAAAAGGGGCGAAAGAAACAATTGGCTTCAACAAAGAAAAATATAACTCCTGCAGAAACAGTATCGGTTGATACTAGTGCTGAACGCATAAAGCTACTTGAGGATGAGTTGCTCAAGCTTAGAATAGAAAATGCCTATTTAAAAGAATTGAGGAGGTTGCGTTTAGAAGAGGAAACTCTTCTGAAAAAACAGCGAGAGTCATCCACAGCCTCCGAGGATCATTCAAACTAACAGATATTCTCGCTGTTATTGGTTTTCCTAAAGCAACATATATGTATTGGCAAAAGAAATTCAATATAGCAAATCCAGACAAAGATCTTGAAGATAAAATTCGTGAGATATGTGAGACAAATAATGGTTTTGGTTATAGACGTGTATGTGCGAAACTTAGAAAACAAGGTATCCTAGTCAACAAGAAGAAAGTCCAAAGAATTATGCAAAAGTACAACCTTCAGGTAACCTCCTTTACAAGGAAAAGTCGTAAGTATAGTTCTTATAAAGGCAAGGTTGGCAAGGTTGCTCCAAACAGGATTAATAGACGTTTTGACACTAAAATTCCTCATCAAAAGGTTACAACCGATACAACTGAATTCAAGTATTACGAGGTTGATGATAAGGGACGAATGGTAATCAAAAATTTATATCTGGACCCATTCATGGACTTGTGTAATAGGGAAATCTTGAGCTATAGCATATCCAAGCAACCATCAGCTGTAAATATCATGGGAGCTTTAAAACAAGCAATTGAAATAACCGCAGATTGTCCATACAGGAGAACCTTTCATTCAGATCAAGGATGGGCTTATCAGATGAAAGCTTATGTACATACACTTAAAGAAGATAAAATATTCCAAAGTATGTCTAGAAAAGGCAACTGCCTCGATAATTCAGTTATGGAGAACTTCTTTGGAATTATGAAGCAGGAAATGTACTACGGAGAAGTTTATTACAGCTTTGATGAGCTTAAAGAAGCAATAGAAAAATACATAAAATATTACAACGAACAGAGAATTAAAGAAAAACTAGGATGGATGAGTCCTGTAGAATACAGGCTCAGCCTCTTGGCTGCATAAAAATAGCGAGGCAGCCTAAACTGTCTCGCTATAAAAGTCTAACTTTTGGGGGTCACATCACTGCTAGTCCTCTTATTTTTCGCAAATTTCTTATGTAAGTTGGCAAAGCCTTGACCACAACCTGCTGCTGTCCTAAAAGTTCATCTGCAAAAATACAACAGCTTTTATTGTCTTGCTCAACAATAATCAAAATCCCTTGGATAAGATCTGTTACCGCTGTGTTCACGT
>DUOV01000125.1 GCA_012838615.1 Clostridia bacterium | reverse complement strand
TCCCAAGATAAGCCTCAGTAGGAACCATTTTAATACCTCTAGCTTCTGGATCATAAATTGTAAGAGATTCGCGCATTTTTGATTGATAGCCATCACTTAAAACAAAAGTGGGAAAACGATATTTCCAAGCGGTATTAAAGGCTTTAATAGTATAATCGTATAAATCCTGCTGACCAGATGTAGAATATACTATGCGAAATCCTTCCCCGTTACCACCATAGCAAGTCATAGTTACTTCCTGCTGTGAATAGATAACTGTTGCAGTTGACGGGCCTCCGCGCTGACAAACAACCAGTACAGTTGGAATACGCATCATTTCTGCCATAGACATGGATTCTTGCATTAATACATTCCCTGGTCCAGCTGTGGCAGTAAATGCTCTCTTGCCAGCTAAAACTCCGCCTATGGTGGTAAAACCGGCAGATATCTCATCTTCGGTCTGTAAAAAACTTCTTCCAAATTTAGGGGCCATTCTGGTCCAATAATGCATAATTTCGTTTTGGGGGGTAATAGGATAACCATACATAATATCTGCCCCAGCAGCTAAAGCAGCCCATGCTACTGCTTCATTGCCTGTCATAAATGCTTTTCTCTCCCCTATAATTGGCTTTTCAGCCATTGCATAACACCTCCTGAATTAGTACAAGTTAAATTTCCAAATATATTTACCAAAAGGTATGAGGCATAAAACGCCTTATATACCTTATAGGATTGCCAACTATATCTTTTTCACCTAATTCCTGTCTAAATCTCTCCTCCGCCGATGTGGCAATTATCGGTATGCCTAGTCTTTTTGCTGCCTCGCTTACAACTTTCGACCCTGCTTGTATAATGTCAACAGTAGTCTCTTCGCCAAGGTGAGTATTATTGATAATTGCGTCAACCCTACCCAAAGTAGCTACATATTCCACAATATCTTCCACCCTATGAGTAGCCGGCCTTGAAGTGTTTACTACGGCAATTATTTTAAGGTAAGGGTTGTCTTCAATTCCTTCTAATAAATTAAGGGTTTTAGAACCTTCTACTCCATATCCAATATCCAGAATAATATCCCCATCTCTTTTTAAAACCCAACGCATTTCAGGTCTAATAATAGATCCTGCTTCCCCTAAACCAAAAGTCTCCTTGGTTTCCCAGGCCAAAACATTTATTCCTAAAGACTCTAACTGTTTTTTTATGGGCCGAAGTGTATAAAAGGGCTCTACAATATCCAGATCGGCCAGAGTTACTTTTCTTCCCTGACCAGCCAAAAAAAGAGCTCTGTTCACCGCATTTTCGCTTTTCCCACTAGCGTATTCACCTATATAACCTTCGACTATCGGTTCATTTTTAGTCGGAATTTCTCTCACCTCAACTATAGTGTTTGCAAAATAAGGCATTTTATCAGTTGCTAATTATCGGAGGCAACAGTTCTTTTACAAAAAAATAAGGTATATTGAAAAAAAAGCAAGAAATTTAAGTCATGTATTATGTATACATTTTTGACCCATAACAAGTATAATGCTAAAGCTTTCCAGCGTCAAATGTTATTGTAAAGTACTCTTAAAGAATATTTGAGTGTCAAACTTTTGTCTCTTGCAAGACCTAAAATCAACTTATGCTTTCTTATAATATTGAAAAAGCGGACGGATGTTTTGTGGAGAGCTTTCTAACCCGCAAAAATATAAACTCCTCAATAATGTAAAAAAGAGGCTCTTTTTTAGCCTCCGAGAATAAAGTTTAAGATGATAAGCAAAATTAAGCCAGGTATTCCTAAAAAGCCTGAAATTAAAACAGTCAAGTAATTTATGGGTATGACAATGCCTATAAAATTCCCGATAAAATTATAACCCCATAAAAGTAAAAGACCGAAGATTGAATTAAAGAGGATTTTAAAAACCAATCTAAAAGGCTTGACCACAATTTTGCCAACTAAATAAATGAGAAATACCAGAAATAGACCGGCAAATATTAATTGCAAAAAATCGTTCAATTTTCTTCCCCCCCATTCTCATTACCTTGATTTCCTGCAATATATTTTTTTTCCACATCATGTTCTTCCCTTACATTAGTTACTTCGTCCTGCTCTCTTAAATATCCCTGCTCTTTTTTAATTATATTAAGTAAATGCATGTATTTGCGCTCTGCAGCTTCCATTTCAAAGACAGCATAATCAACCAAATCAGGATCAGCTACCTGGTTGAAATAATTACAGGCGTTGTCCCATTCCACTTTTGCTTTCCACAACTCCTTTTCCAAAGGGTCAGTAAACTCCGGGTTGTCTTGTTCTAAAACCATCCGTCCATCTACCCGTCCATATGGTTTATTAAAATACTTTTTAAAGCAAACCATTTTTATAATCCCCCACTTTATATTTATGTTTATGCAAGAGTGGGAGATAATTTGCTAATTAATTTCTACTTTATTAATATATAATAAAACTTTTATATTTTGCTATTTTTTAGAACCGCAAAAGGTAAATCTACAATCTAAATTTTTAAGCCACTCGGATTAAAATCCAAGTGGCTCAGTAAGTCGTAATGTTTCGGCTACTATTAAGCATTACTGGCTTCACAATCTGCTACCGCAAATAAATCAATTACTCTTCCCTCTCCTCTTCTACTTGGAAGGAAACGCCGGAAAAATGTTTTAATAAGCCTTGCTTTAAAAGTACACTTATCTCTTCCTGAGGTAAATTAAAGACGAGCACGTTAATATCCAGTTGAGCAGTTTCAGTTTCTCCCTCACCTTCACCTGTAACAAAAGTCGGAGGCTTTCCTACGTTGGAAAAATAGTAGTAGCCTTGCTCTTTTAAATTTAAGTAACCTTTTATATGACCTATAACCGTCTGGGGTGTCTCTTTGATCGCTTTAGCCAGATAATTAAATAGTTCTTGACTTTGTTGTCTCCATAGGGCTGTTTTTAATGGTTCATCTGCCTTAAAAGTAATAGTAGCTGCGTAGGCACATAAGCCTGGGGCAATTTCTTCAAGATCATACATGATTTATCACCTCGGCAAGCCCAGCAATATCATCCTGGTTATAGGCAGATAATTTTATAATTTGAGCCTCAGGATTTAAGTCGCTTACGGCCTTTGTTACTTGTTCCAATTCCTGTGAAGTTACCGTATCTATCTTATTAATTATGATAAGTTCGGCTGATTTTATTTGACTTTCTAAAAGGGGTTCCAATACTTCATAAAGTTCTAGCCAACGCTGGGCATCAGCTAAGGCCAGGACTTTTGTTTTCATTGTTTCGGGTCCGTATTTTATGATAGTATGGACAAAATTGCTTGGTTTGGCGATGCCTGATGCCTCTACCAAGACGTGGTCAACGGGATATTTTTCAGGTGCTTCCTGAAGAATATGAATTAAATTGGGCAGGTGACCACAGATGCACCCGCCATACAGTTCATAGACCTGGGTATCAAATTGCTTCATGAGCTGGCCGTCTACTCCGATTTCTCCTACGTCGTTTACGATAAGCAGTACTTTTTGCCGGTGCTTTTCGACTAGATTTTTAGCTAACGCGGTAACCAGGGTAGTTTTTCCTGAACCTAAAAATCCGCTGATGAGAGCTAGTTGCATTTTGGTCACCTGCCTATTAATTTTACTTCTTACGCTTTACGAATCTCATTAATCAATTCTTCCTTAGAAGGAATCAAGGAATCATAACGTAGTTTACCATTAATGTAAATGCTAGGTAGATTTTTTACCCCTAATTTGCGCATTCTGGCGATATCTTCTTTGATGTTGTAACGATAGTCGCCCCATTCTGCAAAGGAGCCTAGCTCTTTTCTAGCTTCTTCCCATACTGCCAGCATGTAGGTGCAAGCTGCACAAGCTACAGGATCCAGGGTGAATATTTCAACAATGGGTTTAGTCCGGTTTTCATAATCGGGTAGCTCAACTTCTATGTCTTCGATGTCATCAACTTTCTTATAGTTTTCAACAAATTTGCGCGTCTTTTCTGGATCGTGAACAGCTTGGGCACAAGCTATGCCGTTTTGGGCCGGTACGTTGTAGGGCATATCGCAGCCAGGGGAAATAATCAGGTTTTTATGGCTTAAGTTATCAAGCATGTCGATAACAAATTTCATATTATCCTGTTGATTGCCAAAGAGCATTACGGTAGTTAAAGGAATATTACCGCCAATGGCTACGTTGTAACGGTCGGTAATTTCTTTTGCTTCCTTCATGGGCAGGTTTTCGTCTACGGAGATGCCGTCTGGACCTGTTTGACACATTACTTCTATGTTCTTGATGGCATTCCCGCATACAAAGAATGAGGAAAATGCTCCTTTCTCCCGGATCCGTTTAAAGATTTTCTTGTAGTTTTCGCTGCAGTAGGCGTTAAAGTGTTTGGGAGATATTTGGGAAATTAAGGGGTCAACAGGTGCTACGACGTCAACTCCGGCTTCGATGTAAAAATCAACCATGGTGAGGGCGATTTCTGTACAATAAGCCATAAGTTTGTTCATGTAATCGGGGTTTTTTAGCATGTTCATAAATATTTTGCTGCCCCGGAGATGGGAAGCTAAGGTAAAAGGTCCACAGAATAGACCGTAGATGGCAATTTCATCTCCAACTTGCTTTTTGATGCGCTTGGTTACATCAAATACTAAGGGTAAGCGTCCGTCATTTTTGGAAATAGTGGTATTTGGTATCTCGTCTGTATCAGCTAAGGGGTGAGAAATGACGGAAGGGGGTGCATCCTTAGCCCATTGAAGCTCGCAACCTAAAATTTCTGCTTCCAACTGCAAATCAAAACAAATAGGCATTCCATCTGGTTTGTATAGTCTGACTACTTCCAGTAAAGATTCATACAGTTTATCTGCATCTTGTAGTACTTCATCGGCTGCATAGTTTTTTAAAAATCCTGCATGAACTCCCGTAAAGGGAACCCAGGGAACTCTTGGCACTTCCTCGTGTCTCATAACTTTGGAAATCAGTTCTTTACCGGTATGTTTCATAGTTACACCTCCGGAAATATATGTTTATTTAAAATAAACTTATTTTAATGGGAATGTTTAATAAGCTTTCCAGTTATTCTACTAACAGCTAACAATAAATATGGAGTGAAGATATATTTTTATATATTTACAATTGCTTTGTTAAATCTAATACTAATCTTTGTTACATTTAGTTCAGGCAGGTGACCGTAGAATGAATCCAGCGTCACCTGCCGTATTTTTTATACAAAGAAATTATATCTTTGCCGTTTAAAAAATCTGCTTAAAAGTGAGCGAATTAACAATCATTCGCCCACTTTTTCATTGCATCCGTTTTTCATATTTACTGCAATTTCTGGTTCTTATATTACTCTTCTTTTAAAGATTTGCCTTTGTAAAAAGTCATGAATATAACACGTTTAAAGCAAGTTTTTTGGGGCATTTTTTAGCAAATTTAACAAAGTACTCCGTCAGCTGGCATAGGTATACCTAATGCTTTAGCTTCTTCTCTCATCTTCATGTATAAGTTGTAATGCTCTTCTATTGGCTTCATTGTTTTAATATCATGTAATTCTGGCAAGCTTCTACCAATAGGTGGATTTGCATGTAAGTGTTCATACTTAGGAATAAGCTCTTTAGCAATTTCATTAGCTTTTTCTAGGCTTAGGCCTGCTGCTCCTTTGAATACGGCTGAGGTGAACCAGATTTCTAGTGGTGTCAAGTGGTTCTTATACTTACCGCCGGCAGATCTTGGACCAATGGTATAGGATAAGCCAGATGCTGAGTTAGCTACAAAACCTACGATAGACTCTTGATAGAACATTTCAGTACATGGTCCAGCAACTTGGTTGATAGTTTTTAACATGATTAAATGAGTATTTCTAGCTACTGCTTGTGTGGAAACTGTCTGGGACCATAATGCATGGCGTCCACAGTTACCGGAGTAACGTAAGTCATAAACAGGAGCGCCTGACATATGAGCCTGGTGGATAGAGAATTGTAACAAATCGTCTGCAATTGATGCGATAGCTGAACATTCAGGCCCTGCAGTATAACCGCCCATCATGTTTGGTGAACCGGATTCAATGTATCCACCTAAAGCTAAAGTCTGAATACATTTATGTAAGGAACAGTAATTTGTTTTTAAGGCTGAAGGAATTAGTACTAAGGCTATTTGGGGCTGCTCAAAGAGACTAAAGGCTGCTAAGTTTCCATATTCAGTACTACTGCTGGAAATAAGCATATTTCCCATTCCCTGTCTGCCGGCTCTAAATTGAGCTTCTTTTCTTAAACGTGCTTCATAAAAGCCTGCTGCTGTCTCATAAGGTGTGTTAGCTAAAAGTGGTGATCCGTAAACGGTATCCAAAGATGGACCTTCGTGAACGTCTACTAAGCGGCTTTTTAGGGTTGTTTCAATTAAAGGTATATAGTATTCTTCATTCATTTGAATTGACAAGGGTCCGCCGTAGATAGGGGGTACACCGTCAGACGGTTTTCTAGCTTTAATAACAACCTGTTCCCGACCTTTACCAATGGGTAATTCGGCTGGAGCTGCTTCTACGCTGGACATTAATTCTTCTTCGGTAACTGTGATGATAGTTTCGGTATCATCGTTATATAAACCTAAACGTAAAGCTGCTTCAACGCCAGCCTTAAAAAACTGGTCAGCTAATTCTAAATCAGTATTAACTGGGTTCTTGGGATCACAAGTTTTTTCCAAACCATATTTCTTGGCTATTTCTTTTAGTGTTTTAGGCAGGATTTCATAATCCCATTCTTTGAGAGTGACTCTCTTTCCGGTTTTGGCTCTATCCATATATTTGATAAGTTCAGTAATTGAATGACTCATTTTTCTTCCCCTTTCAAAGTTGTTATTATTTATTCAAGAATTAAAGGCTCAGCTGAAGTATCTTTTTCAAGTATTTCTTTACATAACTCTACTGCCAAGTTAGCTGTTCTGGCGTAACCGTCTGCGCCAATCTTTCTGGTCCAATCAGGAGTAATAGGACCTCCACCAACTACAACTTTATATTTGTCCCTGAGTCCTTCTAATTTTAGCCTGTTTACCAGTTCTTCTTGATAGTAAGCAGAAGTGGTTAGTAAGGAAGAAACTGCTATGATGTCGGCATTTACTTCTTTAGCTTTATCTATGTAAGCATTTACGGCTACGTCAGTTCCCAGATCATAAACTTTAAATCCGTTAATGGATAATTGGGTGGCAACCAAGTTTTTACCAATGTCGTGGAGGTCACCTTTAGCACAACCAATGACTACGGTACCTCTACTAGTACCTTCAGCACTCTTAAAGTGAGGAGTTAGTTTTTCAATTAGTGCTGTCATTGCTTCCCCGCCAACTATCAATTCCGGCAGAAATACTTCTAATTCATCAAAAGCTTTACCTAATCTGTCAAGTCCAACTACTCCACCTTTGTTGATTGCCTCGTTTGGGCTCTATGTCAAATGTTGGGGTAAGAGAATAAAATAAGAGTATCTGGCTACCATCGTAAAGATATGTTGGCAGCTTTTTTTACCCCAAAACAAAATTAAATACAACCCACATAAAAAATGAGTAAGCTAAAATAAAGGCATAGAAATTATGTCTTTAAATAATGTAGTTTTTATTGA
>DUOV01000124.1 GCA_012838615.1 Clostridia bacterium | reverse complement strand
TGAACAACAGCCAGGGCGCCTACGATATGGGGATTAAGAAATCGATTGGTGAACTGGACTGGAAGGGTATAAAGGCTGTCGTTACCTTCGGCGAAGAGGTGCCGGAGGATGCCCTTCAAAACCTTGAGCTGATTATAGCCTGCGACCTGTTCCTTACCGACACGGCGGCAAGAGCCGATGTGCTATTCCCGGCTGCAAGCTTTGCAGAAAAGTCCGGGACCTATACCAATAGCGAAAGAAGGATACAAAGGGTCCATGCACCCTTTGCCCCCAAGTCCGGCATGTCCAACCTCGAAATAATAGCGGGCATTGCCGCGGCGCTCGGGGCGGGGGCAAGCACAAACGACAGGAATATATGGAAACAAATAACGGCCGCCCTAAGGGAATATTCCGGCATCAGCGAAACGGATATTGAAAGGGGTACCGCCTTCTGGTCACCGGATAATGTAAGGGTGCTCTATAGAAATGGCTTTGGGTTTTCTGACAAAAAAGCCCGGCTCTATGTGCCCGGGGATGGAAACGTATTCAGGAAGGCAGTGGTACAGGATACGATAGAGAACTACTTCAACCGGAAGAAAGCCGAGGTAGGACTTAAATAGTATTGAGTAGGAGGAGGGTGATTAACCCCCTCCTATCACACCTCTGTATGTGCTGTTCGCTACACAGCGGTTCAAAAAAATATTAATGGACTAATGAATATTTTTTGATAATAAGTTTGCTCAAGATAAAGCTATTGGCCGTATGCCAGTAGCTCCTCTTTTTAGTACTTTATTTGCATCCTAAAAATGCTCAATACAATTTTATTTTTACCAGACCGAAATTGCATCAATAAATATTTTTATTTAATTAAACTATCCAGTCGTTTTACTATTTCAGCGAAATATTGCTACAGATGATTAATTTACTTATCCTTAGATAAACAATAATATGCTCCTCTACCGCTTCCTTTAATCCGAACACCATCGGTTTGCAACTCCCGCATAAGCCTTAATACTTGCTGCCTATCCATACCTGTCATTTGTCTTATTTCTGCATTGGTAAGATTCCTTTCCTTCAGAATAGATAGTATTCTCATTTTAATAGACTCCTTATCAAGCCTTTTGTCTCTATCGTATTCTACTCCTTTTTTCAACATTGAGTAAACTTCTCGGGTTAAAGAATAATATCTCTTTTTAACAGTACCTCCTGATTTTATAAGTTTCAAATTGTTTTCCATATAACTAAGTATTTCTCTAACTTGCTCTATACTTCTCTGACATATATAAGAAGCATTAAATGTATCTATTTCTCTATGTCGAAGAAGATAATTTAAAATAATCAGGTGGTCTACATCAACTTCAATTCCATTAGAATTTAATTCTTTAATAAAATTCCTGAACTCCGGAACTATTGTTGATGCAATAAGAGTTAATTCTATATGCTCTCCTATTTCATTATATTGCGGTGGCTCTTTTCCCTCTATTAACAAAGACTTGTAGATTCTCGGAACTCCAAGATTGCTTCTATTTACAAGTCTTAATCTGTCCATTAAATCTGCAAGATGCAGGTTCCTTGCTACTGGCGGATGATGAAGTATATTACTCGGAGAAATGCCTCCAATAAAATTCCCCGGGTTAGTAATAATTAATTTGTCTTTATAATGTTTCAACATAACGCTTCCCGGTATTCTATAATCCCTATGTACAAATGCATTAAGCAATGCTTCCCTCAATGCTATTTTAGGATATGTAGAAAATTCAGGGTGTAAGAAACCAACCTCAATGGTAGTTGTAGGATTTTCAGTAGCCATATATCTCTCAATTTCATATAAACCTATAGGTATTGGGGTATTTTCTCCATGCTTTATTGTATAATCTGTACTGCTTATCATTCTTCTAAAATCCCACCTATGATTTGGGATATATTTTGCAAGCGCTTGAGTATTCCCAACAATTAGGAGTCCTCCAAAGGTTAATCTCCCATCTTTTAATGCTCCTATAGACTTTAACAAATCTTCATTAGACATTTTCAATAATGTTTCTGTAGCATGTTCTTCAGCCATTATCGTTCTTATTCTTTCCATAGCAACCGGAGAGAAACAGTCCTCCCAGTATTCGTCTACTAAATTTGATGTGAAGTCTGAAACTCCAGTCTTGGCAAACAATTCTTTTCTCATGGACCCTGTAAGTGGTCTGCATTCCTTACCTATTCTTATCGTAGCATTTCCATTTGTTTCTGTATAAGGTGGCATGCCAGGGTATACATTCATCATCAATACTCTTCCATGCCCTTCCGACACCTCAATCCAATCAAACGTAGGAGTAATATGAGGATCAGTTCTTTCGTATACTGCTTTTTGCATCAATAATGCATCAACAGTAGGGGGTACACCCAATATCGCTTTATTTCTCCCCATAGCCTTATCTTTTATTCCAAACACTACGGTTCCTCCACCGCCATTGGCCATACAAACCGCCATCTTTACAACTAAATTTATGTTATCATTTATACTTCTTTCTATCCATTCTTTAAAGTCCAAGTCTTGTTCTTCAAACTCATCTGCAATATGCTCTTCTAACAAATCAAGAATTTTTAGGATATCATCTTTTGACCTCAAATTCGCACCTTCTTTCATATCCATTTTTATTAAATGCGACATGATGCATTTTAATTGCATCATTATTTATATTATTGCATCACTTCTATATATGATGCAATAGTAAATATAATATTTCATTATCTATTACATAAAAACTAATTTATCTCCCATC
>DUOV01000123.1 GCA_012838615.1 Clostridia bacterium | reverse complement strand
GATTACGGGTTTGGTTTTTGGGTATGCTCTCTTATTTTTTCTTTTTTTCTTGTTTTCCTCTTTTGTTACCCCAACATTTATTATAGAACCATAAACGAGGTACGGTTATTGTGTTTCAGGATCTGCGCCTGTTTCCCCATTTAACAGCTTTAGAAAACATCGCTTTTCCTTTAAAAATGCAGGGTGTTAAAAGGAGTATATACGAGCAAAAAGCTTTGGAATTGTTAGAAAAAGTGCAGCTCTTAGGTCTTGAAAAGCGTAAGCCCCATGAAATGTCGGGCGGTCAGATCCAGCGAATTGCTTTAGCTAGGGCATTGGCTGCAGAACCCAAAGTCTTGTTATTGGATGAACCTTTTTCTAGCTTAGATGAAAATCTAAGGCAGGATATGCGTAATTTAGTACTTAAACTTCAAAGGGAATATAAAATAACAACAATATTGGTAACCCACGATCGGCAAGAAGCCTTGAGTATGTCTGATAAGATTGCTTTAATGATGGAGGGCAGTATTCTACAATACGATACTCCTGAAAGGGTTTTTGAATATCCGGTCAGCCGTGAGGTTGCTGATTTCTTTGGTGAGGCCATATATGTAGATGGGGTAGTTAAAGAGAACACTTTTTATAGTGACTTGGCTAGCTTTACTGTTACAAGTCCCAATGGTTCATACCATGCTATGTTCCGACCGTCAGCTGTGCAATTGGGGAAAGGTAGTGCTAAAAACTTTGAAATTTGTGCCTTGAGTTATCAGGGCGAGTATTATAATGCAGTTTTGAAGCATATTGAAACTGGAATTAGTATGACTACTAAAATCCCTGTTCCTTGTAATTTCTCTGTAGGAGACCTGATTGCCGTTACTCTAGATGAGAGCAAAACAGTTTTATTTCCTAAAGTAAGTTAACACTTGTTCGCCATTGACTTTCCGAAACCGTAAAGATATAAAAAGCTGGCAAAATGCCAGCTTTTTTACACCTTATCAATTTGAAGTATCTTTCTTTCTCCAATTAAAACATACAGGAAAGAAACTCTTCTTTCGTAATGGTGCCAAAGTAATCAGAAATATTAACATCTTTTAAAACACTTTTGATGGTTTCTTCTTCATATCTTTGGTTAACGAGCAGTTTTTCCAAACCTTCAACATCTTCCTGATGGAAGAAATCACCGTATATTTTACAGTTTTTAATTAATCCTTTTTCTACATCCAGGAGCAGTTCAATATTTCCACCAGGGAAACGCTGGGATTTCTTAAGGTTAAAGGCAGGTGATTGACCATAATTCCATTCCCAGGTGGCATAGCGTTCTTTGACCATCTTATTAATAATTTGTAAATCTTTAGGTCCAATAAAGTAATCTTTTCTTGTTTGCCCCGATTCTTCGATCAGATAATCCAGCAGGACTTCTTTGAATTCTTGAACAGTAATTTTATTTGGCATATGGTCAATTACGTTCGTAACTCTGCTCCGGACTGATTTTACTCCTTTGGAAGCAATTTTGTCTGCCTTGACATTAAGGGAGGCCTGAACCACATCTAAATCTGAATCAAACATGATCGTACCATGGTGAAGTACTCTACCCCGGTAAAAATACTGAGCGTTACCGGAAAACTTTTTACCGTCAATTGTAATGTCATTTCTGCCTGACAGTTCTGCTTTAACACCAAACTTAGCCAGAGCTTTAATAACGGGCATGGTAAATCTTTTAAAGTCAACCCCTTTATTATCTGTATTAGGCATAATGAAAGTAAAATTTAAATTGCCTAAATCATGATAAACAGCACCGCCTCCCGAAAGTCTTCGGACAACGTTAATATTATTCTTTTTTATGTAGTCAACATTAATTTCCTCAATAGTGTTTTGATTTCGGCCAATAATGACTGAGGGGCAGTTCTGCCACAAAATAATATAGTCCTCTTTGGGGTCTAAGTGCTTAAAAGCATATTCTTCTAAGGCAAGGTTGAAATGTGGATCATTGGAAAAATCATTAGGAATGTTAATCATCGAATCTATACTCCTTTCACTAAAACATCTTAAACCTGAGAATTATTAATATTTTAACATACATTAGCAAGAAGAAAAGATAAAAATATAATTAAGTAGGGGTACAACTTGTGTACCCCTACTTAGTACTATTTTTCTTTTAATTCATCCAGGTAAGCACTTGGTGCAGGCGGAACTCCCATACTGCTTTCAATAATAGTAACTAAAGCGAAAACGATAATGCTGATTGCCGCACCAAAGACAATGGCTAAAATACCGTAAGGCTCACCCATAATCTGCCAAACTACGGCTCCGATAGAACCACCGATTATAGAAAGAATACCGGCATTTTTCGTAGCATTTTTCCAAACCAGCCCTAAGCCAAAGGCGGCAAAAGGTCCGGCCGAACGTAAAGCAAAGGAGAAAGTGTTAAGAGTAATGATATTAATCTTAAATAAAGCAATAAGCATTCCGGCTATACCGATTAAAACGTTGAAAAATCTGGTTAAAGTAATAATTTTTCTGTCTTCGATATTGGGATTAATATATTTTTGGTAGATATCCTTAACGATGATGGAAGATGCACAAAGCATGTCAGAGTCGGCGCTGGACATGGTAGCGGAGATAATAGCTGCAGCTACTAGGCCCCCAATCCACCCTGGTGCTAAATTAAAGACAGCAGTAACTAAAGCCTGGCTAGCCTCAATGTCAGGGAACTTAGCTCTGGCTACCACACCAATAAATGCTGGGACAAAGGCAAATACTCCCATTAAGAGTGCTCCAACCAAAGCTGATTTACGAGCAGTTTCTTCATTTTCGGCAGCGTTAAAGCGAGAGATGATCTCCGGACCGGATAAGAAGGTCACAAAGTACATGATTATTAAGCTAAAGATCTGGGTAAAGCCAACCTTGGTCAAACTCAGATGACCTACCGGTAAAGCAGCGGTTATGGCCGACCAGCCCCCTGCGCCAGAAATAACAAAGGGTACAGCAATTAAAAGACCGAAGAAGATGACAAACCACTGAATTAGATCAGAGAAGGCATCTGCATATAAACCGCCCATGACCGTATAAACCATAACGATAATAGCGGCAATGATAATAGCAATGGATAAATCTAAACCTACTAGTGCGCTGATAATAGTACCGGAAGCTAAAATCTGGGAAGCAGTTAAACAGAATAAAGCAGTAGCGTTAAGAATAGCGGAAATTAAGCCGGCTGATGTACCAAAACGTCTTTCTATTATTTCAGGGATTGTAATAGCCACGGCTTTACGGATATACGGTGCGAAGTAAGCAAGAGGTATAACACCGATGGCTGCAGCTAAGACGTACCATCCAGCAGACATACCCCATTGGTCCCCAAAGGCTCTCTGGGCAACGCCAACGGAACTACCGCCACCTACGTTGTTAGCAGCAAGGCTGGCAGCTACGAATAAAACGCCTAAGCGTCTACCGGCAATTAAGTAGTCTTCACTACCTTTAATTAAAAACTTGTTGGTAAAGTAACCAATACCCAACATCCCAATCAGATAAACTACAACAATGATCAGGGGTACAACTTGCAGTTGCATTAATCAAAAGCCTCCTTTAATTTAAAATTTGTGCCTGTTTTATAATTTCACCTCCTTAAGTTAGGCACACTAGCCCCAGTAGTATGTTATAGTTTTGGGGCAAAATAGTTTCGGTTGTGGTTACTCCTACTAGCCTCATGCTGATATACTCATTTAAGTTTTTGAAAGGAAAAGAAAAGTATTATTATTAAATTCGCTATTTGTAAAAAAAACCCTTCTAGAACATCATTTAATTTATATAAATAAAACATACAAAATATAACAAAAGACGTTAAATATGAGATAATAAAATGGATTGTAGTTAAACTAACAGGAGTGATTTAAAAATGGATGTTAGGCAAAAGGTTTTAGAACAGATTACTGAAGCAGAGGTTGTAGACTTAACTCAGCAGCTAGTCAGAATAAAAAGTTACTTTGGCGTGCCTAATGTTGAAACAGCAGTAGCAGAGCTAATAAACTCATATTTAAAAGCAGAAGGTATAGATTCAGAGGTTAAGGAAATCTTTGATGGGCGCAGCAATGTGTATGGTGAGCTAACAGGGGAAG
>DUOV01000122.1 GCA_012838615.1 Clostridia bacterium | reverse complement strand
TTATTTAACTTAGAGTGGTAATAGGTCTGGATTGTAAAAGATATAGTCTATTATTTTCGTAGGCCCACTCTAAATCTTGGGGCTTGCCGTAAAAAGTTTCTACTTTTATCGCCATATCGACTAATTCCTTAAGCTCTTCCTCAGAAAGTACGGGTTTTTCAGAAAGTTCGGGAGGTACCGGTACTTCTTTAACTCCACCTGCCTCTGAAAGACGTACAACCATGGTTTCTTTCTCCGCAATATATTGATTGACGACCTGATAATTTCCTTTATTAATCCAGTAATTATCGGGTGTGACTATACCCTGGACTACGCTTTCCCCTAATCCCCAAGCGGCCTCAATGATGACTTCTTCTTTATTGCCGTTGATTGGGTTGGCTGAGAACATTACGCCTGCTTTTTCTGCATTGACCATTTTTTGCACAACAACAGCTATGGATATTTCAAAGTTCCCAAATCCCTTTTCGTGACGGTAGAAGATAGCCCGGTCATTATAAAGGGAAGCCCAGCATTCCTTTATAAATTTGACTACATTTTCCAAACCTACAACAAATAGATAAGTATCCTGTTGACCGGCACAACTGGCATCCTCTAGATCCTCTACAGTTCCGCTGGATCGGACAGCGACGGGAACATTTTCTCCCAGGGCTTGGTAATATTCCTTTATATCTTCTGCCAGTTGAAGAGGCATAGGTGTATTAGAAATCAGCTTTCTTATTTGCTGTGCAATATCATTCAAACTAGCATTGCTGTCCCATTTAATTTGGTTAAGCAAAGCCTGAATTTTTCCGGACAAATCAGAGCTTTCCATAAAATAATTAAACATGCTTGAACTAACAATAAAGCCTTCTGGTACAGGTAGCTTTTGGCGGCTCATGCGGCATAAGCTGGCACCTTTTCCTCCGGCAGTAGCCATAAGTTCTTCATCTGGGATTTCATTAAACCATGCTAAAAAACGCATTGAACATCTCCTCTTCTGTCAAAGTAGAGGTATAAGAGGGGTAACCCCCTCTTATACTACCTTATCAGCTACATTTTCCTCTAATATTTCAACAATTCCCTGATTACCGTCTACTCGGATCCGCATGCCTGATTTAATCATTTGGGTAGCTCTACGGGTACCGACTACACATGGGATACCAAATTCCCGGGATACTACGGCTGGGTGAGAAAGGGCACCGCCGGTATCTGTAACCAGACCGGAAATTTTAGAAAAGCTTACTACCCAGGCCGGGTTGGTCATTTTACAGATAAGTATGTCATCTTTTTGGATCTTATCAAATTCGGCTGGGGAAGTAACAAACCTAGCAATACCTTCCACAACTCCTGGAGAACCGGGTATACCTTTAATAATATTTTTATCAATAGGCTTATCTTCTTGTTTTTCCTTCATCTCAGCTTCAAATTTGTGGGGATAACCCCAGAGAGTTTTGTATGGCTCATGGTAGACAGCCCATTCAGTTGCTGTACCGTACCATTCACGAGGACGGATCTTCTTAGCATCTTCCATTTCTTGTCTACGCTGTTTTACTTTTTCTTTGACCGGATAATCGGATACTCCGGCACAGCGGATTTCTTCGTATTCCAGCATAAAAATATCTTCCGGGTCATCAAGTATTCCGGCCTTGACAAAGGCTTTACCTATGTTGAGGAACATAATCCGCATTCTACTGTAAATACCCTGATCGATATAAAAATGGTGGTCAGGAGTTAAAGGTGCCATTTTTACGCATAATTCCAAAGAATTTTTAAGTTTAGCCAGTTTTTCAGGGTCTTGAACCTTAGAATATAATTCTTCGATAGCTTTTTGCTGTTCTTCCATACAAGTATTGTAGTCTTTATGGAAATCATAGTCTGAATCTACATAACCACGAACTGCTTCATAGATGGGGGTGGGATCCTCTTTCCAAGTTTTATAAATATATTCATGGGTATAAACAGCCTTGTAACCGTA
>DUOV01000013.1 GCA_012838615.1 Clostridia bacterium | reverse complement strand
ATTTTTTAAGAAGGTCTTATTTTTCAAGCTTTTTACGGGGTTTGTAGTCTACCTATAAGGAATTGAAACTCTAAAGCCCCAGCTAATTTATTTGTGCCTTTACCGTTTGTAGTCTACCTATAAGGAATTGAAACTTGGGTGCTGCTAACTATTCAATAGTTGTAGGTCAACGTTTGTAGTCTACCTATAAGGAATGATATTGTTCTTGACTAGCAGCAGCTAGTCAAGAAGTCCTTAGTCGTTGCGACGCGCCAGTATGGCGCTAGCCCCTTTGCGGGTCGTTAGTCGTTAGTATTTTTTTACTGGTTTCGTCCTTAAAGGACTTACGCCATATAGGGTGTTTCGCGAGCCTCTCTCTGAGAGGCAGGCAAGTAAGAGATTGTTTTCTACTAAATATACTAGGTTTACATATCTGTTTTTTTTACTGAGGACTGGCGACTGGTGACTGAGGACTAAATCCGCTAGTCTACCTATAAGGAATTGAAACCTAACTTCAACATAATTGTTGCCATTAGCCATGAAGTCGTTTATATTCTACCTATAAGGAATTGAAACACTAGAGAAAGGTTATAGAAGTTAGAGACAGGAATAGGTTTAACCGAGGGAGGCTTCAAAAATGGATGATGAAATGAGAAAGAAGATAGTTGAAAGGTGGTCTAAAATTGATCTTTCTAAGATTCGGGTTGTAACATCTCCCGATGAACCATTAGAAACATTTTTGTCTGCTGGCTTTGGTATTAAACGCATGCTGGTAATCAATACGGATGTGAACGGCAAAAAACATGTTCTTCGTGTGTTGGAAAAATTTGCTGAAAACCGTGAACTGGAATTTAATATTTATGATGCAAAAGGGGCAAATGTTGAAGATGTCAGAGGGGAAATAGAAATTGTGTGGGAAAAAGGGATGCCTTATCATCAACGCAAGAAGCCTGTCTACTGGCCTGAAAACCGGGGGATGATCGTGGTAGACGGTGTCAATCAAGAAACGGATATTGAAGTTCTTAGGGCATTCCTTTATGTGGCCACTATGCCTTATGGGGAAGACTGTTTACGACCTGACCAGCTGCCTTATGGATCGGGTTTTGTCTTTCTGGCATACGATGATTTTCCGTTTGAGCGTTTTGCCTCTATTACTGATTATTTCAAAGACGAATACTGTTCCATTACTTGGCCTCCGGCTCCTTATACGAACGAGTGAGTGATCTTAAGCGGCTGGCTGATGCACTAAAAATTTCTTTCTTTTTGATTGAAGAGAAAGAGTCTGCTTTTACTGTAGAAAGGAAACTGGAATGAAAATCAAAATCTACTAAGTTTCTAGCTTACCTATAAGGAATTTGAATTCACTCGATTTCGCAAAGTAATTTGCTTTTAGTTTTTCTAGGGAAAAAAGATGGAGTAGATAAATGGCGCTTATGTGCCATTTTTTGTTTTTATTGTTTTATTTTTAGTTAGTTTAAATCCCTACCTTGGAGAGGGTTGATTTATCTGATATAATTTGTAACGACTGAACATACCTTATTTTAGCTGTAACGGGGGTGGAATGGGTGCCTGTTGTGCGGCGCACCAGGACTATTAGTAAGCCTCGCAGGTTGTTACTACAAGTTTTACTATTATGTCTGATAGTTACTATTGCTTTATATTTTTTTATCCAATCTAGCTTCTTTAGCGTGTCAACAGTAGAAATCAGAAATAACAAGTTTTTATCTTCTGGTGAAATCAAACAGTTAGCCGATATTCCCATGGGAATTAATATTTTCAAAGTTGAAGATGCCAAGGTTAAGCAAAATATTGCTTTGCATCCTATGGTTAAGGACGTAAAATTAAGGCGTCAGTTGCCGGACACGTTAATTATTAGTATTGAAGAACGGCAACCTGTTGTTTTAGTACCTAGTGAAACAGGTTTTATAGAATTAGACGAAAGCGGTGTTTTGTTACAAAGGATTTCTACCATTTCAGGTGTCTCTTTGCCTATTTTAACAGGTGTAAAAATTAATACAGATATTTCTCCCGGACAAGTTGTAGTAAACGAAAATTTAGCCAAAACATTAGAATTTATCAGTAAAATACCTGAGGACAAAAGAGCCTTATTGATGGAAATAGAATTAAAAGGCTTTGAATATATTGTTTACACTCCTCAGGGAATTCAAGTTAGGTTTGGCAGTCCGGAAAAAGTAGAGCAAAAGATCGCTATTTTAGAAGAGATTATAAAAAGTGGTCAGCTTGAAGATAAAATTATCGAATACATAGATCTAACTACTGTGGCAACACCTGTTATTAAATATCGTGACTAAATGTAGGGGTGAATTATTCATGTGGCTTCCTTTAGTTGGCTTGTTGGCAGGGATTGTAGTTGGTTTATTTTTTCCGTACCAGATTCCATTAGCTTACACTAAATATGTTTCTGTAGCTGCTTTAGCTGCTCTCGACTCGGTATTTGGAGGACTTCGTTCCGGTATGGAGAATAAATTTGATAGCAGAATATTTTTATCGGGCTTTTTTAGCAATACTCTCCTGGCCGGACTTTTAGCTTATATTGGCGATCAATTAGGTGTAGAACTTTATATGGCTGCAGTTTTTGCTTTTGGAGTAAGGTTATTTCAAAATTTAGCCATAATTCGTAGGTATTTGTTGAAAAAATAACTAAAAATATCATTCCCGAAAAAAGGAAATGTAGATAAAATGTTGAATTCCCTAAGTATGTCCTATATGTATTTGGTCTGGGCAGTCTGTACCATACATGGTGGCAACGCGGCTGGGGGTGCATTTTATGCCCAAAAAAAATGTTATTGTCAGCTTAGACATTGGCACGAGTAAAGTAGTTGCCATTGTTGGTGAGGTTGAGTTTGAAGGGTACGTAAATGTTATAGGAGTAGGTGAATGCGCTTCAACTGGTTTACGTAAAGGGACTATTGTCGACATTGAAAATACAGCTCGTTCTATTGAAAAAGCTGTAGAAAAAGCAGAGCAAATGAGTGGTGTACAGATTAGTTCTGCTTATGTTGGTATTACAGGTCCTCATATTAATTCGATCAATAACCGAGGAGTTGTGGCCGTAGCAAGTCTGGATAAAGAAATTTCTTCAGAAGATGCTATCCGGGTTTTGCAGGCTGCAAAGGTTATAGCCTTACCGGTGGATCGTAAGATCATTCACATTATTCCGAGAGAGTATATCGTAGATGGTTATGATGGAATTGTCGATCCTGTCGGCATGTCCGGTTCTCGTTTAGAGGTAGAGACCAATATCATTACCGGAGCCAGTACTTCAATTCAAAACACCCTAAAAAGTGTACATCGGGCAGGTCTGCAGGTTGATTCCTTAGTATATAATGCCCTTGCTTCAGCCGAAGCTGTACTACTCCCGGCTGAAAAGGAATTGGGGGCATTATTAGTTGATATAGGAGCAGGTACTACTGAACTAGCCATGTACGAACATGGGACTATTACTTACTCTGCCGTTATACCTTTAGGTGGGGATCACATAACTAGTGATTTGGCAGTTGGCTTAAGAACACCCATTATGGAAGCTGAAAAAGTAAAAAAGGAAGAAGGTTGTGTGCTTCAGTCCCTGATGCCTGAAGAAAACTACATTGAAATTCCTAATGTTGGAGGAAACGAAGTAAGACGAGTTTCTCGCAAACTTGTAGCTTCCATCATTGAGCCAAGGATGCAGGAAATATTAAGCCTTATACATACAGAGTTTAATAAATCGGGGTATAATACATCTTTACCCGGCGGAATTGTATTTACCGGCGGCAGTTCTCAAATTGAGGGTCTTGTTCCTTTAGCAGCTAATTATTTAGATATGCCGGCTAGAGTTGGAGCCCCCAGAAATATTGGGGGAATTTCTGATATGGTAAATTCGCCTTCTTATGCCACAGCCCTTGGTATTTTAGCTTTTGGTGCCAGAAATAGTGCAGCCATGGAAACAGCTTCCACAGCACCTTTAGGTAGTATATTCCAAAGGTTTATTAGTTGGTTTAAAGAGGTTTTTTGAAAACAACTGTAATAAGCATTGATTTAGGAGGGGTTAGAGTGCTAGAGTTTGAAGAAAACGATGTTAATCAGTTTGCTACAATAAAGGTGATCGGCGTTGGTGGCGGTGGAAATAACGCAGTAAATCGCATGATCTCAGCAGGTTTGCAAGGTGTTGATTTTGTAGCTGTTAACACCGATGCTCAAGCGTTAAAGTTTTCTCAAGCCATGATAAAAATGCAAATTGGTGCAAAACTTACCAAAGGCTTAGGAGCTGGTTCCAATCCTGAAATTGGGAAAAAAGCGGCCGAAGAAAGTCATGATGAAATTTCTAAAAGTCTAGAGGGGGCCGACATGGTTTTTGTTACAGCTGGAATGGGCGGCGGTACAGGAACCGGTGCAGCTCCAATTGTTGCTGAAATTGCTAAAGAGATTGGTGCTTTAACCGTAGGGGTGGTTACAAGACCTTTTACTTTTGAAGGTCGTAAACGGGCTGAGCGAGCAGAAAAGGGAATTGAAGAACTTAGATCCAAAGTTGATACCCTCATTGTTATACCAAACGATCGCTTATTACAGGTTGCCGATAAGCAAACCTCAATTACCGATGCTTTCCGTATCGCTGATGATGTACTAAGACAAGGTGTACAAGGCATTTCCGATCTGATCGCAGTTCCGGGGCTTATCAATCTTGATTTTGCTGACGTTAAAACAATTATGCGAGATACTGGCTCTGCCTTAATGGGCATAGGAAGGGCTACAGGTGAAAAACGGGCCGAAGAAGCAGCTAAAATGGCTATTTCCAGCCCATTACTCGAAACTTCTATTGATGGTGCTAAAGGTGTATTGCTAAATATTACTGGCGGTAACAACTTAGGATTGTTTGAAGTAAACGAAGCAGCTGAAATTATTTCTGCTGCCGCAGATCCTGAAGCTAATATTATTTTTGGAGCCGTAATTGACGAAACTTTACAAGATGAAATACATGTGACTGTTATAGCAACAGGGTTTGACCAGAGAAAAACTATTAAACCAAAACTGGAAAAAGAGCTTGATATAAAAACTTTTTCTACTGATGATTTAGATATTCCAGCTTTCTTACGTCGAAAATAATGTTTTTAGAAAGAATGTTCTTCCAGAACGTTCTTTTTTGGCTCTATGTCAAATGTTGGGGTAAGAGAATAAAATAAGAGTATCTGGCTACCATCGTAAAGATATGATGGTAGCTTTTTTTACCCCAAAACAAAATTAAATACAACCCACATAAAAAATGAGT
>DUOV01000121.1 GCA_012838615.1 Clostridia bacterium | reverse complement strand
CCTGCCTATGCCGGAATACCTGTAACCCATAGGGACTTTTGCTCATCGCTGCACATCATTACAGGCCATGAAAGACCTGACAAAGACGGTAGCCTTGTGGATTATGAACTACTGGCCAAGCTTTCAGGCACGTTGGTATTCCTAATGGGTGTAAAAAATATTGGCGAGATTACTTCAAACCTGCTCAAACATGGAAAAGATAAAAACACGCCTGCTGCTGTTATTGAGAGGGGAACAACTCAGGAACAAAGGGTGGTTACCGGTACCCTCGAAGACATAGCAGTAAAGGTTATGGAATCAGGTGTAAAAGCCCCTGCTGTCACGGTAATAGGTAAGGTTGTAGAACTAAGTGAAAAACTTAACTGGTTTAAGAAAGGGCCCTTGGCAGGTAAAAAGGTGATTGTAACCAGGGCCAGGGAGCAAGCAAGTTTTTTAGTAGAAAAGATAGAACTCCTTGGCGGAGAAGCAGTAGAATTTCCGGCAATTAAGATTGTAGAACCAGAGAACTACGAAAAAGTTGACTCAGTTCTTGATGAAATAAACAGATTTAAGTGGATAGTGTTTACTAGTGTAAACGGAGTAGATTATTTTTTCAGAAGAATGAAGATAAAGGGTATAGATATTCGGAGCCTTTATGGCTGTAAGTTATGTGCAATAGGAGAGGCAACTGCTGATAGGCTTAAGAGTATGGGGCTGGATTTAGCTTATGTACCCGAGAAATATACTACGTCATATTTGCTTGCGGGGCTTTTGAAGCTTGTTCAACCAGGGGAAAAGGTTTTGTTAGCGCGGGCCGATATCGCAAGTCCTGAGCTGTACAAGGGCCTGGTGGAAGCAGGAATCAACTGTGAGGATCTTGTAGTTTACAGGACTGTGCCTGAGGCTGGAGATAAAGACAGGATACTTTCGATGATTAAGGAAGGAAAGATTGATTATCTTACCTTTACCAGTTCTTCAACGGTAAGAAATTTTGTTACGAACATAGGTCGCCACAATCTTGAAGCATTAAAAGGCATTAAAATCATATGTATTGGTCCTGCCACCGAAAAAACAGCCCGGGAGATGAGTATTGATGTTACGGCGGTTGCTGACGAGTATACAATAGACGGGTTGGTTAAAAAAATAACGGAAATATGATGGAGGTGGTTTTAAGATGGAACTTTTCCAGAGACCGCGCCGGCTTAGGTCTTCTGCAACTATAAGAAAACTTGTAAAGGAGACCCATATTACAGTTGATGACTTGTTATATCCATTGTTTGTAGTAGAAGGTAGTGGGATAAAAAATGAAATACCTTCCATGCCAGGGGTTTATCACCTGTCATTAGACAATTATCTCCGGGAGCTGGAAGAGGTGCAGGAAGCAGGAATTCCTGGGGTACTGCTTTTCGGAGTGCCTGATCATAAAGATGAAGTAGGTTCGGGAGCATACCGGGCTGATGGAATAGTACAAAAAGCATTACGGGAAGGTAAAAAACGCTTTCCAGACCTGTTGTTTGTCGCAGATGTCTGCTTGTGTGAATATACCAGCCATGGACACTGCGGTATAGTAAAGAATGGAAGGATTCTGAATGATCCTTCTGTTGAACTGTTAGTTAAAACGTCAGTTAGTTATGCGGAAGCAGGTGCTGATGTCATCGCTCCTTCAGACATGATGGACGGCAGAATAGGTGCCATAAGGGCCGCTCTCGAGCAGCAAAGTTTTGAGGATAAGCTGATCATGGCTTATAGCGCAAAATATGCTTCGGCTTTTTATGGTCCTTTCAGGGAAGCTGCCCATTCCGAGCCCTCTTTTGGAGACAGGAAGACTTATCAGATGGATTATGCCAATGGGAAAGAGGCCATCAGAGAAGTAGAACTGGATATTACCGAGGGCGCTGATATAGTCATGGTTAAACCTGCTCTTGCTTATCTTGACGTAATAAAGAATGTAAGTGGAAGGGTAAATGTTCCCGTGGCAGCCTATAATGTGAGCGGCGAATATTCCATGATTAAAGCTGCCGCGTTGAAGGGTTGGCTGGACGAGAAGGCGGCGGTCCTGGAAACTTTAACAGCTATTAAGCGTGCAGGTGCAAAAATTATCATAACATACTTTGCCAAGCAGCTTGCTGAGTGGATTAAATCATAGGGAGCAAAAGTTTATAGTTACAGGAGGAAACAGTATGGAAAACTCTAGATCCGTCCAATTGTTTGAAGAATCCAGAAAAATAATTCCAGGCGGTGTAAACAGTCCTGTAAGGGCATTTAAGTCGGTAGGCCTTAATCCCTTATTTATAAAGAAGGCATCAGGTTCTAGAATATTTGATGTTGATGGAAATGAATACATAGATTATGTTGGCTCATGGGGACCTATGATTCTCGGCCATGCCAATGCTGAAGTAGTTGAAGAGATTGTTAAAGCTGCCCATGATGGGACAAGCTTCGGGGCGCCCACAGAAAGAGAGCTCAAGCTGGCACAGCTTATATGCGATGCCGTACCGTCTGTAGAAATGGTAAGAATGGTCAGCTCCGGAACTGAGGGGGTTATGAGTGCCATTAGGCTGGCCAGAGGTTTTACCGGAAGAGACAAGATACTGAAATTTGAAGGCTGTTATCATGGGCATTCTGACGGGCTTCTTGTAAAAGCCGGTTCAGGCGCTCTTACCACCGGTGTACCAGATAGTGCAGGAGTTCCTGCTGATTATGCCAAAAATACCCTTACAGCGTCATACAACAATATAGACGAAGTTGAAAGCATTTTTAAATCAGTAGGAAACCAGCTGGCAGCCGTTATCATAGAACCTGTTGCGGGAAATATGGGAGTAGTACCTCCTGATAAGGAATTCCTTGTAACTTTGCGCAGGCTAACTGAGGAATACGGAGTGCTTTTAATTTTTGATGAGGTAATTACAGGCTTCAGAGTATCTTACAGCGGGGCACAAGGGTATTATGGTATAATTCCTGATCTTACGGTATTTGGAAAGATAATAGGCGGCGGAATGCCTGTAGGTGCCTATGGGGGAAAAAGGGACATCATGTCGATGATCTCACCTTCCGGG
>DUOV01000012.1 GCA_012838615.1 Clostridia bacterium | reverse complement strand
TGTCCTTGCAGCACTAAAAACCACCTCCCAGGCTGGGATTAAACAGCCAGTGAAGAATTCCTACAATAAAGGCGGCAACTGTTCCAAATACTATTACAGGACCTGCAACTTCAAACATTCTGCCTCCCACTCCATAAACTATCCCTTCGCTTTTATGTTCCAGAGCGGAGGAGGACATGGTATTGGCAAATCCTGTTACTGGGACAGCCGAGCCTGCACCTGCCCATTGGGCAATTTTGTCATAGACCCCTAAACAGGTTAAAAAAGTAGATAAGATTATCATTACAGCTACAGTTGGGTTACCTGCGTTTTGCTTATTGAAACCACCCCACTTGATAAAAGCAGTTTGAACAGCCTGCCCTATTAAACAAATTGTTCCACCTGCTATAAAGGCGCGGAGGCAATTGGTAAGGACAGGCCTTTTTGGTTCTGCGTTTTTGGCAAGTTTTTGATACTCTTGTTGAACCGGGGTTAATTTTTTCTTTTTATTATTAGGCATCTTATCCCTCCTAGCTAGTTAATATGGGCTTTACCTTGGAAATTACCTCCTGCAACTCTTCGGCACAATTCTCATATAGTTTCTTTGCCTCCTGATTTTTGCTGCTTAAGCCAAACATTTCAATATCTGCTTCACATTTTTTTAGGGTTGCTAAAAGCTTTGCTTTTTCCTGAGGCTCGGGAATTAATAATTTATCATCATAACAATCCACAGTTAACTGCCCATAAGAATCAACTTGGCCTAAAAAGACATTTTCCAGAGCTACTCCTATTTTTTCCAGCTCAGTATGTAGCCAACCACGGTTTAAACCTAAAGTAGCCAATGGTTCATCCATTATTTTTCCATCAATAATAACTGTTTGGGGTTCATTTTCCTGCCCGACCTTTATTCCTAGTAACTTAGGAGTAAGGGGCTGGTTTTCCTTAGTCAGCATTACATTAAATTTACCGTTAGATTCTAAAATTGCAAATTCTACATCAGCTAACTTAAATGCGTTTTTTTCCCTAAGTTGCTCTAATAAGTCATCGGCGGTAAGGTGAACCTTTTTAAGATTATCTTCTAAAATCTTACCTTCCTTGATGAGTACAACTCCTTTACCCTGGATTATATCCCGGGCAACTTTGCTTTTTAAGGTAAGAAACCCCAGGGCATAGACAATTATTGCCCAGACAAAGATAGCCAAAAATCCATAGTACCAATTACCTTGCAGATCTATTGAAGCATAGGATGCTATGCTGCCAATAGTTATACCTGTTATATATTCAAAATAGGATAATTCACCCAGTTGCCTTTTGCCTAAAACCTTAGTAATAGCAAATAAGGCTATAATAGTAATTAAAGTTCTGAGAACTATTACAATCCATTGGGGCACATTCGACCCTCCTTGTTCACTAATTTCTTTAAATTTATTATTTGATTAGAGTCAGTTATTAATTCTTTAAAACGTTTACTATATTTACCACTCATGGATCGTTTACATAAACCAATAATAAAAAGTAACGAAGGGAGTGAAAATATGACAGTCGCTTCTGATTTGAAAACTTGTTTAGCTTCTCTAAAAAGCGCTCAGGCCAGTTTAGAACAATTTGCTTTAAGTACACAAAACCAGGAAGCCAAAAGTTTGTTTGAAAATGCTGCCCAAAGCACACAGCAAATTGTAAATCAGCTTTCCAGCAGAGTGCA
>DUOV01000120.1 GCA_012838615.1 Clostridia bacterium | reverse complement strand
GGGTTCGATTGAAGCTTGCAAAGAGAGAGGAGTTTATGCTATAGGAGGAGCAGGCGGGGATCAGTTTGAAGCAGCTCCTGATACTGTAGTCGTAAGTGTCATAAAAGATATTTCAGTTCCTATAATGTTTGCCTATGAAACCTATTTGGCCGGAGAACTAGAGCCCAAAATTTATAGAGTGGGAGTGGCTGAGAAAGCTGTCTACTATTCACCTTTTCATGATTTTGAAGACTTTGTCAGTCAAGACGTGAAGGATAAGTTAGCCGAAATAGTAAATGATTTAGCTACAGGCAAAGTTTCTGTTAAGGATATAGGCTATTAAAACATTATAAACTATAAATTAATCTCCCTTCTTAAATGAAAATAAGGAAACACTACCAACCTATCGGTTTAAGTAGTGTTTCCTTATTTATATGGTTAATATTGTTTTCTTTCTAAAGGAGGAAATATTCTTTATCCCAGTTTTCCTTTGCTATAATTTTATGGTAAGATAAAGCGATATTATAAAGTGAAAAAGTTGCTATAAGTGATTTTTCAGGGTTTTAATACTAAGGGGGAGAAATATGCAGGACATGTTTTCACAGTTAAATCCGGTACAGAGACAAGCCGTTTTACATAAAGAAGGGCCTTTATTGATTTTAGCCGGTGCAGGAAGCGGCAAAACCAGAGTTTTAACTACTAGAATTGCTTATTTAATTGAAAATGGGGTAGAGCCTTTTCGAATCTTAGCAATTACATTTACCAATAAAGCTGCCAATGAAATGAAAGAGAGACTTTCTTCCATCGTTGGTGAAAAGGCGGTGGCTAGCCTTTGGGTCAGTACTTTTCACGCAGCTTGCGTACGTATTTTGCGTCGTGAAATTGGGGCTCTGGATTATCAAAGTAATTTCATTATTTATGATACGGCTGATCAGCAGACAGTCATTAAAAACTGTTTAAAGGAATTGAATCTGGATGAAAAAAAATTTACACCTCGTTCAGTTTTAGCAGAAATTAGCAGGGCTAAAAATCGTCTTGTCCTGCCCGACCAGTATGCAAGAGAAGCTTCTAATTATTATGAGAACATTGTAAGCGACCTATATAGTTTATATCAAGAAAAGTTAAAAAGTGCTAACGCTTTAGATTTTGATGATTTACTTATCCTTACGGTTAAACTTTTTAAAGAAAACCCTTCAGTTTTACAATACTATCAAAATAAATTTCAGCATATATTGGTCGATGAATATCAAGATACTAACCATGTTCAATATATTTTGATTAAACTTTTGGCAGCAGCTCATCGTAACATTTGTGTTGTAGGTGATCCGGATCAGTCTATTTACGGTTGGCGAGGAGCTGATATTCAGAATATTTTAGACTTTGAAGAAGATTATCCGGATGCGGTTGTTATAAAACTAGAGCAAAATTACCGTTCGACTAAAACTATTCTTAAAGCAGCTAATCAGGTCATTAACAACAACTTTGACCGGAAAGAAAAAGCCCTCTGGACTGAAAATGAAGACGGAGGACCAATAATATGCTTTATGGGGCAAGATGAAAGGCATGAAGCAGAATATATTGCTGATGAAATTTACCGAGGACATAATAAAGAAGACAGACCTTACAAGGATTTTGCAGTTCTTTATCGTACCCATGCCCAATCCCGTCCTATTGAAGAAACTTTTATTCGATTCGGAATCCCTTATGAAATATATGGTGGCTTAAAGTTTTATGAAAGAAAAGAAATAAAAGACATATTAGCTTATCTACGGGTCATTGCCAATCCGAATGATACAGTTAGTTTAACTAGAATAATTAATGTACCTAAGCGAGGAATCGGTGAAGCTACTTTAGCCAAGGTTGAATCATTTGCCGCTAGTCATAATTGCAGTTTATATGATGCTTTAAACAGAGCTGGTGAAATAAATGAACTAACTCCTCGCTTTGTAAATATTCTTATGAAATTTTGCAGTTTGCTGGAAGATTTTAGAGCAAAAAAAGATACTATGCCCTTAACAGAATTAGTTGAAATTATTTTAAATGCTACCGGTTATTTGACTGAATTAGAAAATGAAAAGACTACAGAAGCTCAAACCAGGATTGAAAATTTACGTGAATTTATGAGTGTGACATCAGATTTTGATCGCCATGCTGAGGAAAAAAATCTTGATGCTTTCTTGGAACAGATAGCCTTAGTAACAGATTTAGATGGTTATAATGAAGAACAAGATGCAGTTGTACTCATGACTTTGCATACTGCTAAGGGATTGGAATTTCCGGTCGTGTTTTTAGCTGGTTTAGAAGAAACTGTATTTCCCCACGCCAGATCTCAGTTAGATGAAACTGAGTTGGAAGAAGAAAGGCGTTTATGTTATGTTGGGATGACGCGGGCAGAACAAAAGCTTTACATGACAAGAGCATGGCAACGCACTATTTATGGTAAAACTGTATATAATCAACCTTCTCGTTTTTTAGATGAAATCCCTGAAGAACTTAAAACCGGCACAGAAAAGCAAAATGAAATAAAAACCCAAACTTCTCCCTTCATACCAAGCTGGAGCAAACCAAATTTTGCACCTCGTCAAACTGAGTTGCATTTTAATTTGGGGGATCATATTATCCATTCAAAGTGGGGTGAAGGGGTAATCGTTAAGATTACCGGGAGCGGTGAAGACGCTCAGTTGAGTATTGCTTTTCCCAATCAAGGAATCAAAAATCTGATGGTCAAATATGCCCCTATTAGGAAAGCATAAGCCTTTAACTAAAGAGTATGAAGTAGAGCTTCTATTTTTGTACCAAGAACGGAGGTATAAAAGATGAATTTTCAGGAAGCCCAGGCCAAAGTGGAAAAATTGCGGGAAGAACTGAATGAGCATAACTATCGATATTATGTTTTAGATTCTCCAACCATTACAGACGCTGAATATGACAGGCTTATGAGAGAGCTAATTGCTATAGAAAGCGCATTTCCAGAGCTTATTACTCCTGATTCGCCCAGCCAAAGAGTTGGGGGTGCTGTTGCCAGTACCTTTTCAAGTTACCGCCATCGCAAACCCCTATTAAGCTTATCTAATGCTTTTAATGCAAAGGATTTGCAAGAATTTAACCGTAGAGTAGTTTCGATGGTGAAGGCACCTGTAGAATACGTGGTTGAAACAAAAGTTGACGGCTTGTCTATTGCTCTTATTTATGAAAATGGCTTGCTGGTTAAGGGGGCAACAAGAGGGGATGGAGAAAATGGGGAGGATGTAACAGCAAATTTAAAAACCGTCAGAACAATTCCTCTTATGCTTAAAACTCCTTTTCCTCGTTTAGAAGTGCGCGGCGAGGTATTCATGCCCAAAGCAGCTTTTGCCAGGTTAAATAGTCAACGTGCTGAAAATGGGGAAACCCTATTTGCTAACCCAAGAAATGCTGCTGCCGGTTCTATTCGCCAACTAGATCCAAGGATAACGGCCTTGCGTACTCTAAGTGCTTTTATTTATGAAATTACATATATAGAAGGGATAGAACTTACCACTCATTGGGATTCTTTAAACCTTCTCCGGGAGTTGGGTTTTCAAGTAGAAACACATAGTAGATTATGTTCTTCCATTTCTGAAGCAATTGAATACTGTAGTGAATGGACTGCTAAAAGAAACAGTTTACCTTTTGAAATCGACGGTATGGTAATAAAGGTTAACGATCTTCATCAACAGCACGCCCTAGGTGTTACAGCTAAAAGTCCTCGCTGGGCTATTGCCTATAAATTTCCGGCTGAACAAGTAAAAACAAAAGTTAAAGATATAGTTTTAAATGTAGGGAGAACGGGGGTCCTTACACCAACTGCCATTTTAGAACCAGTAAGAGTAGCAGGCTCAACGGTAAGTAGGGCAACCTTACATAATGAAGATATTATACGTAATAAAGATGTTAAAATTGGCGACACAGTTATTATTCAAAAGGCTGGCGACATAATTCCTGAAGTAGTAGAAGTAGTCAAGGAAGAACGTACAGGTCAAGAAAAAGATTTCATTTTTCCTAAAGTTTGTCCGGAATGTGGCTCTCATGTAATACGTCCGGAAAATGAAGCTGCCGTGCGCTGTACAGGAGGTTTGGCCTGTCCAGCCCAAGTTCGGGAAGGTATAATTCATTTTGCTTCGCGGGATGCCATGAATATTGAAGGGCTTGGCCCAAAAGTGATAGAGCAGTTACTACAGGCCGGTCTTATAAAAAATGCAGCAGATTTATATTATCTAAAATATGAAGAACTACTAAAACTGGAAAGAATGGCAGAATTGTCAGCCACAAATTTGTTAAATGCTATTGAAAAAAGCAAAAACTGCTCCTTGGGTCAATTAATTTTTGCTTTAGGCATTAGACATGTAGGAGCCCAAGCAGGCAAAGTTTTGGCTAAGCAATTTAAATCGTTAGATGCCTTAAGCCAAGCATCTGCTGAGGAACTTATGGAAGTCCCTGACATTGGGCCGAGAATGGCTGAGAGCATTGTGGACTTTTTTACCGAACCTCAAAATCAAAAGGTAATCGACCGACTTCGGGAAGCAGGAGTTAATATGGAAAATAAAGGGCATGCTACTTATGGGGGGAAACTAACCGGGAAACAGTTTGTTTTGACAGGTACATTGCCAAACTTAACTCGTAAGGATGCTCAGGAGATGATAGAAAGCCAGGGAGGAAAAGTTTCTTCTAGTGTTAGTAAAAAGACTGATTACATAATTGTTGGCTCTGATCCCGGTTCTAAATACGACAAAGCATTGAAATTAGGAATACCAATTCTTAATGAAGAACAATTATTAGATTTAATTAATGGAAAAGGCACAAACAATTAACTGCAGTTTTCTAGCTTTACATTGAATTTTCTTCCTTTTTTGCTATAATTGAAAAGATGTTAGTTTTTTACATTAAGATATTTTACCTGTGAGGAAGGTGAATAAATTGCCTATTACAAAAAAGGAAATTGAGCAAATGGCAACGTTGTCCCGTCTGGAGTTAAGTGAAGAGGAGAAGGAAAGCTACACGACGGAAATAAATAATATTTTTAGTTTTATAGAAGAATTAAATAAACTTGATACCAGTAGCGTTGATATTACAGTTCATGCCATACCTATATGTAATATTTTTCGGGAAGATGTTGTTGGGGAAACCCTTGAACTTGGTAAAGCACTACAAAATGCGCCTGATGAAAAAGATGGACAATATCGTGTCCCGCGAATTCTTTAAATATTACGCTCAGTCAGTTTTGGAAAATGCTAAATGGTCAGTTTCCAGTCTCTACTGATTAAGCATAATTTAAGGCTTAAAACTGATGACTGGCGACTGGGGACTGGCGACTGCAATTTAGACGGGAGGTATATAGATGCAGCTCTACGAGAAAACTGCCTACGAACTACGAGAACTTTTACTAAAAAAAGAGATTAGCGCAGTAGAGTTAACAAACAGTTTTATTGAGCGGATAGAAAGTGTTGAGCAAGATGTGGGGTCTTATGTTACCTTAACAAAGGATAAGGCTTTGGAGAAAGCTAAACAAGTGGATGAAAAAATTGCTCGAGGGGAAGAATTGCCACCACTAGCCGGTATTCCAATGGGTTTAAAAGATAATATCTCGACTTTAGGAGTTCGGACAACCTGTTCTTCAAAAATGCTGGAAAATTACATTCCCCCATATGATGCAACAGTAGTTGAAAAATTAGATGAAGCAGAGGCTGTTATGCTAGGAAAACTAAATATGGACGAGTTTGCCATGGGGTCATCTACTGAAACTTCTTATTTTGGTCCTACCAAAAACCCATGGGATATAAGGGCTGTCCCCGGAGGATCTAGCGGTGGCCCAGCAGCTGCTGTAGCTGCTGGTGAGGCAGTTTTTGCTTTAGGTTCGGATACAGGTGGTTCGATTCGTCAACCAGCTTCCTTTTGTGGAGTTGTGGGTCTAAAACCTACCTATGGCCTGGTTTCTCGTTATGGGTTACTGGCTTACGCTTCATCCTTAGATCAAATAGGGACTTTTACAAAAGACGTAACTGATTGTGCTTTAGTCTTACAGCAAATTGCGGGTTATGATCCTAAAGATTCAACTTCTGTTTCCAAGGAAGTTCCGAACTACTTAGATGTTCTCAAAAAAGATATTAAAGGTTTGCGGATCGGAGTTCCCAAAGAGCTTTTTGCAGCGGGTTTAAGTCAAGATGTGGAAAAAGCTGTTAAAGAAGCTATTGCCAAATATGAAGAATTAGGGGCTACAGTTGAGGAAATGTCTATGCCCCATGCTATGTATGCTTTGCCTGTCTACTATGTAATAGGACCTGCTGAATGCAGCTCAAACTTTGCCAGATTTGATGGGGTACGTTACGGTTACAGAAATAAGGATGCTGAAGACCTGGTCAGCATGTATATTAAAACCCGTTCAGAAGGATTTGGGGCAGAAGTTAAGCGCCGTATTATGGTAGGAACTTACGTTTTAAGTTCAGGTTGCTATGAAGCTTATTATTTAAAAGCTTTAAAGGTAAGAACTTTAATCAAACAGGATTATGAACGTGCTTTTGAAAATTACGACTTATTACTTACCCCTACCACCACGTCAATAGCTTTTAAATTCGGGGAAAAAACAGATAACCTAATATCTATGTATTTAAACGATGTCTGTACAGTTACAGCCAACTTAGCAGGGGTACCGGCTATATCCATACCCTGTGGTTTTAGTAAAGGTCTCCCTATCGGTTTACAGTTAATTGCTAAGCCCTTTGCAGAATCTACTCTTTTAAGTGCAGCATATGCTTTTGAGAGCTGTACGGATTATCATCAAAAAAGGCCACAGTTGGGAGGGAAATAGATGTCCGAATACGAAGCAGTTATTGGGTTGGAAGTTCATGCCGAACTAAAAACTAAAACAAAGATTTTTTGTTCTTGTCCAACTACTTTTGGTGGTGCCCCAAATACCCATGTATGCCCCATATGTCTTGGCTTACCTGGTACATTACCGGTTTTTAATAAAAAGGTTTTGGAGTATGCAGTTAAAGCAGGGTTAGCTTTAAATTGTAGCATTAATTCTTATAGTAAGTTTGATCGGAAAAACTACTATTATCCTGATCTAGCCAAAAACTTTCAAACTTCCCAGTATGATTTGCCTATAGCTAAAGATGGGTATTTAGATATTGAAGTTGCAGGGCAAACTAAACGTATACGTATCAATAGAGTCCATATGGAAGAGGATGCTGGTAAATTAGTTCATTCTGGCGATACAATTTCAAGTTCCTCTAGTTCCTTAGTGGACTACAATCGAGCTGGAGTACCGCTAATTGAAATTGTGTCAGAACCAGATCTAAGCTCTCCTGAAGAAGCCAAAGCTTACATGGAACTTTTAAAATCAGTCTTAGAATATACCGGAGTATCTGACTGTAAAATGGAAGAGGGGTCTCTTCGTTGTGACGCTAATATTTCCATTAGGCCCAAAGGTTCTACTAAACTGGGGACCAAAACAGAGATTAAAAATATGAACTCATTTAAAGCTTTACAAAAGGCCTTAGAATATGAAATAGGGCGCCAAATCCAGGTTATAGAGGAAGGAGGGCGTATCATTCAGGAAACTCGCTCTTGGGATGAAGCTTTAGGTATCACGGTTTCCATGCGCAGCAAAGAAGAAGCTCATGATTATCGTTACTTCCCAGAACCGGATCTTGCGCCAATATTAATTGACGAAGAGTGGTTAGAAACCATTAAGAAAAGTATCCCTGAATTGCCCCAAGCTCGTAAAAAAAGATTAGTTGAGGATTTAGGTTTGCCATCTTATGATGCAGAAGTAATTACCAGTTCTAAATCTCTGGCTGATTTCTTTGATGCAGCGGTCAAGGAATATAGTGATGCTAAAACAGTTGCTAACTGGGTAATGGGCGAGTTGTTAAGGTTGTTAAACGCTAACAATCAGAGCATAGATGAAACACTTATAAGGCCGGAAAATTTAGCTGAGCTTCTGAAATTGATAGACAAAGGCACTATAAGTGGAAAAATTGCCAAACAAGTATTTGAGGAAATGTTTACCACCGGTAAAACTCCTGATACAATAATTAAGGAGCAAGGATTAATTCAAATAAGTGATGAAAGTGCGATTCTTACGATTGTAGACCAGGTGATAGAAGCTAATCCCAAATCAGTAGAAGATGTCAAAAATGGTAAGGAAAAGGCTATTGGCTTTTTAGTAGGACAAGTCATGAAAGCAACAAAAGGCAAAGCTAATCCTGGCTTAGTAAATAAACTGCTTAGAGATAGATTAATTTAAATTACTGACTGAGGGCACTTGGTTTTTAGTGCCCTCATTAATTTAGATTTAAATAAAGTTAAATAAATTTAAAAAAAACCTTAAATATTGTAGCTATATTTTATGTTTTAGGTTAATATTATAGTGAGAGTTAAAAAATGTATTCTTTTTTCCTGACACAAGGGGGTAGCTTATGCTAGGAGAGAAAATCCGAAAAAAGCGTATTGAAAAAAATTTGAGTCTAAAAGATTTAGCAGAACGGATTGGACTTACTGCAAGCTTTCTTAGTCAAGTAGAACGGGAACTAGCAGAACCTTCCATAACGTCTTTGCGCAAGATTGCAGAAGCGTTGGACGTACCAATTTTTTATTTTCTTTTAGACAACGATAACCACAGTCCGGTTGTCAGAAAAAATAACCGTAAAGTATTACATTTTCCGTCAACCAAATTGACTTATGAACTATTGTCACCGGATTTAAACAGACAAATGGAAGTGCTGATAGCTAGACTCGAACCTGGGGCTACAGGTGGTGAAGAAGACTCTACCCATCCAGGTGAAGAATGTATTTTAATCTTAGAGGGAAAAATGAAAATTACTATAGGGGAAGAAACTTACTACTTAGAAGAAGGAGATAGCATTTATTATTTTGCTTCTATACCTCATTCTCTTAAAAACCATGGCGATGGCAGCCTAGTGTTTCTGTCAGTCATTACCCCCCCTCGGTTCTAATTAATAAGTTTTTTTAAGCACTTTGGGATAACTCAGGTGCTAAAATATAACACTATACTTAACAAATAAAACATATAAAGAGAAAGGAGTAATTTTTAATGGCAGAGCATAAGTTAATCGACTTAACTATTAATGAAGAAGTTCTTGAAAAAACAGTAAAGCTAGCTAAGGAAAGGAACGTTATAATCCCGACTTTTGAGGAGATGAAGCATCCAGAGCTAATTCCTGACTTCATAAAAGAAGAACTAAAAGATATAGGTTTAAATGATGTTAACCCAAGAAACTTGTACAGAATTTCCTGGAAAAACCAGCCTGTTGAAAAAGGTGGTCTTTTTAACGAGCTGCCTAACTACATCGAAATTCCTTCAGCAATTTCCGGTGTAAAAGCTAGAATCTTTGCTATGTCCGGTAAGTACTTTGCAGGAATCGGCGCTCATAAAATTGGCCCAAGCTTTTCTTGCTTAGTTCCACGTCTTGTAACTGGTCAATTTGACCCCACTTTCCACTCTGCTGTTTGGCCTTCCACAGGTAACTACTGCCGTGGTGGTGCTTACAATTCCAAATTATTAGGCTGTAAATCAATTGCCATTTTACCGGAAAACATGAGTGCCGAGCGTTTCAATTGGCTAAAGAAAATGGCTGATGAAGTTATTGCTACCTATGGTTGCGAAAGTAACGTTAAAGAAATCTACGACGAAACATGGAGACTGAGAAGAGAAAGAGACAATGTAATGATCTTTAACCAGTTTGGTGAATTAGGCAACCACTTGTGGCACTATGAAGTAACTGGTAATGCCTTTGAAACTTTACTGAAAAAAGAAATGAGGGAAAATGATCGCTTAGCCGGTGTTTGCTTAACTTCCGGTTCCGGCGGTACCTTAGGTGCTGGCGATTACCTGAAAGAAACTTTCCCTGGTTCTAAACTTGCTGTCGGTGAAGCCTTACAATGTCCGACTCTCCTAAATAACGGTTATGGTGATCACAGAATCGAAGGTATCGGCGACAAGCACGTACCTTGGGTACACAATGTGAAGAATACTGACATGGTAATGGCAATTGACGATAACGACGCCTTAGGATTATTCCGTCTGTTTAATGAACCTGAAGGTCAAGCTTACCTAAAAGAAGAACTAGGTATTGACGACGAATTGATTCAAAGATTAAATTGGGTAGGCATTTCCGGTGCGGCTAATATTCTAATGGCTGTTAAGATGGCTAAGTACTATGAGTTTACCGAGAATGATTGCATTGTTACCGTATTAACTGACTCTGCTGAAATGTACGGTTCAAGACTTGAAGAAATGAAGGAAGAAAGAGGCAGAGAATATACTAAAGTTGATGCTGCCGTTGACCACGCTAAACATGTTCTTGCCCAAAGCATTCAATATGTGGAAGAGCTTACTTACTATGCTAAAAAGCGTATTCACAACCTTAAATACTATACCTGGATTGAGCAGCAACAGTATGATGTTGCAGAATTAAATGCTCAGTGGTACGATTACGACAATTACTGGGGCAGATTACACACCATGACTCCGGAATTAGACAAGTTAATCAAAGAATTCAATGAAAGAACAGGTTTGTTGAAGAAGTAGTAGATTAGATTGATTTAGTATAGAATAAAAAATATGCAGGAGAGAAGGTGGCTGATTTGACTATCAATGTTTTTGATATAGTTGGTCCTATAATGATTGGGCCTTCAAGTTCCCATACGGCTGGAGCAGTTCGCTTAGGCAAATTAGCCCGTCTGATTTTTGGAAATGAACCGAAAAAGGCTGATATTTTCCTGCATGGATCTTTTGCAAAGACCTATAAGGGCCACGGTACTGACGTGGCCCTTGTGGCCGGTCTTTTAGGTTTTGATCCAGATGATGATAGGATCTCCCAAGCTTTGGAACTGGCAAAAAATGTTGGACTTGAAATAAAATTTATTCCTGCTGACCTAGGATCTGTCCACCCCAATACAGTTAAATTTGTACTAAGTGGTGCGAAAAAAACCAGGACCATCCTTGGCTCATCTATCGGTGGGGGGAATATTGTCGTAACTCAGATCGATGATTTTGTTGTAGATTTGCGCGGAAATTACAACACCATAATTGCAACGTATACTGATCGTACCGGTATGGTGGCTAGTCTTTCTGCTCTTCTTGCAGAAGGAAAGGTAAATATTGCCCAAATGAAAGTAGCTCGGGTTGATAAAGGCGCAGAAGCTTTAATGGTTATAGAAACAGATAATCCAATAGATGACATTACTATTACTAAGATCAGACAACTTGAAGGAATTCAGAGTTTGTTTAGGATCCCACCAATTTAAATTTTCGAGATGGAGTGATGGGGATGTTTTATAAGACAATTGCAGAGTTAGTAAAAAAAGCAGAATCCTTGAATTGTCCCATTTCGACCATTGTAATTGAGAATCAGGCTAAGGAATTGGAAGTATCTGAGGAAGAACTAATTAAACAGATGGACAAGAATTGGTCAGTAATGATTGAAGCTATGGAGCGTGGCATAAATAAAGATGTAAAATCTGTCAGCGGACTTACAGGTGGCGATGCCAAAAAACTACATCTTGCCCATCTTAATGGTAGTAGCATTTCTGGAGGGCCCGTAATGGAAGCTGTAGCCAGAGCCCTAGCTGTAGCTGAGGTTAATGCTGCCATGGGTAAAATTGTTGCTGCTCCAACTGCCGGTTCTTGTGGAGTATTGCCCGCAGTAATGTATGTTGTGGCTGAGTTAAAGAAGTCCAGTAGGGATGCTGTCATACGTGCTTTTTTTACAGCTGCCGGTTTTGGTATTATTATTGCACGTAATGCATCTATTTCCGGAGCTGAGGGTGGATGTCAAGCAGAGTGCGGCTCAGCTTCGTGCATGGCGGCTGCTGCAGCCGTTGAGTTGGCTGGGGGGACGCCTAGTCAAGCAGCTCATGCGGGGGCTATTGCTTTAAAAAATGTCTTAGGCCTTGTCTGTGATCCAGTTGCTGGTCTGGTAGAAGTGCCATGCATCAAAAGAAATGCTATGGCAGCTTCAAATGCTATGGTTGCAGCGGATCTTGCTTTAGCAGGAATTGAAAGTAAAATTCCTGTTGATGAAGTAGTGTCTGCCATGAGAGAAATTGGCAATTCCATGCCTGCAACTTTACGGGAAACTGCTTGTGGTGGTCTTGCCATTACACCAACTGCTCGGCTTTTGGAAAGACAAATATTTGATGCTATGGATAATTAAAGGGTATTATGATGAATCTAGTACAAGCTTTACAAGCTGAATCCTACAAAGTGATTACTGTTATTGGGGGTGGAGGAAAAACTTCAACCCTTTTAACATTGGCTAAAGAGCTGAGACTTAAACAAAAAAATTTTTTTATTACGACTACCACCAAAATGGCAGCTAGGGAATTAGCTGCATTTCCGATTGTCTATGGAGAGCATTTTGACAAGCTTCTTGAAGAAATTAGGAAAGCCTTACCAAAACAAAATTGTATTGGCCTAGCTACCAGATTAAACAGTTCTGGAAAAATACTGGGAATTCCAGCTCAATGGATTGATATCTTAACAAGCTTATATCCTGATTTTTATTTTTTAGTTGAAGGAGATGGAGCAGCCCAGAAACCTTTCAAAATTCCAGGCGAGCATGAACCGGTTATTCCTAGTTCAACCAGACTTGTGGTAGGGATAATAGGCGCTGAAATTATCGGGCAGAGATTAACTGAGAGTAATGTTCACCGGGCTCAATTAATGTCTCAACTCTTTAATGTGCCTCTAGGGAAAGAATTAAGTCTTAATGTGATAGCTGATGTGCTGACCAGTCAATACGGTTACCTTAAAAACGTACCTGCTTCTTGTGATTTTGCCATAATCATCAATAAGGTCGAATCAAAGGTTAATTATGAAAACGGGGAGAAGTTGGCCCATTTTTTATTGGAAAGAGGAATGGTTAGAGTTATTTTGACGGCTTTACAGACTGATAGACCGGTACGGGAGGTTTTTTGTTTGTGACCATAGCAGCTGTTATTTTAGCAGCAGGGATGTCAACTCGCATGGGAATTGTTAAACAGCTTTTACCTTGGAAAAATGGCACAATGTTGGGCAGTACTATAGATTTATACACTAAGTCTGAAGTGGATAAAATTATAGTAGTGGTCGGCTATTGTGCTGCTGAAATTATTAAAACCCTAAAGGATAAACCTGTTAAATGGGTTATCAACGAAGAGTATGAGACGGGCATGGCTTCTTCTTTGCGGGCAGGAATTAAAGCTCTTCAGGAAGAAGAACGAATTTGTTTGATAGGTTTGGGCGACACACCTCTTTTGCAAGTTTCAACAATCAAGGATATTATTAAAACTCATCGCAAATACGGAAATAAAGTCGTTGCTCCCTACTACAGAGGTAAGAAAGGTCACCCTATACTAATAACTAGTGAACTGTATGCGGAGTTATTAAATGTTCAGGGAGATGTGGGGGCTAGGACAGTAATAAATGCTCACTATGATGAGGTTTATCCGTTGGAAGTAGACGACGAAGGTGTTATTATTGACTTAGATACACTGGAAAGCTATAAAACTTATTACCAAAAATATGGGAGATGAGTTATAAAATGAAAAAGGTTTTAACTGTCATCAGAGGTGCCGGTGATTTAGCTAGTGGTGTGGCCCACCGGCTTTATAAAGCCGGTTTTCAAGTGATTATGACAGATTTAGCCCAACCTACAGTAATCAGACGTAAAGTTGCTTTTGCTGAGGCTATCTATGAGGGGACAACCCAAGTGGAAGGAATTACCGGCCGTCTTAGTACCTTTGAAACTTGCCAAAAAGTACTGACTCAGGGAGAAATTCCGGTGCTGGTTGATCCTTTAGCTGAAATTATCAATTACCTAAAACCCCAGGTAGTTATCGACGCTATTCTAGCTAAAAAGAACATAGGTACAAATATTAACCTCGCTCCAGTAGTAATTGCGCTAGGGCCGGGATTTACGGCACCGGAAGACGCTCATGCAGTTATAGAAACCCAGCGGGGGCATTTTTTAGGTAAGGTGATTTATAAAGGTTCAGCTTTACCTAACACAGGGGTGCCAGGTGAGATTAAAGGCAAAACTGAAGAAAGAGTTTTAAGGGCACCATGCTCCGGGGTATTTGAGAGTTGTGTGGAAATTGGGGATCTGGTCAAAAAAGACCAAGTAGTAGGTGAAGTAGCTAAAATGCCTGTCTCATCCTCTCTGGATGGAGTTGTGCGTGGGTTGTTAAAGTCAGGTTTGGAGGTTAATCAGGGACTGAAAATAGGAGATGTAGATCCTAGGGGAGAAAAAACTCATTGCTTTACTATATCGGATAAAGCACGTGCTTTAGGTGGGGCAGTATTGGAGGCCATGCTTAACCTTCTAAACCAAAAAGAGTTAATCTAACATGAGCAGCTATGTTAGCTGCTATACCACGGAGGTAATTTAAAAGTGGATAAGAAAGTAATACAAACTATAATAGAAGAGATCGGGGTTAATTCACCTGCTGTCCTGGCTACCATCGTTAATGTATCAGGTTCAGTACCTCGCCATGAAGGGGCCCAAATGCTAATTTTTCCTGATGGACGAAGTGTGGGGACTATTGGAGGAGGTTGCGGGGAAGCCGAGGTTAGGCGGGAAGCCTTAATAGTGTTAGATGATAATAAAACCAAAAGTTACAGAGTGCTCTTAAATAGTGACTTAGCAGCAGACGAGGGAATGGTCTGCGGGGGTATAATGGATGTGCTTTTAGAGCCTCTAAACCATGTTCACCCTTACGATTTTGTTTTAGAATGTTTGGAAAATATAAGACCGGCAGTATTAGTAACTCAAGTTTCTCCAGAAAGCAAAAAAGGTGTTTATGACATTTCCGGGAAAAAACTTGCCGGAGAAGAGTGTAAGGTAGATATAAAACTGTTAACTGAAGTATATAATAAGGGAACAACTAGCTTTGTACCGGATGATAATGGTCATAGCGTTTTATACCAGCCTATTCTACCTGAAGAAAAATTATTGATTCTAGGTGCAGGCCATGTTGGTCAGTACGTAGCATCCTTTGGTAAAAAATTGGATTTTAAAGTTACAGTTGTTGACGATAGGCCTGATTTTGCTAATCCAAGTCGTTTTCCTGATGCGGACCAAATTTTATGTTCTGATTTTGGACAAGTCCTCAAAGATTATAAGATTGACCAAAGTACATATATAGTTGTGGTTACCAGAGGCCATCAGTATGATGAAATTTGTTTAAAAAATATTTTAGGGAAACCCTATAAATATTTAGGCATGATTGGAAGCAGGCGGAGAGTTAAACTGCTTTTGACTAAATTGGAAAACGAAGGCTATTCTGTACAAGAGTTGAGCAGAGTTAAAACTCCTATCGGCTTAAAAATCGGTGCTGAAACTCCTGCTGAAATAGCTATAAGCATTTTGGGTGAGATAATTTCCGTTAGAAGGTTACAAAATTAAATATCATTAAATTTTTTTGTTAAATAGAAAGGAATTCTTTATTAAACGTTGAATAAATTAAATACGAATACCAAAAATAATAAAAAGTTAATTTAAACTATATGGTATTGGAGCAAAGATTTGTTTAATGTGGCTGGCTTCAGATATTATTTTGAGGTCAACTTTACAACAATATAAAATAATTCAATGTTATTAGGAGGGTATGTTGTGAAACACTTAAAGGAATTTGATCCTGAGATTTTTGAAGCTCTAGAGTTAGAAAGAAAACGTCAAAATGACAAGATAGAATTAATTGCTTCTGAAAACTTTGTTTCTCCGGCAGTAATGGAGGCACAAGGTTCTGTTTTGACTAATAAATATGCGGAAGGTTACCCCGGCAGACGTTACTATGGCGGTTGTGAATATGTGGATATCGCTGAAGATCTAGCCAGAGAACGTGCCAAAAAATTATTCGGTGCAGATCATGCCAATGTTCAGCCCCACTCGGGTGCCAATGCAAACATGGCAGTTTATCTTGCAGCACTTAAACCAGGAGATACCGTTCTAGGCATGAATTTGTCTCATGGCGGTCACTTAACTCATGGTAGCCCAGTAAATATTTCCGGTTTATATTTTAATTTTGTTGCTTACGGTGTGGAAGAAGATACCCAAATGCTTAATTACGATAAGGTAGCTGAAATAGCCCGTGAGTGTAAACCAAAGCTTATTGTTGCAGGTGGTAGTGCTATTCCTAGAACACTGGATTTTGCTAAATTTAGAGCTATTGCTGACGAAGTAGGGGCTTATTTAATGGTTGATATGGCCCATATTGCAGGTTTGGTTGCTGCTGGACTTCATCCAAACCCAGTTCCCTATGCCGACTTTGTTACAACCACTACTCATAAGACTTTGAGAGGCCCTCGTGGCGGTATGATTCTTTGTAAGGCAGAATATGCTAAGATGATTGACAAAGCCGTATTCCCAGGTTTGCAAGGCGGACCTTTAATGCACGTTATTGCTGCTAAAGCTGTGGCTTTCAAGGAAGCTTTAAGCCCATCCTTTAAAGCTTATCAAGAGCAGGTTGTAAAAAATGCTGCTGCTTTAGCTAATGCTTTAATGGAAAAAGGAATTGACATTGTTTCAGGTGGAACTGATACCCACTTAATGCTAGTGGATGTACGTAGCCGTAAGATTACAGGTAAAGAAGCTGAACACCGCTTAGATGAAATCGGTATTACAGTTAACAAAAACACAATTCCTTTTGATCCTGAAAGTCCATTTGTAACAAGCGGTATCAGAATAGGTACACCTGCTGCAACAACAAGAGGTTTTAAAGAAGAAGAAATGAAAGCAATTGCTGGTATTATTGACGTAGCATTATCTGATGCCTACGAGAGCAGTAAAGAAGAGTTGCGAGCAAAAGTTAAGGAGTTATGCGATAAAGCACCTTTATACAAAGATTTATATTAATTTTATAAATTTCAGCAGGATTTAAGTAAAATATGTCGAAATAGACATTGGCTGATGAAATGGAATATTATATTCGCTATGACTCGGGTGCCGGGAACTAGAGTCCTACAAAATGTAGTAAGCGCTTTGCCGGTTTTGGTAAGCGCTTATTTTTATGCGGTAAAACTAGTATTAGTTGGTTTGAAAATGGCAAGGGTTTGGCCGTGATTTCGATGAATATGAAACTCAACTTATTATTTTAGTATAGGTTAAATAATTTCCACTAAACTTTTGCTATTTTGCTTAAATTTGCTATGATGTATATGGATGACAACAGTAGAGAAAAATATTAGAAAAGGTGGGATTTGTTATGGACATTAAAGAACTTTCTAAAAAAATAAGTGAGTATATTGAAAAAGAACAGGATAAGATCATAGAGTTTTTAAAAGAATTTATAGCAATTGAAAGTGTAACTTATAACGAAGGTGAAG